>CAKTRJ010000039.1 GCA_934597345.1 uncultured Oscillospiraceae bacterium
CCCTTATAGATAGGTTCACGCCGGCGATACTGTTTGATCTGCTTTTGCTGATACTTCCGCAGGAACAGCGGAATAGTCTCCGGCGTGGCCAGCATGGCAAGCTCCGAAGTCAGCGCACGGGACAGGTTATTACCTAACTCCAGAGAGTAGGTTTCGCCGCGCCCATAGGCATAGCCATTTTTCTTGGTCTGCGCGAGAAGTTCACGGAAGCGACCCAGATACTTGGAAACATCCCTCAGCACCGGACTCCGCCGTACCTTTTCCAGCAGTGCAAGATTCTCAGACATGCGGCGCATATTCGAGGGTTCATCGCTCCATGCACCGATGATGCTCTGCACCTCCTGTGCCCGCTCTGTGGCAGTCTGCACGGCGGCGGATACCACCAGATCGACTGCTTCTTTTTGGCGCAGCATGGTCGTGTCCAACAACTGAGATACAGCCTCCACCTGCCGCTGCTTGCTGTCCAGCCGATTGGCAGCATTTATCAGTGCCTGCTTATCCGTCTCGGTCGTTTCTCCTGTAGCTTGGGCGTCAAGCAGCTTGGCGAGTTCCTCTGCCGCGGCATCACGCGCCGTTTCCAGCTTTTCAAGAGTATTCAGCGCGCCTTTATCACCACCCAGCTCAGACAACAGTCCGTCCAGCTCTTCGGCGGCTCGATCGGTGAACTCCGCCGCCGCTTCATAGGCGGGTAGCGGAGTATATCCGAAACCAACCGGAGGAGGACTATGCCGCAGATCAGCATCAAAGAATATGTAGACCCGTTTACGGGCGACAAGAATAAGAAGGCATAAAAAGACAGCCGCTTGAAGCGGCTGCCTGAAATGGTAATGCGGTGTCAAACTTTCAACGCCCATTTTAGTGGCTACGGTCGGAATAGCCCCTTTGGGGGGCAGGTCAAACCACCAGTTTACTGGTGGTTATGATTTTGCGCATAGCGGGTATGCAGCGGGCAGAGCCTTATACTATAGCAGTGCAGCGTTGACTTGACTTATCAGTTGGCGCACAGTCCAGTCGTCGTTATGCAGCCGCTGGATGAAAACCTCCTGCTGGGGCGAGGTCAAGCGATGGGCTGTGATGCGGTGGAATTTATCTGCCAACCAGTCATAGCCGATATTCTCGCAGGCCTCCCCACGGGGTTCATGGACGTCGGAGACGATGCGGCGGCCATCCTTCAGCACCATGGCGGCTCGGCACAGACGGCGGGCGGGGAACTGGGCGTCCAGCTCCGGGTCGCATACGAAGGAGAGCCGACCCATCATGTCGATAACGGCGTCGTCGTTGGTGTTTTCCACCTGCTGGATGGAGAAGCCGTTATTGACAATGGCGGCGGCCACCGGATAGGCAATGTTGTATTGGGCGGCGTCGGCGCAGGAGGGGATACCCTTGGACAGCTGCGTGGCCTTATAGAAAGTCTCAACGGTCACGGACTTTATATCCTGGGCAGTGACGTGATGCTCTGCCATCAGTGCCAGACAGGCGTCGATGGCGGGATGACCCCAGCGGCAGCAGGGATAGGGCTTGAAATACAGCGCCATGACCTCGTGGTTCTGCCCCAGATCGTCCAGATAGCGGCGGTATTCGTCAGCCTCCAGCAGATGCTTGTTGCCGGTGAAGCCGCATTGGTCTGCCAGCAGCGCCAATGCGCCGATCATGACGCCGAAGGGCACGCCGTCCTTGTTCATGGAGGGGTACTCCACGCTGCGGATGCCCGGTACCAGCGGGGCATTGAACTCGGCGATGGACAAGATGTTATTCAGCGCTGCGCGGTCAAGACCATAAATGCGGCCTGCGCCAGCCGCCACGCCCACTGCGCCGAAGGTGCCGCTGGAGTGGGCATACTGGTAGTAGTCCATGATGGCCTCGCCCATGCGGATGGTGGTCTCATAGGAGACGTACAGCGCTGCCAGGAAGTCTTGAGCATTCAGATCACACTCATAGCCTGCCGCCAGCAGACCGCCGATAAAGGAGGTGCCGGGGTGGGCACGGATGATGTTATGGCCGTCATCGATGTCATAGGCGTTGGAGGCGTGCCCCATGGCAGCGGAGGCCCCCAGAAAATCGAAGGTATCCGCTGCGCCGATGACGGCGATGTCACCGGAGCGGAAGGCGCGGCGAGCCAGAGCCAGACCGGCGGCAAACTGACCGCTACCGCTGCCGGCGACCAGCGCACCCAGCAGATCCAGCATACAACCCCGCAGCCGTTCCTGCACGGGAGCGGGAATGTCCGCCCATTGGGTTTGCAGAATAAAGTTTTCCAGTCGGTAATCAGTGGTAAAATTCATGGTCATTTCCTCTCTGCCGCGCTGGGGCGCAGCACAATATAGCAAAATTGTCCCGGCAGGCCTTCGATGTGCCGTCTGGCGTCCTCCTCCCGCAGCAGTGTGACGTTGCCGCCGTCTTGACAGATAAGACCGTCCTCTGTGCAGAAGAGTACAGCGGTCTGACGGAACAGGGCGTCGCCGCTGCAGAGGATCATATCGCCGGGGTTCAGATCGACCGGTATGATGCGCCGGATCCGGATGGTGCTGTCGCCGCCGGTCTCCGGCGTGATGACGCCGGTGCCGCCGAAAAAGCTGTACAGAGAGGCGTCGTGCCGCGGCTGCTGAGGCAGCCGCCAGAGCACATCTCCTGGGACGGCGTCATAGCGGCGGAACAGTGCCGCCAGGGCTTCCAGTGCACTGGTGGGAAGGGTGATGCCCAATAGGGCGTAAGCATGGACTGCGGCAGCCCATATATCTTGCCCGGACTCTGCGGCCTGCCGTACCGTTGCTGTGACCTGCCGCTGCTGCATGAACGACAGGCCACCGTGCAGCAGTACGCGCTCCGCCCACACCGGCAGCCCGTTGACGGAAATGGCGGGCGCCTCCAGAAGGGGGGCATCGGTGAAAGGAACGGTCAGGGAGAAGGACACCTGCACAGTCTCGCCGGCAGGCAGGGACAGAAGGGAGGAATGGGTCTCTCCGCCGCAGGAAGCAGGTGGGGTAAAGGTCACCTGCACGGTTCGGTCAGACGTGAGCCGGCTGCGGATGTGTACCGTGTATGTGACGGTCTCGCCGGGAGCGGCGGATCGTCCACCGGGATGGGAGCTGAGCACGGAGCAGTGCAGCGCTGCGGCGTTCTTCAGCCGTGCGGCGACCGCCGGAGTGGGCTTCCCCATCCGGGGCAGGGGCCGCAACACGCAGAAACTTTGAACCGTGTTATCGAACACGCAGCAGGTATCCAGCTGGTTGGACGTTTCGCTGTTCAGCAGGGCTGCCAACGGCTCCCGGTATACAGCGCCGCCGGGAGTGAAGGCTTCCTGGCTGGTGTCGTAACGGTAGCCCTTTTCGCCGCCCTTTTGGTCGCAGTGGTAGTAAACGCCGTCGCCGATCAGGACAACATGGCCGTTGCTGCCTTTATCCATCACCAGCAGGTCACCGGGGCGGAGCAGTGCGGCGGTCTCGCGGCTGATCCGGCGGCGTTCCTCCGGCGTTTCCGCATGACTGAACTGCCATCGGAACACGCAGGGCTGGATCATCTGCGCCATGTGCCAGGTGAGATCAGCGTCCAGTACCCGGCCAAATGCGGTATGGTATACCGCATTGACGAAGGAGGAGCAGTCCAGAAACAGCATATGCTGCACGGTGGCCGCTTCCGGCGGAGCCAGCTTGTCCCGGCGCGGTGTGATCTGCACCACACGATCCATGCTTCGCTGGTCATATTGGATGGCATCGCCCCGTGCGAGAAATGCTTCCGCGGCGGACAGCAGGGCGGCAGCAGACAAATCAGTGGTCATAGATCCTCCTTTTGATCGGCCAGATCCCGCAGCAGCAGCCACGCGAGACGTAGGTTGGGCTCGATGGTAGACAGCTCCAGATATTCCCGTGGACTGTGGTCAAAATCGCCGGTGGGACCCAGCCCGTCCAGAAAGATGGGGCCGCAGGCGGCAATGTGGTTGGCGTCGGACAGGCCGCCGCGTTTTTTGACGGCAAAGGGAATGCCGTGCGCCTCGGACAGCGTGCGGATATGCGCGGTATATCTCAATACGCGCGCCGTGGGCTCCAGGGGCGGTACATATTTCTCCGTTACGAAGGTCACGCCGACATTTGCCTTCGCGGCGTGCTGCTTCAGCGCATCGATAGTGGTCAAAAGCCGTTTGCATTCCTCGATGCGCTCGTAACGGGCTTCAACTTCCATTTCGGCAAAATCGGGTACGATATTTGCGCCCTGCCCGCCGCGGATCACGCCGATGTTGACGCTGGTGCCGGCGGTGGCCGAGCAACGTTCATTCAGCTTCACCGCCCAGCAGACCAGCTCGTTGACGGCGGATACCATTCCGCCCTCCAGCAAATAGCCGGCGTGTCCCGACTGACCGTGAAACTGTATGTGGGCGGTATAGCGTCCTTTGCGCTGTATGCAGTGGGAGCCGTCCGTGGAGGCGGCCTCGAATACGTAGGCGTAGTCACAGCGACGGGCATAGCTGTCGATGAGCTCCTTTGACCAGAGGCTGCCTGCCTCTTCGTCGGGGTTGAAAATGGCGGCAATGTTCAGTGCGGCGTTGACCTCCGGCGGAAGCTGTTCCAGAACGTGCAGCATCGCCAGACAGCCCTGCTTCATATCCAGAACGCCCAGTCCGTAAGCGCGGTGTTCATCTCGGCGGAAGGGGCGCCTGGAGGTCTCTCCGGTGGGAAAAACCGTATCAAGGTGCCCTACCAGCAATGCGTCGTAGTGCGCGGTCTCACGGTTCTTTACGATCAGACAGTTTCCGGTTTCGCTGCTCACGTCCGCCAGCTCTGTGATCCAGCCCAGGGCGTCAAAACGGTCTTTGAACCATTGAGCCACCGCCGTGATGCCTCCGGGATTGCCCTGTCCGCTGTCCATATTGACCAATAATTCCAGTTCTTGCAGGAACTGCTCCACGTTGACATTGATCATAATGCGACTCCTTATAAGGGAGAAAGACTGCGGGGAAAGTGCCGCATGGCACTTTCCCCGCAGCCTGGTGTGAAGTTACAGCTTGATGAAGTTGGTGCTGCGGGTGGTGGTGGCCGGGGGAGCGGGATCCAGCTGGCGATCCGCAATGCCCAGAATGTCCTCGGGACGTATCCAGGGCTTGCCCTGGATACCGCTGGTCTCCTCATGGGTCAGATAGCCCTTGTAGCAGGCCAGACTGCGGCGGATAAACCCGTCACGGACGCAGGCTTCCGCCAGACCGTTATTCATGATGTTCAGCAGCATGGGCAGCGTTTCAGCCGCCAGAGAGACGGAGGTGGAGTGTGCCACCGCGCCGGGGATGTTGCTGACGCAGTAATGGACGACGCCGTTGACCACATAGCGGGGATCGTCATGGTGGGTCTCGTGGCTGGATTCGATGGCGCCGGGATCGTCGTTGGAGATGTCCACCAGCACGGAACCGGGCTCCATCAGCTTCAGCATTTCCTTGGTGATCAGGAAGTCCTTGCGCTGCTTGGGCCACTTGACACAGTTGATGACCATATCGGTCTGGGGCAGCACGGAGGCGATGGTCTGCTGGTTGCAGAACATGGTGTTGATGTGCCCCTGATACTTGTCGCCCAACTGGCGGAGAATGCCCATGTTGATGTCCATGACCGTCACATTGGCGCCCAGAGCATACAGCACGCTCAAAGCGCCCTGTCCCACGGTGCCGCCGCCCAGGATCAGTACATTCATGCCGGGTGCGCCGGCAAAGCCGCCCACATATTTGCCCTTGCCGCCGTTGATGCTCAGCATGGACTCCAGACCGAACAGCGCGCCCTGCTTGCCGGCCGCCTCGCAGTTGGGGGAGCCGTAGCGGTGGCTGTCCTCGGCGGTGATGACGATACATTTGCTCTTCAGCAGTGCGTCCACCTCTTCGGGATGGCCGGCGGGGTGTACGCAGCAGTACAGCATCTGGCCTTCACGGGGCAGACCGAACTCGGAGGGCTCGATCTCCTTGACCTTGGCCAGAAAGTCGCAGCGCTGCCACATTTCGGCGGCGTCGGCCACGATCTCAGCCCCTGCCGCGGTGTACTTTTCGTCGGGGAAACCGGCACCGACACCGGCGCCGGACTGCACCAGCACGGTATATCCCGCGGCGCGGATGGAGGCCGCCTCCACAGGCGTGCAGATCACGCGGTTTTCGCCTTCTTTGATGTCCTTCAAAATACCAAATACCATATCCGTATCCTCCAGATCGTATTGATGTTCAGGCAGGGTCTGCCTCTATAAAATGTATTTGCAAAAAACGTGCCATATTTTGGTGGGGGACGACCGGCAGTCCGGTGTGAGAAACCACGCAAAATTCACGCCGCAGTGCAATTTTTGCACCACGGCGTGAAGTCAGAGGAGGGTATCGAAGAAGTCGTCAGTTAAGTTCATCCTGCCGGAAGCAGGCCACAAAGTGGCCGGGCGTGACCTCCACCAACGGCGGCACCGCCTTGCACTTGTCGCAGGCGTACTGGCAGCGCTTGAAGAAGCGGCACTCATCCGGCATATTGATGGGCGAAGTGATTTCACCCTTGATGGGGATGCGCTCCTTCTGCACGCCCAGTTCAGGAATGGGGATGGCAGACAGCAGCGCCTTTGTATAGGGGTGCAGAGGATTGGTGAACAGCTCCTCCGCGGGGGCTTTTTCCACGATCTTGCCCAAGTACATGACGGCAATATCGTCGGCGAAGTGGTTGACCACCGCCAGATCGTGGGTAATGAAGATGTAGGAAAGCCCCATCTTTTCCTGCAGCTCCTTCAGCAGGTTCAGGATCTGTGCCTGAATGGAGACGTCCAGAGCGGAGACCGGCTCGTCGCAGACGATGAACTTGGGCTCCATAGCCAGTGCCCGGGCGATACCGATACGCTGGCGGCGGCCACCGTCCAGCTCGTGAGGATAGGTGTTGAAAAGACGCATGGCAAGTCCCACGGTCTCCATCAGCTCCGCCACCCGCTCGTCGATCTCTTTCTGGGTCTTGAGGATCTTGTTGGCTCGGATAGGCTCACTGATGATCTGGCTGACAGTCTTGCGGGGATCCAGAGAGGAATAGGGATCCTGGAAGATCAGCTGCATATCCTTGCGCAGTGCCCGCAGCTTGCTGGGACTGAGCTTGCTGATGTCCTGCCCCTCAAAGATGATCTCGCCGCTGGTGGGTTCGATCAGCCGCAGGATGGTGCGCCCTGTGGTGGACTTTCCGCAGCCGGATTCGCCCACCAGACCCAGCGTCCGGCCACGTTCCAGGGTAAAGCTGACGTCGTCCACCGCGTGCAGCATACCGCGGCTGGTCTTGAAATGCTTGACGAGGTTTCTTACCTCCAGAATGGTTTCGGCCATTATGATTTCTCCTTCCGTTCAATGTGGAAGCCGGGTCTGTCATACGCGCAGCAGCGGATGAAATGGGTGTCGGACACATACCGCTTCTCCTGTACCTGCCTGCAAGCCTCGGTGGCGTACTGGCAGCGGGGATGAAAGGGGCAGCCCTCCGGCAGCGCGGTGGGATCGGGCATCAGGCCGGGAATGGGTTTGAGCTTGGACTTGCGGTCATTGACGTTGGGCAGGCTGTTGAACAGACCCTCAGTATAGGGGTGCATGGTGTGGTTGAACACGTCCTCCAGCGTACCCTGCTCCACCACGTTTCCGGCGTACATGACGGCCACCTCGTCACAGATCTCCGCCACGATGCCCAGATCGTGGGTGATCATGATGAGGGAGGTCTGGTATTGTTTGCGCAGATTCTTCATCAGATCCAGCACCTGAGCCTGGATGGTCACATCCAGCGCGGTGGTGGGCTCATCAGCGATCAGCAGCTGGGGGTGGCAGGCCAGCGCGATGGCGATGACCACACGCTGCTTCATACCGCCGGAGAACTGATGGGGATAGTCGCCGGCGCGCTCACCGGGGATACCCACCAGCTCAAGCATACCCACGGCCAGCTTCTGCGCCTCCACCATGGAGACGTTTTCGTGGATACTGATGCTCTCTGCGATCTGGTCGCCTACGGTGAACACGGGGTTTAGGGCTGTCATGGGATCCTGGAAGATCATGGATACCTCTTTGCCGCGAACTTTTTCCAGCTCCTTGGCGCTCATGCTGAGGATGTCCTGCCCGTTGACCTCCAGCTTGTCGCAATCCACCACGCCGGGGGGATCGGGGACAAGACGCAGAATGGACAGGGCGGTGGTAGTCTTGCCTGCGCCGGTCTCACCTACCAGACCGATGGCCTTGCCCTTTTCGATGCGCAGATCAAGACCGTTGACGGCGTTGACCACGCCATCCTCTGTGGCAAACCGCACGGACAGGTTTTCAATGTCCAGTACGAGACCGTTCTTGTTTTCCAGTTGGTTCATGGCATCCTCCTGTTACTGCTTCAGCTTGGGATCCAGCGCGTCACGCAGACCGTCGCCCATCAGGTTGAAGGCCAGAACGGTGATCATAATCGCCAGACCCGGGAAGGTGGTCAGGTAGCCGGAGTCACGGATGAATTCGCGTCCGCTGGAGAGCATGGCGCCCCATTCCGGCGCGGGTACCGGCACGCCCAGTCCCAGGAAGCTGAGGAAGGAGGCGGACAGGATGCCGTTGGCCACACCCATGGTCACCTGCACGATGATGGGTGACAGCGAGTTGGGCAGCACATGGCCGAAGATGATCTTGAGGTCGTTGACGCCGGAGACACGAGCCGCCTCGATGTATTCCTCGTCCCGGACGGGGAGCACCGCGGCGCGGGCGGTACGGGCGAACATGGGAACGTACACCAGACCCACGGCCAGCATCAGTACGAACAGGCTCTGGCCGAAGGCGGACATGATGGCGATGCCCAGCAGCACGCTGGGGATACCCATGAATACCTCACACACACGGAGGATGATGTTTTCGATCACGCCGCCGTAATAGCCGGCGATCAGCCCCAGAGAGGAGCCCAGCGCGCAGCTGATGGCCACGGAGACGATACCGACAGCCAGAGAGTACTTGGCACCGTACAGAATTCGGGTCAGCACATCGCGGCCATACTGGTCGGTGCCCAAAAGGTGGCCGTCTATGCCGGGTTTGACGAAGCGGTTCATAACGTCCTGCTGGACGATGTCGGTTTGATAATCATAGATAAACTGCGAGACGATGGCCAGGATCACGATGATGGCGATGATGATCAGGCCGATCATGGCGCTGGGGCTCTTGCGGTAGTTGCGCCAGATCTCCTGCCAAAGTGATCTCTTCTGATAGGATCTCAGCTCGTCGGCAGTGATTTTACTGTTTTTCATATGAGGCACCTCACTTGGAGTACTGCGCCTTGATGCGCGGATCCACGTATGCGTATGCGATGTCCACCAGCAGCATGGTCACGGTCAGCAGCACGGTAAACATAATGATGCAGCCGGTGGCCAGCGTGATGTCGCGGGTATTGATGGCCGAGACGGTCAGACGTCCGATACCCGGCCAGGAAAAGACGGTCTCAATCGCCACGGCGCCGCCCAGCAGATTGCCCAGCGTAGAGCCGAACACCGTGATAATGGGGATCAGTGCGTTTTTCAGCGCGTGCTTGCGGATGACCATTTTTTCGCTGACGCCCTTGGCGCGGGCGGTGCGAAGGTAGTCCTGCCGGATCACGTCCAGCATGGAGGAGCGGGTGATACGGGTCAGGCTGCCGGCCTGACCGGCGCCCAACGCAAGGGCAGGCAGGATCAGATGAACAATGCCGCCGCTGCCGCCGGAGGGGAGCCAGCCCAGCTGATGGGAGAAGAACAGGATCAGCAGCAGACCCAGCCAGAAGCCCGGCATGGACAGACCCAACATGGCGGTCACCATGCTGAAGCCGTCCAGGAAGGAGCGGTGATGGGTGGCGGCGGCAATGCCTAACGGTATGGATATGGCCAGCGCCACCACGGTGGCGGCCAGCGCCAGCTCCAGCGTGGCGGGGAAGCGTTCAAAGAATACGTCGGCAACAGGACGCTTGAGGGACAGAGACATGCCCATGTCGCCCCGCAGCAGGTTGCCCAGATAGCGAAAATAGCGTTCGATCAGCGAACCGTTCAGACCCAGTTCTGCCCGCATAATCTCGATCTCCGCCTCGGTAGCATCCTGAGGGGCCATGGAGGAAATAATATCGCCGGGCGCGAGATCCATCAGGAAGTACACGACAAACGATACCGCGATCAGAACGGGGATCATCATCAGAATACGCTTCATGATATAGCGAAACATGATTTCCTCCCGTATATAGATAGAGTGTCAGGCGACCCCTGAGGGGAGAGCCCGTCAGGGGTCGCCTGCCGCGTCAGCGGATAGAGGTGTGAAACGTCTGCGCAGAGATCACGGTCAGATGAGACGCTCGACGTTCTTGAACTGGTGGACCAGACCGGGATGCAGCAGCGCACCGGTCACGCCCTTGGCAGCACCCAGAGTCAGGGTGTTCTGTGCGATGGGGATCCAGGGAATGATCTCGCAGGTCAACTCCTCCTGCAGCTCCAGATACATCTCGGCACGCTTGGTGGTATCGGTCTCGCCGGCAGCGGCGTCGATCAGCGCGTCAATTTCGGGATCAGCCAGGTGGGAGTAGTTGCGGCCGCCCTGGGAATGGATGGGATTGCGGAACATGTAGTCGGCGTTCTTGCCGGGTGTCCACGAGCAGATATACATCTCCACACCGCTGGTGGCACCGTCGCTGGTAAGTTTTTCGATCAACGCGGACTGCTGCATGTACTCCACGGTGATGGTGATGCCGTACTTGGCCATCTGGCTCTGGAAGTTCTCTGCCATTTTCACGCGGTGGCTGGCGTCGGAGGTGATTAGATGGACGGTCATGCCGCTGCAGTTCAGCTTGTCAAAGATAGCCTGAGCGCCTTCGGGATCATAAGGGATGCCCTTGATGTCGGCATAGTAGCCCATGTCGCGGCACATCATGCTGGTGGAGACCTGCGCATAGCCATCCCATGCGGCGATGACCATTTCCTCCTTGTTGATTGCCATGGCGACGGCCTTGCGGAACTCAGGGTTCGTACCAATGAAGTCGGGATTCTGCAGGTCGAAGCCCACAAAGTGCTGGGTACGGCCGGTCTCCGTCAGCAGCTGGAGATTGTCGCTCTCGCTCAGACGGGCGTAATCCGTGGCGGAGGGGCTCATGATCACGTCTACCTCACCGTTCTCCAGAGCGATCATGCGGGCGGAGGCTTCGGGGATCATGCGGAACTTCAGACGCTGCGTATTGGGCACGGGATACAGGGTGCTGTCCTCGAAGCGCTTCAGGGACACATAGTCACCGGAGACATACTCGTCAAAGACCCAGGGGCCGGTGCCGATCTTAACGGCATCCTCTTCGGGCATGGTCTCAAAGGCTTCCTTGGACAGGATGGCCAGAGAGTTGGCGGCCAGGGTGTAGTTGAAGTCCACGTTGCCCTGAGTCAGATAGATCTCAAAGGTCAGCTCGTCCACCTTGACGAACTCCTTGATCATGGCCATGTAGTTGGCGGTGGCGGCATGGTCCTTGGCGCGCTCGAAGGTGAATGCCACGTCGTCGACGTTCAGCTTGGTGCCGTCATGGAAGGTGACATTGTCCTTCAGATAGAAGATCCAGTGGTCAGGCGCCACCATTTCCCAGTGATCCACCAGCTCACCCTCATTTTCCATGGTGGTCAGGTTGGTGTCGGTCAGCAGGTCATGGGTACAATCCTGCACGATCTGGTTGGTTTCGGCAGTGGTCTCCATGGGGTCGATGGTGGTGAACTCATCGGCCATGGCGATCACGATCTCTTCTTTGTAGTGGGTGCCGGTCTCATCGGGGGGCGTCTGTGTGCCGCAGCCGATCAGCGTGAACACCATGACCAGGCTCAGCAGCAAAGCGACAAATCTCTTGCTTTTCATTCTTTGTCCTCCTTATTGTTGTTGGGCGGTCGCCCTTACTAATCTTATTTGCAAAACCCGTGCCAATTTGTGCCTTTTCTACAAAAAGAGAAAAATTTCCATCCGATTTTTAAGAAATGCGCGGTCAACGGCGCATATTCTTCGCAATGGGGGAATAAGCGGCGGTGACCGCGTATAAAATGCTGGGTCTATAGGGGGCAGGGGGGAGAAGGGAAAAGAAATTGCTGGATATAGGGTAAATTTTGCACCCTTGGCGCAAATTGTACGCCGGGAAGGGTGCATACCTTGCTCAGGCGATACCGCTGTCGGATGAAGCATCCGGCGCGGCATGGTCAATGACGCCGTATTCCTTCAGCTTGTTCAGCAGTCCCCGTTTGCTGATGCCCAGCTGGGCGGCGGTGGCGACCCGTTTTCCGCCGCAGCGCTGTAGCGTGGCTTCGATGGCCCGCTTTTCGATGTCCTTCAGACTGTGGGAGGACAGATAGTCGTCGATGGAATCTCCGCTGGGGCCGGTTCCGTCGGTGCGGGTGACGTATTCCGGAAAATCCTCCTTGCTGATCACGCCGTCCTGACATAGGATGCAGGCATATTCCAGAATATTGGCCAGCTGGCGGACGTTGCCGGGGTAGGGAAGGCGCTCCAGCATTTCCTTGGCCTCCGGCGTGATGGCGCGGATGGGCTTGTTCAGTTCGGCGGAGAATTTGCCCAGCAGATAGTTGCACAGGATCGCAATGTCGCCCTGCCGTTCCCGCAGCGGCGGCAGCTTGATCTCCATGACATTCAGCCGGTAGTACAGATCCTCCCGGAACCGCCCCTCCGCGATCAGGGCGGGGAGATCCCGGTTGGTGGCGGCCAGAATGCGGGTGTCCACCTTGATGTGGGTGCTGCCGCCCACCGGCGTGAATTCCTTATCCTGCAGAGCCCGCAGCAGCTTGCTTTGCAGCCCCAGGGGCATATCGCCGATCTCGTCAAGGAACAGTGTACCGTTGTCGGCCTGCTCCAGCTTGCCCTTCTTGTCCTGCATGGCGCCGGTAAACGCGCCCCGCTTGTAGCCGAAGAACTCCAGCTCCAGCAGATTTTCCGGGATGGCGGCGCAGTTGACCACCACGAATCGCTCACGGTAGCGCTTTCCGGCGTTATGGATGGCTCGGGCGACCAGCTCCTTGCCGGTGCCGCTCTCGCCGGTGATCAGGACGTTGGTATCAATGTCCTTCACCCGGTCGATCAGCATATAGACCCGCTGCATGGGGGCGCTCTCGCCGATGATGGCGTCAAAGCGGCTCTTGCTCTCCAGCTGATCGGAGAGGTAATAGATCTGCTCGTTCAGCTTGCGGATGTTGCCCGCCTGCTGTATGATGACCTTCAGCTCTTCGATGTTGATGGGCTTGGTGAGATAGGTGAACGCGCCCTTCTGCATGGCGTTGACCGAGGTGTCGATGGAGCCGAAGGCGGTCATCATGATGACTTCGGTGTTGGGGTCGATCCGTTTGATGCGTTCCAGCACCTCAAGGCCGTTTTCCTCCCCCAGACGCAGATCCAGAAGTACGATGTCGGCGCCCTCCGCCTCCATGCTGGCCAGCGCGGGAAGCGAACTGGTAAAGGTCTTGACCCGATAAAGATTCTTCAGTGCAAGCTGCAGCGATACGCAGATGGACGGTTCGTCGTCGATGATATATATCGTGCGGTTCATTCCTGTATGTCCTCCTTAAACAGCATAGAGATCTCGGTGTACACATTCAGCTGGCTGGTCAGATGGAACTGGCCGCCGTTTTCCGTGACAAACTGTTTGGCCAGAGAGAGCCCCATGCCGGTGCCGGTCTTTTTGGTGGTATAGAAGGGCTCAATGCAGTTCTGGATGCTCTCGTCGTTCATGCCGGTGCCCTCGTCCCGGACGCTGATGCGGACGGTACCGTTCTCTTTCACCACGGTGACCAGAATGGAGGGACGGCTGTCCGGCTCCAGGGCCAGACGCTCCTCCACGGATTCGATGCTGTTGATCAGCAGGTTCAGCAGGGCCTGCTTCATCTGGTCGCGGTTCACCTGGATGTAGGCGGACACGGCGTTGTGGCAGGAGAAGGTAATCTGCTTGTTCTTCACAGACGCGCTGACCAGATAGACACATTCATTGGTCAGCCGCCGGGCATCCACCCGCTCCTTGATGCCGTTTACCGGCTTGGCATAGTTGATCAGCGATTCGATAAGGCGGTTGATACGGCCTACCTCCTGAGGCACATACTGGGCAAAGGACTCCTGAAAGTCCTTGTCGTTGCCCTGCTCCCGGATGATGGAGGCAAACGCCTGAATAGACATGAGAGGGTTCTTGATCTCATGGGCAATACCGGCAATGAGGCGGTTCAGGGTCTGGTTCTTGTTGGCCTCATAGATCTCGCTGCGGCGGTTTTCCTCCTCCGTCACGTCCTCTACCAGCAGGGCGCAGTCCTTTTGTTCGTTCAGGGTGAAATACTGATAGCGGTATTGCTTCTGCTGGCCGTTTTTGTTGATGACCGGCAGCACCACCGAGCTCTCCATTTCGCCCAGCCCGCTCTGGCTGCCGATAGCCCAAATGTCCCGGAATACGGCCAGATCCTGCATAAGAACCGGCTCATGGGGCTCGTCCCAAGCCACGCTGGCGATGCCGCCCACCCGTTCAGCCCGGGGATTCATCATCAATACCTCGCCGTTCTGCTGCACCAGAAGGATGCTGTTGGGAAATTCATAGATCAGCAGGTTCCGCAGCCGGTTGCCGGCCTCCAGCTGCAGTATCTGCTGCCGGATCTCCGCGGTCTTTTCCTGTACCACCTGCTGCAATCGGCGGTTCCAGATGTTGTAGAACAGCACGACGCAGCCGGCCGACAGCAGAAGCAGGGCGATGATGATCAGCAGCTTCTGAATGCGGCGCTGGGCGGCCTCCAGATTTTCATCCACGATCCAGCGCTCCAGTATCGCGTCGTATTCGCCGGAGTTGCGCAGCTGCGTGATGCTGCGGTTCAGCTTTTCATACAGCACGGTGTCATTCTGACGCACCATGATGGCATAGCTCACCGTTCCCATATAGTTGTTGGCCACCGTGAAGGAATCGGCGTATCCGTCCAGATCCTTCAGCTGATAGAGAAAGCTCTCCTTGACGGCGGCCACCGCGGCCACATTGCCGGCAATAACACTGTTGAACAGCTGCACCTGGTCACCGGCCACCACGGTATACTGGGTTTTCAGCTGATTGAGCTGGGAAAAGGGAATGGTGCCCAGCTCAAAGGCCACGGGGTAAAGCTGCTTGTCCTGATTTCTGACAGTGATCTTCCCGGCCACATTGTTGGGGGCAATCAGTGAAATGGTGCCGGAGGAGATCACATTGGTCAGTCGTGTGCCTTCGGGACAGGCGGCGGCGGACAGGACGCCCAGCACCGCATCCACCTCGCCGGAAAGCAGGGCATCGGCGGCGTCGCTGCTGGTGGTGTAGGAGACATACTCCACATTCAGCCCCTCTTTTTCCGCCATCAGCTCCAGAATGTCGATGTTCAGGCCCATAGCGGTATCGCCGTCCCAGAAGTGATAGGGGGGGCATTTGCCCTTAACGGCCACGCGGATATTCATATGAATGGCAGAGGCCTGGACCGGCAGCAATGCCAGAAGGCACAGTGCCGCCAGCAGGGCGGCGGCGAATTTGACGATCCGCTGCTTCATCGGTAGGGGCCTCCTTCCTCTTCAAGGGCGTGGCGGTATTTGCTGACGGTGCGGCGGGAGATATGGATCCCCTCCCGGGCCAGCTGCTGGGCGATGGCGTTGTCGCTGGGGCGGCGCGAGCCCTGCTGGCAGATCTGCCGGATGCGGGACATGATCTCCTCCTTGGAGCTGTTGGCGCAGCCTCCGGCGGTGAACAGAGCCTTTAGGGGCATGACCCGGTTTTCGTATTGCAGGTATTTGTCGTTGACGGCTCGGCTGACGGTGGAGACGCTCAGTCCCAGCGCAGCGGCGGCTTCACTCTGGGTCAGGCGCCGGAGGGGACAGTGCTGGGGCTCCATCAGATGAGCCGCCTGCTGCTGTACGGCGTAGGCGGCCACACACAGCAAAGTGCTGCTGCGCTGCTGCACGGCGTAAAGAAAGCTACGGGCGTAGGCCAGCTGTTCCTGCAGGTACTGCCTGTCCTGCGGGGAGACCTGCGCCATAAGGGCGGTGTATGGGGCGTTCAGCGCCGGGATATGGGGCTGGTTGACCAGCGAGACGGCCAGCGCGCCGTCCTGGAGGTGTACCGCCACGTCCGGTACAACGAATACGGTGGCCTCATGATCAAAGGCGCTGCCGGGGCGGGGCTCCAGCGACAGCAGCAGCGCCACGGCGGCGTCTGTCGTCGCCACGCTGACGCCCGGCAGCGACAGCGTGCCCCGCGCCAGCGCCTCCAGATGCTCCCGGGCGATCAGTGCCGCCAGGGGGTCGGGATCGCCCATAGCCTGCAATTGCAGGCATAGACATTCCGACAGACTGCGTGCGCCCACACCGGCAGGCTCCAATGCCTGAATGTGCCGCAGCGCCCGGTGAAACAGTGCGGCGTCGCAGGAAAAGTCACGGCACAGGCCGACTTCATCATCCCGAAGATAGCCATTGGCGTCCAGACTGTTGGCCAGCAGCAAACAGACCCGCAGCAGCGTCGGATCCTTCAGTGTCATGCGCAGCTGGGCGGAGAGATGCTCTGCCAGCGTTTCCCGCCGGGCGGGAATGGAGGAGATCAGGTCGTAATAGGGATCGTCGCCCTCTGCCGGTTCTACCATGGGATTGGTCAGAGTCAATTCACGGATGGCTCTTTGCAGTTCGTCTGCGCTGCATGCCAGCAGACTGGCCGACTGCGCGGCCAGTGCCACAGGGATCGCCTGAACATTCGGCGTGACCAGTACTTTTACAAATCCGGCATCCATAGGATCTTCTCCTTTCCACACAGCACAGCAGGCAAAAATAGCCCTTTTGTTTTATATAGACACGGAAACAGGAAAATGTCAAGAAAAAATAGTGCAAAAAATTCACATCGTAGCTGAGGAGATCTTACATAGCGCAAATTTTGCGCCATGCGGAATTTCAATATACGAGACAGGTCAGAGCTGAGCCGCGGCAGTTTTGGGGCGGCGAGCTGAAGCGCTGGTGGGCGTACCTGAACCCATCCGCTATAAGGATCGTATCGTAGGTGTGGTCATGTACCGCGACAACACCATCATCGACGTGGTGCGCGAGATCGACGAAGATGCGTGAATTACTGCTTTGCA
>CAKTRJ010000040.1 GCA_934597345.1 uncultured Oscillospiraceae bacterium
CCTCACCCTCACCAAACTCAACTTTTACGTTGATATGTCCGTCTGGCTTTTTGTGGGAAAGCAGTACTACCGTCTCCACATGGGCCGTTCTGGGAAACAGATCCACCGCGGCGGCGCGGACGGCGGTATAGCCATGTTCCGCGAAGCGCTTCACGTCCCGGCTCAGGGTGGCCGGGTCGCAGGAGACATAGACGATGCGCCTGGGCGACATGGCCGCCGCCGCGTCCACCACCTCCGGGGCAAGGCCCTTCCGGGGCGGATCGACGCAGATCACATCGGGCCGCAGGCCGCGATGAGCCAGCTCTGCCGCCGTCTCCTTTGCGTCGCTGCAGAAGAACTCCACGTTGTCCACGCCGTTGGCTTTGGCGTTCTGCCATGCGTCGTCGATGGCCTCCGGCACGATCTCCGCGCCGATAGCCTGTTTGCAGTGCCGGGCCATGCACAGGGTGATCGTCCCCGCGCCGCAGTAGAGGTCCAGCACCGTCTCATCTCCCGTCAGGGCGGCGAACTCCACCGCCTTGCGGTACAGCACCTCCGCCTGGGCCCGGTTCACCTGATAGAAGGACGGCACGCTGAGCCGGAAGGTCAACCCCCACAGGGTATCCCGCAATGTATCCTCCCCCCAGAGGGTACGGTAGCTGTCGCCCAGTATCACGTTGCCCTTCTTGCGGTTCACGCCCCACACCACGCCCACCGCGTTGGGAACGGCCTGACGCAGCAGCGCCACCAGCTCCGGCTCATGGGGCGCACGCTCGCCGCTGCCCAGCAGACAGATCAGGCTTTCCCCCGCCCCGTTGGTGCGGACATACAGATGCCGCAGCAGGCCACGGCCCGTTTTCTCGTCATAGCAGGGCACCCGGAACTGCCGGATGTACTGCCGCACCGCCTGTGCCGCCGCGTCGGCCTCCGGCCGCTGGATCAGACATTGCTCCACGCCGATGACCTCGTGACTGCGGGCGCGGTAAAAACCCACCGTGCCGTTGGGTGCAATGGGATACTGGCTCTTGTTGCGATAGTGCGCCGTATCCGCCGCGCCCAGAATTTCCTCCACCGCCACAGCGCTGCCGCCGATGCGGCTCAGGGCATCCTGCACCCGCTGCCGCTTGGTGGACAGCTCCTCGGCATAATCCATATGCCGGAAGTCGCAGCCGCCGCACTTGCCGTAATAGGGGCAGTCCGGCTCCTGCCGGTGTCCGGAGGGCGTGTGGATGGCGGTCACCTTGCCGAAAGCGGCGTGCCTGAGCACCTTCATGATGAGGATGTCGCAGTCCTCGCCCCGGATGGCCCGGTGAACGAACACCACCTGCCCATTGACGCGGGCGATGCCCAGCCCCTCGGAGGAATAACCCTCGATGACCGCCCGGACGGTCTGATTTTTTTGCAGCGTTTCCATGTGACCTCTTTCTCAAAAATAGGGGAAGCCACCGGCTTCCCCTATTCAAAATAATATGTTTTCTCCGATTTTCCGTACAAGCCAAAGCCTCCCTTGTGTAAAGGGAGGTGGCGCGAAGCGCCGGAGGGATTGTGAGCAGGCAATATTGCACCTGATCTCATTCCCATCATGGGGCAACCCCTCAGTCAGCCTTGCGGCTGACAGCTCTCCTTACACAGGGGAGCCTTGGATCGTGGTTTCCGCTATTCTTATTTTCAATATCAGAACTCGAATTTCTCCGTGATCTTGCGGATGGCCTCCGCCATCGCGCCAAGGGTCTTGTTGTCCCGGCCCTTGCTGCGGCGCACCAGCGCCTGCAGGGCGTCCATGGCCTGCAGAAGCTTCTGATAGACCACACCGGCCCGGCTGCCCTGACCGTCGAACACGGTCTTCTTGCGCTCCGGCAGGAAGCCCTTGGCCAGCTGGGTGCAGGTAATAAGATCGTACTCCTCCGTATACTGGGGCGCGTGGGCGTCAAAGCCCATGGCGCTGACGGTCTCGGCAAACAGGGGCGCTACCTCCCGGTCGCCGTGGACGATGAACACATGCTGGGGCTTAGGCTCCTTGAAGTGGGAGATCCAGTCCAGCAGATGATCCCGGTCGGCGTGGGAGCTGAGCCCCTGGAAATTGACGATCTTGGCCCGGACGGCCACGTCCTCACCGAACAGCTTCACGCTGGCGGTGCCGTCCAGCAGGGTGCGGCCCAGCGTGCCGGGGGACTGGAAGCCCACGAACACCACGGCGCTTTCCGGACGCCACAGGTTATACTTCAGGTGGTGGCGGATACGGCCCGCGTCGCACATGCCGCTGGCGGAGATGATGACCTTGGGGACATGATCCATGTTCAGCAGCTTGGATTCCTCCACCGACTCCGTCAAATGCAGGCCGGGGAAGCTGAACATATGGGTGCCGTCCTGCACCAGCGCCAGCGCATCCTCATCCAGATAGCCCCGCAGATCGCCGCAGAAGATGCTGGTGGCGGACTTGGCCAGAGGCGAGTCCACATACACCGGGAAGTCCTGCACGGAGGTCACCAGATGGCGGTCCTTGATCTCCCGGATGAAGTACAAAAGCTCCTGGGTGCGACCCACGGCGAAGGAGGGGATCACCACATTGCCGCCCTTGCCCAGTGTCTCGTCGATGATCTGGGCCAGATCGTCGGTATAGCTCCACACCTCGGTGTGGTTGCGGTTGCCGTAGGTGCTTTCCATCACCACATAGTCCGCACCGCCGAAGAACTGAGGATCCCGGATGATGGGCTGATCCACGTTGCCGATATCGCCGGAGAACACGATGTTCCGCTTCTCGCCGCCCTCGGTCAGCTCCATGAGGATAGAGGCGCTGCCCAGCAGGTGGCCCGCGTCGATGAAAGTGGCCTTCACGCCCTCGCACACGTCCACGGTCTGGTTATATTCACAGGTCTGCAAAAATTCCGGCACCCGCATGGCGTCCGCCACGGTATACAGCGGCTCCACATCGGGACGGCCCGCCCGCTGGTTCTTGCGGTTCTGATACTCGGCGTCGCTCTCCTGAATGTGGGCGGAGTCCGCCAGCATGATGTTCAGCAGGTTGGCCGTCAGCCGGGTGGTGATGATCTTCCCCTGGAAGCCGTTCTTGATCAGCATGGGGATACGGCCGGAGTGGTCGATATGGGCGTGGGTCACCAGCACCGCGTCGATGCTGCCGGGATGGAAGGGCAGCGTGGCGTTGTCCACCTCGTCCCGTCCCTGCTGCAGGCCACAGTCGATAAGAATATGCTTTCCGTTTACCTCCAGACAATGGCAGCTGCCGGTCACACACTGGTCAGCGCCGAAAAAGCTCAGCTTCATGGCGTACATCCTTTCCAAAAAGTTCACAGTTTCGTTTCACATTTCTGCTATGATAGGTGTTATAGTATTGTATCACTCTTTTCCGCCATAGGCAAGCCGGAACTTGCCATAGGCTATGGTTCGTCAAATTTCCTTTGCATATACGGGATAGATATGGTATACTGATATTTGTATCATTATGCGACAGCGAATTCTTTTCACAGAAAGGATCAAAATATATGGGACTGATCACCAAAATTTTCGGAACCTATTCCGAACGTGAGCTGAAATCCATCTGGCCCATCGTCCACAAGATCGAGGGCATGGAGGAGGAATACAAGGCGCTGACCGACGCGCAGCTTCAGGCGAAAACGCCGGAGTTCAAGGAGCGTCTCGCCAACGGCGAAACGCTGGACGACATTCTGCCGGAGGCCTTTGCCACCGTCCGCGAGGCGGCGGACCGCGTGCTGGGCATGCGTCCCTATCCGGTACAGCTGGTGGGCGGCATCGTCCTGCACCAGGGCCGCATCGCCGAAATGAAGACCGGTGAAGGCAAGACGCTGGTGGCTACGCTGCCCGCCTATCTGAACGCGCTGACTGGCAAGGGCGTCCATATCGTCACCGTCAACGATTATCTGGCCAAGCGTGACTCGGAGTGGATGGGCAAGGTGCACCGCTTCCTGGGGCTGACCGTGGGTCTGATCATCCACGACCTCAGCAAGGATGAGCGGCAGAAGGCCTATCAGGCCGACATCACCTACGGCACCAATAACGAGATGGGCTTCGATTACTTGCGTGACAACATGGCCATCTACGCCAGCGAGCAGGTGCAGCGGGGCCACAGCTTCGCCATCGTGGACGAGGTGGACTCCATCCTGATCGATGAGGCCCGCACCCCCCTGATCATCTCCGGTCAGGGCGACAAGTCCACCCAGCTGTACGACATGGCCGACGCCTTCGTCCGCAAGCTGAAGCGCTTCACCATCGTGGAGACCGACGCCAAGGAGGAAGAGGATCCCACCCTGGACGCCGACTACATCGTGGACGAAAAGGCCAAGACCGCCACGCTGACCGCCCGCGGTATCGCCAAGGCGGAGGAATTCTTCCATCTGGACAACCTGGGTGACCCCGAAAACAGCACCATCTCCCACCACATCAATCAGGCCATCAAGGCCTACGGCACCATGAAGCGCGATGTGGACTATGTGGTGAAGGACGGCGAGA
Source organism: uncultured Oscillospiraceae bacterium (assembly GCA_934597345.1). Lineage (GTDB taxonomy): Bacteria > Bacillota > Clostridia > Oscillospirales > Oscillospiraceae > Vescimonas. Next base: position 4,465 of record CAKTRJ010000040.1, read on the forward strand.
TCATCATCGTGGACGAGTTCACGGGCCGTCTGATGTATGGCCGCCGGTACAGCGAGGGCCTGCATCAGGCCATCGAGGCCAAGGAAAAGGTGCAGGTGCAGCGCGAGAGCAAGACGCTGGCCACCATCACCTTCCAGAACTACTTCCGCATGTACAATAAGCTGTCCGGTATGACCGGTACGGCCCTGACGGAGGAAGAGGAATTCGCCACCATCTACAAGCTGGATATCGTGGAGATCCCCACCAACCGTCCCATCGCCCGTATCGACTATGAGGACAGTGTCTATAAGACCGAGAACGGCAAATACCACGCCGTCATCAAGCAGGTGAAGGAGTGCCACGCCAAGGGCCAGCCCGTGCTGGTGGGTACGGTCTCCATTGAGAAGAACGAGCTGCTGGGCCACCTTCTCCAACGGGAGGGTATCCAGTGCAACCTGCTGAACGCCAAGAACCACGAGAAGGAAGCCGAGATCGTGGCCCAGGCCGGTAAGTTCGGCGCTGTCACCGTGGCCACCAACATGGCCGGCCGTGGTACCGATATCATGCTGGGCGGCAACGCCGAGTATCTGGCCAAGAACGACCTGCGCAAGGCCGGGCTCACCGACGAGCTGATCGCCGAGGCCACCGGTTACGCCGAGACTGAGGATCAGGAGATCCTGGATGCCCGCAAGCTGTTTGCCGAACGTCTGAAGAAGCACAAGGACGAGATCTCCGGCGAGGCCGAGCGCGTCCGTCAGGCAGGTGGCCTGTTCATCATCGGCACCGAGCGGCACGACTCCCGCCGTATCGACAACCAGCTGCGCGGCCGTGCCGGTCGTCAGGGCGACCCTGGCGAGACCCGGTTCTACATCTCTCTGGAGGATGATCTGATGCGCCTGTTCGGCGGCGAACGGATCACCAACATGATGGAGCGGCTCAATGTGGACGAGGATACGCCCATTGAGAACAAGCTCCTGACCAAGTCCATCCAGCAGGCCCAGACCACTGTGGAGAGCCGCAACTTCCAGACCCGTAAGTCGGTGCTGGAATACGACGACGTCATGAACAAGCAGCGCGAGATCATCTACGGTCAGCGCAAGCAAGTGCTGGACGGTATGGACGTGAAGGAGACCATCATGAACATGATGTCCACCGCCATCACCAACCAGGTCAATTCCGTCTTCCTGGATCAGCCCCATATCGACATGGCCCAGTGCAAGGAGCTGCTGCGGGGACTTGACGGCGTATACTTCCCCAAGTACGCCGTGAAGATCACCGAGGAGGAGCTTCCTTCCCTGACCGCCGAGGATCTGACGGAGCGGTTCATTGCCGCCGCCACCGACTTCTACGAGAAGAAGGAGCAGGAGTTCACCTCCCCCGTCATGCGCGAGGTGGAGCGCGTGGTGCTGCTGCGGGTGGTCGACGAGTACTGGATGGAGCACATCGACGCCATGCAGGATCTGCGTCAGGGCATCCGCCTGCGTGCCTACGCCCAGACCGACCCCGTCATCGCCTATAAGAAGGAAAGCCTTGAGATGTTCGAGGAGATGATCGCCGCCATTCAGGAGGAGACCGTCCGCCGTCTGTACAGCGTCCGTATCCAGCGCAACGAGGAGATCAAGCGCGAGCGGGTGGCCAAGGGCATGACCGAGAACGTAGGCGGCGACGGCACCGTGAAGAAGCAGCCCAAGAAGGTGGTCAAGATCGGCCGCAACGACCTGTGCCCCTGCGGCAGCGGTCTGAAGTGGAAGAAGTGCGACTGCAAGGAGTATCACTCCTGAGCCCTTACCCTTTAAACTCTGATATGACCCAAACCGGGCGGCGGCATCAGCCGCCGCCCGATGCTTCTCTTTGGCAAAACGCACCCAAAGCCTCCCCTGTGTAAGCGGAGGTGTCATGACCGAAGGTCATGACGGAGGGGTTGTCAAATGTCCCGACAATCCCCCAGTCTCGGCTTACGCCGAGCCAGCCCCCTTTACACAAGGGGCCTTTGATACCGCTCCCCGATTTATTTTCACCCCGAAAGGAGCCTCACATGTTCCACACCAACACCAAAAACGGCATCACCTACCTGACCGCCGATGCACTGGACGGTGTATGCCACGGCTTTTCCACCCGGCCCGGCGGCGTGTCCCCCGCGCCGTGGGACAGCCTGAATCTCGGCGTGGGCCGGGGCGACGATCTGGCCCGCGTGCAGGAAAATTACCGCCGGTTCTGCGCCGTCCTGGGGACGGATGTGAGCCGGGTGGTGCTGTCCAGGCAGATCCACGAGGATGTGGTGCGCCACGTCACCGAGGACGACGCAGGCAAGGGGCTGTGGCGCGACCGGGATTACCCCTCCGTGGACGGCATGGTCACCGACGTGCCCCATCTGCCGCTGGTGGTGTTCTCCGCCGACTGCAACGTGGTGCTGCTCTATGACCCTGTCCGCAGAGCCATCGGCGCCTGCCACGCCGGGTGGAGGGGCACGGCGCTGGGCATCGCCGGGAAAACAGTGCGGGAGATGCAGCGACTCTTCGGCTGCGATCCGGCTGATATCCGTGCCGCTATCGGCCCTGCCATCGGCCAGTGCTGCTTCGAGACGGACGGCGACGTGCCGGAGGCCCTGCGGAACGCGCTGGGCGGCGAGGCCGAGCCGTATATCACCTGGAACGGCCGCAAGTATCACATCGACCTGAAATCTGTCAACGCTCTGTGGCTGCGAAAGGCCGGGGTAAACGTCATTGACATCAGCGGCGACTGCACCGCCTGCCGCACCGATCTCTATTGGAGCCATCGGAAGCACGGCGGCGACCGGGGCAGTCAGATCGCCATGATCTCGCTGGAGGATCGTCCATGAAGAAACGCTTTCCGGCTCTGCTGCTGGCCGTGCTGACACTGCTCTCCCTCCCCGGCTGCACCAACTGGGACGAGGGCACCTATAACAACGACCCGTTGGACGAGCTGTCCAAATACTATCAGACGGACACGCCGGAGGAAACACCGGCGCTCACCGCCTTCGTCCTGCCCTGCCTCAGCGGCGAGACGCTGGATCCCATCACCTGCCCCGACGGCGTACAGCTGACGGTGGCGGCGCTGCTGTATGAACCGCTGTACCGCCTTACGCCGCAGTTCGAGGTGGAAAATGTGCTGGCCCAGAGCGAGAGCTATGACGCGGTGACCTTCACCTATACCATCCGGCTGCGCAGTGACGTTAAGTTCAGCGACGGCACGGCGCTGACGGCCCAGGATGTGGCCGCCACGCTGCTGCGCGCCCAGCAGGCGCCCCGCTATGCCGCGCGGCTGACGGATGTGACCGCGGTCACCGCCGTGGGCAGCGGCACCGTGGAGATCCAGCTGGCGCAGGATCGCCGGGACTTCATCGCGCTGCTGGATATCCCCATCGTCAAAGCCGGTACGGAAGCGGCTCTCACCCCCACCGGTACCGGCCCGTATGTCAGAGTCGAGGGTTCCCTTCAGCAAAATCCCCACTGGCGGCGTACCGCCGCGCTGCCCTTCCAGGAGATCGGACTGCTGTCCTATAAGAGCGAAGAAGCGGCAGCCTACGCCTTCTCCTCTCACGACGTCCATCTGCTGGCCTGCGACCTGACCGCCTCCAACGGCAGCATCGCCTCCACCAGCGGAAGCTATACGGACGCCGACACCACTATCGTACAATTCCTGGGCTTCAATATGGCCCGTAAGCTGTTTCAGGACGCGGACATGCGCAAGGCCATCAGCATGGCGGTGGACCGCGTCACCATTGTCAACGCCTACCTGATGGGACACGGTGTCCCCACGCAGTTCTTCATCCATCCCGCCAGCGGACTGTATCCCAAGTCTCTGGAGACCGCCTACAACGCCGGTGACTGCACCGCCGCCATGACGGAGCTGTATATGGCCGACGGCGAAGACGTCTATGACCTGACGCTGCTGGTAAACGAGGAGAACAGCTTTAAGGTGGCCGCCGCCCAGGAGATCGCCCAGGCGCTGAACCAATACGATTTCAACGTCACCGTCCGGGCGCTGCCCTGGGAGGACTATCTGACCGCTCTGGCCGAGGGGCGTTTCGACCTGTATTTCGGTGAATGCAAGTTGACGGCGGATTGGGACGCCTCCTCCCTGCTGGCTACCGGCGGCAGTCTGAACTACGGCGGCTGGTCTGACACCATTCTCGACACGCACCTGGCCTCCTGCCGCACCGCCGGAGACCTGTATAACCGCTCCTCCGCGCTGGAGACCGTGTGCCGCCGGATGCAGTCCCAGACACCCTTGATCCCCATCTGCTTCAAACGGACCTCCGTGCTGCTGCCCAACAACGCGGTAGACGCCATTACCCCCACCGCCACGGATCCCTTTTACCGGCTGGAAAGCTGGCATGTCAACTGGGACACGGCAGACACAAAAAAATGAGATGGCTGAAGCCATCTCATTTTTTGTTCTCAATACGTCCGGATCACGGCGCTGACCTTGCCCAGAATGGAGGCGTTGCGCCCGTCAATGGGGCTGTACGCGTCGTTTTCCGGCATCAGCCACACCTCGCTGCCCTTGCGCTTCAGGCGCTTCACCGTGGCCTCATCCTCGATCAGCGCCACAATGATCTCCCCGTTGTGGGCCTCACGCTGCTGGTGGACCACCACCAGATCGCCCGGCAGAATACCGGCGTTCAGCATGGACTCGCCCCGCACCCGCAGGGCGAAATACTCGCCGTCCCGGCCGCCGGTGTCGAAGGTCAGATAATCCTCGATACACTCCTGGGCCAGGATGGGCGTACCTGCCGCCACGGTGCCCACGATAGGCACGCGGCCCGCAGGCGGCTCGATCTCCTCCGCTGCCGGTTTTGCCGCCGGTGCGGTCTGTGACGGCTTCGTCAGCGTGATGGTGCGGCCCTTACGGCCGGACTTCTTGATCACGCCCAACTCCTCCATGTGCTTCAGGTGGAAATGCACCGTGGAGGGAGACTTCAGCCCCACGGCGGCCCCGATCTCGCGGACGGAGGGCGGGTAGCCCTGCTCCACCAGCATCCGGGCAATATAGTCATAAATCGTTTGCTGCATTTTGGTCATCTGCGCCATATGTCACTCCCCTTTTCCATTGGTGCCTGTATGGTCATGACCAGTATATCACACTTTTTCTGCGTTTACAACATTTGTTCTAAAATAATTTTTTATTTTTTGCTTGCTTTTTTCCATTGACTATGGTAGTATATTGTTTACTGTGATAGATATGCCTGCCGTTTGGACAGGCATGAAATAGGTTTGGAGGGTGTTCCGTATGCTTCTGTTCGTTATGATTCTGCAGCTGATCGCTGCTTTGGCGCTGATTTTGATCGTGCTGTTCCAGTCTGGCAAGAGCCAGGGTCTGTCCGGCACCATCGGCGGTATCGCTGATTCCTATATGGCCAAGAGCAAGGCCCGTTCTCTGGACGCCAAGCTGGCCAAGAGCACCAAGTGGCTGGGCGCCGTGTTCGTCGTGCTGACGCTGGTTCTCAACTGCATGATCGCCGCCGGTCTGTAATCGTATCTGCCACCAAAATATCCCGATGCGTATGCATCGGGATATTTTTATTTTGCCTGCCGGTAGATCTCGCCGCCCTCCGGTTGGATGCCCCGCAGGGCCAGCAGCTCCGCTACCGTCACAAATTGATACCCCTGCTGTTGCAAATGATCCACTGCCTGCAAGGCCGCCGAAACGGAGTTGAGATACCGGTCATGAAGTAGGATGATGTCCCCATCTTCCGTGTCCCGATAGATGATGTCCAGTATCTTCCCGGCATCCTTGCTCTTCCAGTCCTCCGTGTCCACCGACCAGCCGATCACCGGCACGGTCAGCGCCTGCCGCTCCTCCTCCGACAACAGGCCGTAGGGCGGACGTACCCAATAGTCCCCCTCTCCCAGCAGCTCCTGCAGCAGCGCGTCATTCTTCCGCATATCCTCCGCCGCCTCCCAGGCCGACAGCTTATCCAGCTCTTTGTGATCATAGGAATGGTTCCCTACCTGATGGCCCTCGGCCGCCATGCGTTCCACGATGTCCGGATCCTTCACCACCTGGCAGCCCACCACGAAGAATGTGGCATGGACGTTCCGTTCCTTCAGACCATCCAGCAGCCGGGGCGTACAGCGGGGCGACGGCCCGTCGTCGAAGGTCAGGGCCACATATTTGACATCCTCCACCTCCGCCGCGCTGTCGGCGGCCGCGGCGTCATGTGTCTCCGGCAGCTGCGCCCCGGCGCAGGCCGTGATCAGCAGCAGCGCCGTCAGCAATAAGCAGGTTCCCCGCTTCATCTCATCACCCCTCCCACCACCATATGCGGTCAGGGCGGCAAAACAGAACAGGGCAGGGGTTTTCCCCTGCCCTGTCGTTCTCAATACATGCCCTGAAACGCGTCCGTAATATCTACCCGCGCCTCATAGTACATTTCATTCTGTGTCACATAGCCGTAGAAGGACAGATAGGCCTCCGCCACATTTTCCCAGCCAAAGCCATCGTCGGTGTAGCCGTACTGCCAGTTGCTGTCCCCCATATTGTCCTCGTACCATGTGTAGGTATACAGCTCGCTGCTATCCTCATAGCGGACATACAGCTCCGGCGTCCAGATCGGTTCCTCTTCCCAATGCACCGTCACCAGCAGCTGGTCTGTGTCGAAGCTGACGGAATCCACCCACACCGGCTGGTCATCCAGCACAAACTGCTCGCCCGGTGCGTAGTAGAATATATACTCATCGGTGATCTCCTGGGCAGCCTCCTCGGTAGGTATCGGAATATCGGGACTCCAGTTATTCTCATGCGTTCTCGCTCCGATACCGCCGATCAGTACGGTCACCGCGATAAACACCGTCACCAGCACCACGGCCAGCCTGACGAGCTTTCCGGCAGTCAGCGCGCCGCCGCGGCGGGCCGTGGTCTCGCCGCTCTCGTGCGTGACCTCATGCTCATAGCAGTCCTTCCGCTGTCGGTTGGCGGCGCTTTGCCGCTGGAACTGCTGCTCGTTCAGCAGCTCCGCGTTGCCCTCCTCATCGAAGTCCACCCGAAGGCGGCTGGAGGGTTTATTATACGCGCCGCAGTGGGGGCACAGGTCGCTCTCGTGATAGCTGTACCGTTTTCCGCAGGACTTGCATTTGATATTTGGCATGGTTTCCTCTCTTTCCGATCACAGCGATGACATACACGCTCGCAGCAGTATCAGGACAATGAAGATTACGAGAGCGACCCCGGCCTGTGATTCGCCCTTCTTTTCATCTCGCTTTCCGCTGAACAACGATCCAGCCTGGTTGCTGAACTCCTTCATTTTCTCCGTCAGCTGCTGAGCATTCAGTGGGCTGCTTTGCGGCGTTTCACTCTTGGGGCGCACCTGATCCTCATGGCACTCCTTGCGTTCATAGCAAACCTTCTCCCGCTGTTTTCCCGCCTTGCTCTGCCGCAGAAATTCCTGCTCATGCAGCAGCTCCGCATTGCCGTCCTTGTCGAAGTCCACCCGCATACGGCTGCTGGGCTTGTTATACGCGCCGCAATGGGGGCACAGATCGCTTTCGTGATAGCTGTACCGCTTGCCGCAGGCCTTGCACTTGATGCTTGCCATGGTCATTCCCCTCCTTTATTGCCACCACGCTTCCAGATCCTCGCTCAATGGAAAATACGCCCTGAACCGGTCAACGATCTCTTTCTCCCGGCTAAACACCACTACATAGCTGCTGTCAATGGGCACGATCTCAAAGGTCGCCAGCGGGTGCTGTACGCGGTTATCACGGGCAGCAGGCAGCGGATATTCCAGCACCTGCTCCTCTGTAACAGTCTTATCAAAGGCGGACAGCACGCCCCATATCCACTGGGGGTCATGGTATTTCCGCTGCAACGCCGTCAGCTCGCTGCCGCTCATCCAGCAGTAGCTATACTGCAGCTCCGGAATATCCACATTGCACTCGCAGTCGGTAATCAGCCAGTTATAGTTCTCCTGAATATTCCCCAGTGCGGCAAAGACCTTGTCCAGATATGTGAAGCACGCCTCACCTTTCTCCAAAATCGCACCATAATGCATCATCGTCTATCCCTCACTTCTTACACAAAGTATGCCATACAGCAGTGCCATTGTCCAGCAAGTTGAAGTTGCGTTTGGGTCTTTTGCCGAAAACCCTCCGCAATTTGAAGTTTACATGCCCAGTATAGCACATCCCCTGCCGCTTTGGCAACGGCAAGGAGGGGAGTTTCGCCCTCCGGGGCGAGGTACTTTTGGCCGCTGTCCCAAAAGTACCCAAAAGGACAGCTTAAACCTGCGGTTTAAGAATCCGCCCGCGCTGCTTCTTTTTCAAATTTGCGATCTTTTACCACACGTTCACAGAACATGGTTGATTTCGTTTCGTATGACGAATTGACTTCCTTCTTGCGCCGCTGCCGCTTCATTATTACGACGGCAGAAGATAAATCGCTGTACGGCGGCGCGATGTGGGCATCGCGCCCTACGGAATTCTATCGGCAGAACGCCGTAGGGCGGCCTGCCCACAGGCCGCCGCATGATACACCACCTTGCTTCTTAACATAAAAAAGCCCTTTGCTATGGCGGCTGAGCCATAGCAAAGGGCTTTTTTGATTGAGAAGATTGACTTACTTCACCAGCTCGATGATAGCGGTCTCGGCAGCATCGCCGCGGCGGACGCCGGTGCGGATGATGCGGGTATAACCACCGTTGCGATCGGCATATTCAGGAGCGATCTCCTTGAACAGCTTGTTGGCAACATCCTCTTTGGTGATGAAGCTCAGTGCCTGACGATAGGCAGCCAGATCACCCTTCTTGCCCAAGGTAATCATCTTTTCAGCCAGGGGCTTGATCTCCTTGCAACGGGTAATGGTGGTCTCCATACGGCCGTTGGCCAGAAGATCGGTGACCTGCTGACGGAGCATCGCCATACGCTGATCGGTAGTCTTACCGAGCTTACGAGTTCCGGGCATGTTACGTTTCCTCCTTGATAGGATGTTAGTTGTTTTCCTCGCTGGCCAGGGACAGACCCATCATAGCCAGCTTGTTGATGACTTCCTCCAGAGACTTGCGTCCCAGATTGCGCACCTTCATCATCTCGTCCTCGGTCTTGGAGATCAAGTCCTCGACGGTGTTGATATTGGCGCGCTTGAGGCAGTTGAAGCTGCGGACGCTGAGATCCAGCTCCTCGATGGTCAGCTCCAGCACCTTATCCCGCTGATCGGTGGCCTTCTCCACCACGGTGGACTTATCGCCCAGCGTGTCGGACAGGTCGGTGAACAGCACGAAGTGGTCGCACAGGATCTTGGCGCCCAGAGACACCGCGTCACGGGCGGAGATGGTGGAATCGGTCCACACCTCCAGCGTCAGCTTGTCATAATCGCTGGACGCACCCACGCGGGTATTCTCCACGGTGTAGTTGACCTTATACACAGGGGTATAAATGGAGTCGATGGGGATCACGCCGATCGCGGCGGGACGCAGGGCCTTGTTCTTGTCAGCGGAGACATAGCCCCGGCCGTGGCTCAGGGTGATCTCCATGCTGAGGGTGGCGCCCACATCCAGGGTGGCGATCTGAAGCTCAGGGTTGAGGACTTCCACCTCGCCGTCGCTCTTGATATCGCCGGCTGTCACCACACAGGGACCCACCGCCTCGATAAAGACGGTCTTGGTGCCCTCGCAGTGCAGCTTGGTCAGCAGCTTCTTGATGTTCAAAACGATCTCTGTCACGTCCTCTTTCACACCGGGGATGGTGGAAAACTCGTGCTGCACGCCAGCGATCTTGATGCTGGTGGCCGCCGTGCCGGGCAGAGAAGAAAGCATGATGCGACGCAGCGCATTGCCCAACGTCGTACCGTAGCCGCGCTCCAGGGGTTCGATCACATATTTGCCATAGGAAGCATCACCAGGTGTCTCAACACACTCGATCTGAGGCTTCTCAATTTCGATCATGCAGTACCCTCCTTCAAATTCATGTGGCGATACGGGCAGACCCGTATATTCGTGGTTGCTTCGTTGTGAGGGTCATTTCCCCGATTACTTGGAGTACAACTCGACGATGAGGTGCTCCTCGATGGGCATATCAATGTCCTCACGAGCGGGCATCTGCAGGACGGTACCCTTCAGCGCGTTCTTGTCACGCTGGAGCCACTGGGGCACGTTGACCATGGGAGCATCCTCTGCGGTCAGACGCTTGAAGCAGGCGGCGCTGCGGCTGCCTTCCTTCACCTCGATCACATCACCCACGCGAACCAGATAGGAAGGAATGTTGACCTTCTGGCCGTTGACGGTGAAGTGAGCGTGGCTGACCAGCTGACGGGCCTCGCGGCGGGTCATGGCAAAGCCCAGACGATACACCACGTTGTCCAGACGGCGCTCCACCAGCGTCAGCAGGTTCTCGCCGGTCTTGCCGGGCATGGCGGAAGCCTTCTCATAGTATGCATGGAACTGCTTCTCCAGGATACCATAGACGAACTTCACCTTCTGCTTCTCGTTCAGCTGGATGGCATATTCGCTCTTTTTCTTTCTCATCTGACCGCCGGGGTTGCGCTTGGTCTCCTTCTTGGAGTAACCCATAACGGCAGGAGAGATACCCAGCGCCTTGCAGCGCTTGGCGATAGGCTGCATATTCTTAGCCATATTCTAATGATCCTCCTTATTCCGATTACACACGACGACGCTTGGGCGGGCGGCAGCCGTTGTGAGGAATGGGAGTGACGTCCTTGATCATGGTCACTTCCAGACCCACGGCCTGCAGCGCGCGGATAGCGGCCTCACGACCCTGACCGGGGCCCTTGACGAAAACCTCGACGGTCTTCAGGCCGTGCTCCATGGCGGCCTTGGCGGCGGTCTCAGCGGCGCTCTGTGCGGCGAAGGGAGTGGACTTCTTGCTGCCACGGAAACCCAGGCCGCCGGAGGAGGCCCAGCTCAGGGCGTTGCCCTGAGAGTCAGTGACGGTCACCATGGTGTTGTTGAAGGAAGAACGGATATGGACCTGGCCTTTTTCAATGTTCTTCTTTTCGCGGCGACGGCGGATAACCTTCTTGCCTTTTACATTAGCTGCCATAATCTACTCTTCCCTCCTTTACTTCTTCTTGTTAGCGATGGTCTTCTTGGGACCCTTGCGGGTACGTGCATTGGTCTTGCTGCGCTGGCCGCGAACGGGCAGGCCGCGGCGATGACGCATACCGCGATAGCAGCCGATCTCAGTCAGACGCTTGATGTCCAGCGCCACCTGACGGCGCAGGTCACCCTCCACCACATAGCTCTGGTCGATGGCTTCACGAAGCTTGGCTTCGTCGGCCTCGGTCAGATCCTTCACGCGGGTGTCGGGGTTGATACCAGTCTGCGCCAGGATGTCCTGGGCGCTCTTTCTGCCAATACCGTAGATATAGGTCAAACCGATCTCGATTCGCTTATCCTTGGGCAGGTCAATACCGGCAATACGTGCCATACTCTTAAAGCACCTCCACTTTTCTAGTTAGCCCTGACGCTGCTTGTGCTTGGGATTCTCGCAGATGACCATGACACGGCCTTTGCGGCGGATCACTTTGCACTTCTCGCACATGGGCTTCACGGACGGTCTTACTTTCATTTTGATAAACCTCCTACTTACTACGCCAGGTAATCCGGCCACGGGTCAGATCGTAAGGAGACATTTCCACTGTCACCTTGTCACCGGGCAGAATCCTGATGAAGTTCATTCTGAGCTTTCCGGAAATATGTGCTAGGATGGTGTGTCCATTTCCAATGTCTACCTGGAATGTGGTGTTGGGCAGCGACTCGACGACGACGCCCTCCACTTCGATCATGTCGGATTTTGCCAAGTTTCTATCCCTCCTGGTCTTGATTACCGCCGACATATGCGGCGATGGCTTTACGAAGCTCACTATTTGTGATTTTTTCGCTGCTTCTGATCTTTTCAGCGACGGCGCTGTCACTTTCGCACACGAACTGCACATGGCGCGTCCGTTTGCGCTTGGGCGACTCCAGACGCCTGCGCTTCCCATCCGCCAGCAGGAGGAAGTCCTCCTCCGTCGCAAGTACGAAAAAGTAGCTTCCCGCATCCCTGCCGGCGATTGATCTTACGATGTTGGATTTGGCAATGTCCATAGGCGTTACACCAGGGAATCGGAGGCGTCCGTCAGAAGCTCCGGATCGCCGTCAGTGATCAGAATGGTGTTCTCATAATGGGCGGCGTTTTTGCCGTCCGCCGTTTTGACGGTCCAGCCGTCGGACATCTGGCGGATGGCGGCGCTGCCGGCGTTGACCATGGGCTCTACCGCGATGGTCATGCCCCGCAGCAGCCGGGGACCGTGGCCGGGGTTGCCGAAGTTCGGCACCTCGGGGCTTTCATGCATCCTCCGGCCGATGCCGTGACCGACATACTCCCGGACGATGCTGTAGCCGTGGCTCTCGGCGTATTCCTGAACGGCATGGGAGATATCGCTGAGGCGATATCCCTCCCGCGCGAACTTGATGCCCTCGAAGAAGGACTGCTGGGTCACGCGGATCAGATCCAGGGCCTCGTCGGACACCTGCCCGCAGGGGTAGGTGCCGGCGCAGTCGCCATGGAAGCCGCCGATGTAGGCGCCCACATCCACGCTGACGAT
>CAKTRJ010000041.1 GCA_934597345.1 uncultured Oscillospiraceae bacterium
CGTGGGGGATATCGTGAAGGTGGTGGTGCTGGACGTGGACGAAAAGAAAAAACGCATCAGCCTCAGCATGAAGCAGGGCCGCTGATCGCGTTAAAATTTCTCCCGGTCGATCCACAGTCCCAGCGCAGGATTGGGGATATAGTAGACCGTCTCGCCGTCTACGGTGTTATAGCCGTATTGCAGCTTGTGGGGATCGTATCTGGCGGCCGTTTCGTCGTAGTCCGCGCTCCGGAAGCCCACAGAGTCGATCTCCTCGCGGGAGATGCTCTTTACGGCGTAGGTGATGGTGAACCGGCCGTCCGAGGAGCCGTGGATCAGATGGGCGGCCGCGCCCATGTTGTCCCGCAGATCCTGATTCTCCGGCTTTTTGAATTCCTCCAGCATATGGAGACGGCCGCGGTAGCCGTATTTGCGGATCAGGGCGTCCACCTGCGCATCCTCGCCGAACTTTGTGATGCCGGGCGCCAGCACGATCAGCTCGCCGCCATCGGCCATGGCCATACGGGTGCGGTAGATGGCCTTGTTGCCCAGCCATGTGCTCTTGAACTCGCTGGGATCCAGATAGACCACGCACTTTTTCAGCCCGTGCTCCACAAAGTCGATGTTTTTCTCCTGAGCCAGCCGGACGGCTTCGGTCAGGCACTCCCGGCCCTCACCGATGAACAGGCCGTGGGTGCGGATGCTGCCGCCGGGCGCGGTGGTAACGGTCAGGGCAAAGAGAATGGGGCGATCCTTCAGAAAGTGCTCCATGCCGTAGTCGAACAGCTTCCGTACCGGGGTGTGATCCTTGCCCATCATGCGCTCCATGCCGTACACAGCGCCCACCATGTGGCTTTTGTTGATCATATCGCTGCCGCCCACGCCCACAAACAGATTTTTGGCATGGTTGGACATGCCGATGACCTCGTGAGGCACCACCTGACCGGGGGAGATGATCAGATCGTAACGCTCGTCCATCACGCGTCGATTGATCTCCACGCTGACGGGATCGTGCCACAGCCCTTCAGTGATCTCCTCCAGATTAGCGGCGGGGATCTCGCCCAGCCAGACTACGTCGGTGCGCCAGTTGTGGGGAATGAGTTTTTCATAGGGGATGTCGCCGAACATGACGGCGGCCTGCTCCCGCGTGACCGGCTCGTGAGTCCCCAGCGCGGGGAGGATATCCACCTGAGCGCCCATGTCCTGCAGAATGTGATAGTAGGTGTTGGTGATAAAACCGGCGTTGGAGTGGAACCGGGTAAAGTCGGGCGGCAGGATCAGCACACGCCGGGGGTGCCGACCGGTCAGACTGGCCAGCAGCGCGTTGGCGATCTCCTCCCGCGTCAGGCCGGTCTCTGTTTCCGCGATCTTGAATACGTTCATATCACACACCGCTGTACGCGCTGAAGCCGCCGTCTATGGGCAGAACGACGCCGGTGATGAAGGAGGCGGCTTCGTTGTTCAGCAGGAACAGCACTGCGCCCACCAGCTCCTCCGGCTGGCCGAAGCGTCCCATGGGCGTGGCGGCAAGGATCTTGCCGGTGCGTGCCGTGGGGGTGCCGTCCGGGTTCCACAGCAGGGCCTTGTTCTGGTTGGTGGACAGGAAGCCCGGCGCGATGGCGTTGACCCGGATGCCCTGCTTGACAAAGTGTACCGCCAGCCATTGGGTGAAATTGGAGATGGCGGCCTTCGCGCCGGAATAGGCGGGGATTTTCGTCAGTGGGGTAAAGGCGTTCATGGAGGAGATGTTCAGGATATTGCAGCCCTCGCGGCCCAGCATATCCTGTGCGAATACCTGTGTGGGGATCAGCGTGCCCAGGAAGTTGAGGTTGAAAACGAACTCGACGCCCTTCTGCTCCAGATCGAAGAAGGAGCACAGCTCGGCATCCAGATCACCGGCTTCGTAGTACTCCTTGTCGGTGGTGGCGCGGGGATTGTTGCCGCCCGCGCCGTTGAGCAGGATGTCACAGGGGCCAAGCTCCGCCAGCACCTGCTGATGGCAGGCCTCCATGGATGCCTTGTCCAGCACATTGCAGGCGTAGGCCACGGCGGTGCCGCCGTCGGCGTTGATCTCCTCCGCCACCTTCCGGGCGGCGGCTTCGTTCAGATCCAGAACGGCGACCCTGGCGCCGGCAGACGCCAGCGCCCTGGAAAACATGGCGCAAAGAATGCCGCCGGCTCCGGTCACAACGGCGACCTTGCCGCGCAGATCCGTGTTCAGGGGTAATTTCATAGAAAAGCCTCCTTTTCAGGTGTTATAGGTACTGGCCGAGGTGCTGCCGCCATGGCCCGTCCAATTGGTGTGGAATACCTGTCCGCGGGGACTGTCCAGCCGCTCATAGGTGTGTGCGCCGAAATAGTCCCGCTGGGCCTGCAGCAGGTTGGCAGGCAGCCGCTGGGTGGTATAGCCGTCAAAATAGCTGAGGGCGGCGGACATGGCGGGAACCGGCACGCCGCACCCGGCGGCGGCGGAGACGACGGTGCGCCACGCAGGCAGCAGCCGCTGGATCGTGTCCTTGAAATAGGGGTCCAGCAGCAGATTGGACAGGGTGGGATCGGCGGTATAGGCGTCCTTGATCTTGCCCAGGAAGGCGCTGCGGATGATGCAGCCGCCGCGCCACATCAGGGCGATGCCGCCGTAGTTGAGGTTCCAGCTGTAGGTTTTGGCGGCTGTGCGCATCAGGGTATAGCCCTGCGCGTAGGAGATGATCTTGGAGGCGTACAGGGCCTGACGGATGGCCTCCACAAATTCGGCCTTATCGCCGGTGAAGGGCGGGATCGTGCGGGCAAAGGCACTGGCCGCCACAGTGCGCTCCTCCTTCATGGCGGACAGGCAGCGGGAGAACACCGCCTCGCCGATCAACGTCAGGGGAACGCCCTCGTCCAGCGCGGCCACTGCCGTCCATTTACCGGTGCCCTTCTGTCCGGCGGTATCCAGAATGTGCTCCACCAGCGGGCTGCCGTCGGTATCCCGATAGGCCAGGATATCGCGGGTGATCTCGATGAGGTAGCTGTCCAGCTCCGTCTCGTTCCACGCGGCAAAGACCCGGTGCATCTCATCGTCGGACATCCGCAGATAGTCCCGCATCAGCTGATAAGCCTCGCAGATCAGCTGCATGTCGCCATATTCGATGCCGTTGTGCACCATTTTGACAAAGTGACCGGCGCCGTTTTCGCCTACCCAATCGCAGCAGGGGGAGCCGTCCTCCACCTTGGCGCAGATGGCCTGGAAGATGGGCTTGACGAAGGGCCATGCCGCAGGACTGCCGCCGGGCATCATGCTGGGGCCCTTCAGCGCGCCCTCCTCGCCGCCGGAGACGCCGGTGCCCACATACAGCTTGCCCCGGCTCTCCACATAGGCGGTGCGGCGGATGGTATCGGGGAAGTGACTGTTGCCGCCGTCGATGATGATGTCGCCATCCTCCAGCAGCGGCAGCAGCCGCTCGATCATATCGTCCACGGCCTGCCCGGCCTTGACCATCAGAAATACCTTGCGGGGCCGCGCCAGATGACTGACCAGCTCCTCGGGAGAGTGGCAGCCGATGATGGACTTCCCGGCGGCCCGACCGCTGAGAAAGCGATCCACCTTTTCCGGTGTGCGGTTATAAACGGCCACGGTAAAGCCTTTGGACGCCATGTTCATCACGAGGTTTTCGCCCATGACGGCCAGACCGATCAGGCCGATATCTGCCTGTTTCATCTGCGTGTCTCCTTTCTTCAGCGCTGTACCCGGGCGTTGCCGGCGTACACGTCCCAGACCTGCTTTTCATCCGCAGGCTCCGCGTAATCGTTGAGGCTGGAGGCGGCCAGAACGCCGGAGGCCCAGCCGAATTGCAGGCACTTTTCCCCGCTCCAGCCGTTCAGCACGCCGTACAGCACGCCGCCGGTGAAGCCGTCGCCGCCGCCGATGCGGTCCAGCACCTGAATGGGCCGCGGCTCCTCCACGAACCAGCTGTCGCCGTCCAGCAAGATGGCGCCCCAGAGATGCTCGTTGGCGGAAAGCACCTGCCGCAGCGTGGTGGCGAACATGCGGGCGTTGGGATACCGCTCCCGCACCTGCATGATCATGGCCTTGAAGCTGTCGATCTTGGCGGCAAGCTCCCTGCCGCCCGCCTCGGGGCCTTTGAAGCCCAGGCACAGCTGGAAATCCTCCTCATTGCCCACCAGAATGTCGGCGCAGGAGGCGATCTCATGGAACGCGGCGGACAGCTCCGCCTCGCGGCCCTTCCAGAAGGTGGCGCGGTAGTTGAGGTCGAAGGAGACCAGCGTGCCGTACTGCCTGGCCGCTTTGGCCAGCGCAAGGCAGCACCGGGTGGTCTCGGGACTCATGGCGGCGATCAGGCCGGAGATGTGCAGGATGCCCACGCCATCCTGGCCGAAGATGCACGCAACGTCAAAATCGTCTGCGCTGAGAGTGCGGCCCACCTCACCGGCCCGGTCGTTCCACACGCGGGGCGCCCGCATGCCGAAGCCGGAGTCAGCGATGTTGAACTGGTGGCGGTAGCCCCACGGGCCGCCCTGCTCCACCTCGACGCCCTCGCAGCGGATGTTGCGGGCGCGCAGCTGCCGCTTGATGAATTCGGTAATGGGGCTGCCCTTGACGAACTTCGTCAGCGCAAGGCACTCATGGCCCAGGCTGGAGGAAACGTTCAGCACGTTGGTCTCGGCGCTGGTGGCCTGCAGGCGGAACAGGTCGCTGTTGTGTACCGCCATCCGGTCGGGCGGCGTGATGCGCACGCCCATGGAGGTGACGCAGGCGACGGCGTATTTTTTTTCTTCACGGATACAAAGACTCATAGCAGATACCTCCGTTACAGTTGGCTATGCCTGCCGGAAGGGCAGGCGGAATATGGTGGCGAAAGGGCCGTTACACCGGCGGCGTCAGGCGGCACAGCATCTCTCCGCCGTGGGGGATGATCCCTATGGCGGCATCTTCCCCCATCAGGCGATGGGCCTTTTCCAGTGCCTGCTCCAGTGAGGGCATTTTCTCAAAGCCCAGCAGCCGCGCGTCCTCGGCGGAGATGCCTTCACTGATGAGGAGCACGGTGCAGTAGTCCTTTGTCTGGACGCGGATGAAGGCCTCGCCCACGCCGAGGATATCCTCCTCCGATTTTTCGGCGATGACCCGGTGCAGCACCTCAGGCGGCGCGTTGTAGTATTTGCGGATGGTCTGCTCATGGGCGGGCGCACAGCCGCAGATGCCAGATTCCGCCGACAGCAGCAGGATCATCACGCCGCCCCGACGGACTGCCCGGTGGGCGAAGATGAAGGGCTTCGCGCCCTGCCAGAAGTCCGCGTTGGCGGGGTTGGCCGAGACGATCAGAATATCGGCCGGCGCGGGGATCGGCGGACACAGAACCTTTTCCGCAAAGGCCACACCGGCCCGGTGGGCCTGAATGAAATCACCGGCAAAGACGCCGAGAATACGGCCCTGCTCGTCCAGCACCGTGTTGACGATCCAGGAGAGACCGACTCTGGCGGCCAGCTCCTCCATGGTGCGACGGAACAGGTTGTCTGTGCCGCCGCAGGTCAGCAGCAGATCCTGCTGCGTATTGGAAATGTTGTGGATGGCGGTGGTGGTCTCCTCGCCGCAGACGCCGGGCATGATGATCTTGGCGCCGCCGCCCCAACCGGCGGCGATGTGGGGGACGATATTGCCGATGCCGATGATGGTGTCGGCCTCCAGCACCTCGCGGTAGACCATGATGCTGGTGCCGTCGGGCATTTTTCCGGCCATGGCATAGCGCTCGGTGTCCAGATAGCTGGTGTTCACCACCGGGTACTTCCGGGCAAACTCGCCCAGATCCTGCCGGATCTCCTCGTCCGTCATGGGACGGTGGGTGCCCAGCGCGATGATCAGCGAGACGTCCAGGCCGGGGATGGCGTCCAGCCTTGCGGACAGGTGCCGCAGAATGGCCTGCCGCGGCGTGGGCCGGGTGATGTCATCCACGATCAGGGCTACCTTGCTGCCGGGCCGCACCAGCTCCTCCAGCGCGGGAGCGCCGATGGGCGCGTCCAGCGCGGCGCGGATCAGGTTATCCGGATCGGGAAGCGGCTCCGGATGACGGGCGGCGGCATGAAAGATCACATGCTCCGCCGTGCAGGACAGGGTCTTGTCCCCGTAGGGGATCTCATAAACGGGCATAGGCGTTTACCCCTTTACGGCGCCGGCGGTCAGACCGGCGATGATATACTTCTGGGCCAGCAGCGCGATCACCAGAATGGGAAGGGTGATCACGACGGCGGCGGCCATCATGGCGCCCCAGTCCACCGAGGCGTAGGAAACGAAGCTCAGCAGCGCCAGCGGCACGGTTTTTGCCTTGCCTCCGGCCAGGATCAGGCTGAACAGGAAGTTGTTCCAGGAGAAGATGATGGACAGCAGCGAGGTGGTGATCAGGCCGGGGCCGGTCAGCGGCAGGATGACCTTCAGAAAAGCGGTGACGGTACGGCAGCCGTCCACCTTGGCTGCCTCGTCGATCTCCACGGAGATGCCCTCGAAATAGGGGATCATGACCCAGACGATGAAGGGAACGTTGATCAGCAGATGGCTGAGGATTAGGCCGATATGGGTATCGGTGATGCCGAGACGGCTGAAGATGATATACCAGGGCAGCATGAAGGCGATGCCGGGGAAGAAGCGCACCACCAGAATGGTGTTCTCCGTGCGCTTGCGGTTGCTGCGGGCGATGGCGTAGGCGGCGGGCAGGCCCAGAACAAGGCCCAGCGCCGTGGATACCACCGCCACGATGAAGCTGTTGAGGATGGGCTTGACGAAGTCATACCGCTCGAACACCGTGCGGAAATTGCCGAAATAGGGCTTGAAATGGAACAGCTGCGTGGGGTCGGTGATCTGGGAATTGGTCTTGAAGGCGGCCAGTACCATCCAGATAAAGGGGAACAGGGTGAAGAGCAGCACGATTACCAGAAAGACCCAGAAGCAGACCTTGCCGATGATGGTGCGGGTCCTGCGGCGGCGGTGCGAGCGCAGCAGCTCGGTTGAGATCTCGTTCATGCTGTTTACCTCCTTTTCGCGTTGCGCCGCAGGATCATGACCAGCGCGCAGCAAAGACCGATCTCCGCCAGGAAGCAGATGATCAGCGCCGCGCCGCGGCCCATCTTGAAGTAGCTGAAAATGGATTTGTAGGCCAGAAGGTTCACGGTTTCCGAGGCCTTCAGCGGGCCGCCCTGCGTGGTGGCGTAAATAATGTCAAAGGTCTTGAGCGCGTCGATGATACGCATCAGCGCGGTGACGATCAGCGTGGGCGCCAGCAGCGGCAGCGTGACCCGGCGGAAGATCTGGAACCGGTTGGCGCCGTCCACCTTGGCGGCCTCAAAGACATCCTGCGGCATACCGGCCAGACCGGCCAGCACGATCAGCATGACCATGGGCGTCCACTCCCACACCTCGATGATGATCATGGATTTCATGACCATGTTGGTGTCGATCAGCCACATGACAGGCTCAATCCCTAAAAATTTCAACAGATAATTGGCAACGCCCAGTGTGGGCTCATAGATCAGCTGCCAGACCATACCGACGGCGATAGGGGTCGCCACCATCGGCAGCAGAAACAGCGTTTTGATAAAGTTTTTTCCGGCGAAGGGCCGGTTCAGCACAATAGCAATGCCGGTGCCCAGCACCAGCTCGATGGCCACGGAGCCGAAGGCCAGATACAGGGTATGGCCGGTGTCGCTCCAGAACTGACTGTCCGTCAGGACGTCGATATAGTTCTTCAGGCCCAGCCATTTCGGAGCCAGAGCTCCCATATTCCAGTTGGTAAAAGACAGATAAACCGTGTAGATCAGTGGAAATGCAACCATGAGTACAAGGAATACCATCAGTGGGGCAATCATCAGATCATATGAATGCTTTTCTGCCCATTTTTTCATGTGCATTCCTCCCAGAGAAGTTTGTATTCTTGCTTTGTTCCGTTATATCGGGTGAAGGAGAGGCCGCAGGCAGGCAGACAGACGTCTGCCTGCCTGCGGCGCAGAGGAAATGGAGGGGTCAGTTTTCAGAGTCGATCAGAGCCTGGAACTCATTGTGAGCTTCCTCCAGCAGCGGCTGGAAGTCGTTGCCCAGAATGGCGGCCTGGATGGGAACGCTGAGGATATCGCGGGCCTCGCCCACGTTGATGACGGTGGGACGGTCACCGGCCACGGCCACGCTGCGGGAGTCGATCATGGCCTGCAGCATGTCGGCGGGGAAGGAGGCCATGGCCTCGTCATTGGCCCAGATGGAGGAACGGCAGCCGGCGTTCTGAACCTCTTCGGTCATACGCAGGCCCATTTCCTTGGACTCAGCCCACTTGATGAACTCCAGGGCGGCTTCCTGCTTCTGGGAATAGACGGGGATGGACCATGCGCCGATGGTGGCATAGAAGGGGGTGGGGGTGCCGGACTCACCGGCGGGGATCACGGAGAAGCCGATCTGGTCGTCGGTGATGGCCAGGCTCTCGTCGCCGGTGATGTTGCCGAAGATGGCGTCGGAATCAATGAAGATGCCCAGCTTGCCCTGAGCGAACAGGGCGGCGCCCTCGGTCCAGGTCATGTTGGCGATTCCCGGAGGCGCGTACTTGTTCAGCATGTTGCCGTACCACTCGGTGGCGTTCTTGAAGGCGTCCGTGTTGGCCAGACTCTCGGTGGCGGTGTTGAAGCGGCCGCCGAAGGAGTACAGGATGCTGGAGAACTGGGTGATCAGCGCGTTGGACTTGCCGCGCATGAAGAAGCCGTACATATCGTTGGCGGGATCATTCAGAGCGGCGGCCACCTGCTCCAGCTCATCCAGCGTGGTGGGAACAGAGAGACCCTTTGCCTCCAGCAGATCCTTGCGGTAGTACATGATCTGGCTCTCGGCTACGATGGGCACACCGTACAGCACGCCGTCATAGGTGCAGCTGTCCAGAGAAGCCTCGAAGTAGTCGCTCAGGTCGAAGTCGGCATCATCGCCAATGCGGGAGATGTCCGTCAGCCAGCCGTTCTGGCAGTACTGCTTCAGGTCGGTCAGGGGACGCAGGAAGATGACGTCCAGGTTGTCGGACTTGCCGGCCAGCTCGATGGCAGCCTTGTTGGCATAGTCATCGTTGCCGAGGATCTCCATCTCGACCTTGATGCCGGTCTTCTCATAGAACTCGTCCAGAGCGGGATAGATGACCTTTTCCACGCAGGTCTGGTTGGCCGTCAGCACGCGGATGGTGGTGCCGGCGTAGGGTTTGCTGCTGTCTGCCGGCTGATCGTTGTTCTGCTGTGCGTCATTGCCGCCGCAGCCGAACAGGGTGAGAGCCATGACAAGGCTCAGCACAAGCGCCAAAATTCTCTTTTTCATGGGGGCCTCCTTTTTGTTTTCGTTCCTTTCTTGATATCAATAATTCCCGTTATGCGGGAAACTATTGCCGTGTTGCCTTATCGGAGCGTGCGGAAGATCTGATCCATCTTCTCCAGCGCCAGGGCCAGATCGGCCTCCGTGTGCTGGATGCCGAAGCCGCAGTGGCAGGGAGCGGGGCCGTTGCCGGGATCGACGAAGTACATGCCCATCTCCAACGCCTTGGTCACGAAGGCGCGGTTCTTGGCCGCGTCATACTGGGCGGTAAACTGACGCCAGTTGTAGTCGCATTCCGGATCCTCCACGCCGAAGAACATGCCGAACCGGGCGCCCAGACCGCGGCAGTGTCCCTTGATGCCGTGCTTCCGGAACAGGTCATTGATGCCGGTGTAAAGCATGTCGGCCTTGGCGTCGATGGTGTCATAGAAGCCGGGCTCCGCCACCATCCGGAAGCATTCCGTGGAAGCCAGCACCGACATCAGCGAGCCGGTATAGGTGCCGCTCATACCCACCTTGCCCACCGGGGCCAGAGCGTCCATGACCTTCTTTTTGCCGCACAGGGCTGCCAGGGGGAAGGTGCCGCCGATGGCCTTGGCAAAGGTGGCCAGATCCGGCGTCACGCCGAAATAGCCCTGGGCCGTGCCGGGCCGCATCCGCAGGCCGCAGATGACCTCGTCGAAGATCAGAACGATATTCTCACGGTCACACAGGGCGCGGACCTTCTCCAGATACTCCTTGCGGGCGGCATAGCAGCCGCAGTTGTAGCTGACCGGCTCCATGATGATGCAGGCCACATTTCCGGCGTACTTTTCGCAGATGCGCTCCAGCGCGTCATAGTCGTTGAACTCCACGTTCTTTACGACGCTGCGGAAGCACTCCGGGAAACCGGCGGTGTCCGGCAGGGTGACGACCTCGCCGTCCGCCTCCTGTTGGGCTTTGGCGTTGTGGTTATACCAGATCAGCTCGTGCATGCCGTGGAAATGACCCTCCATGCGGATGCAGATATCCCGGCCGGTATAGCCGCGGGCCAGCCGGATGGCGGCCTGGGTGACCTCGGTGCCGGTGTTGCCCAGACGGATGCGCTCGGCGCAGGGGATGCGCTCCTGCATCAGCCTGGCCAGCGTCAGATGATCCTCCGTCTCAAAATTCATCAGGTTGCCCCGCTCCAGCGCCTTCTGCGCCGCCGCCATCAGCCGGGGATGGCGATAGCCAAAGAGGGCCGCACCGGCGGATGTATGGAAATCCAGATATTCCTTGCCATCCGCGTCGTACAGATGGCATCCATCCACGTGGTCAAGATACAGCGGTGCGCCCAGGCAGCTGTGCAGACGGTTTGCCGCGTGAACGCCGCCGACGTAATATGCTTTTGCCTGTTCAAACAGCTCGGAATTTTTGGACATTTCGCTTCCTCCTTGGCAGATACGGTAAAAAAATACATAATATATACAAATTTTCGGCAGTTTTTACGCGCTCGCCCGTTCCGGAGGAACGGTGCCGTCAAGCGCGTCGATGATGTGAAGCTCATGGATATCATCCAGCGGGTAAATGGGGCGGCCGCAGCGGCGGAAGGGAAGATCCTTCATGCTTCTGGCGGAGAAGCCCGGTGTATCCACATAGATCCAGGAGCCGTAAACCCCGGCGTAGGTGGACATGAAGGAGTGGGTGGCCCGCATGGAGATGATGTCCATCTTTGTGGGATCCAGCCCCATGGTCAGCAGCATGTTCCGGTCATGGGAGATGCAGACGCGGCGGCACAGGATGATGTACACATTGCCGCTTTTCAGCAGCGCCCGCATGCCGGGGTTGCTGATGAAGCCCTTCTGCGCCGGGCCGAGATGGGCGAAGGGCTCGGGATTCAGCTTCAGCACAGTGGCCTTTACCGGGATGCGCTGGTTGAACTCGCCGGGCTTGCCGAAGCCGCCGATGTGGAACAGACCCTCACCGCCGACGCCGATCTTTTCCGCCAGATCCGTGCTCTCCTGATCGGCCACCACCACAACGGAGGTCTCCGGCAGATCAGCCTTCAGCAGGGCCTCCAGCACCACGGAGCCGTCGCCGGTGCCGCCTGCGTTGGGAACATCGCCGTAATCCACCAGAATGACCGGCTTGGCCATGTGACGGATCTTTTCCAGCGCCTGGTCGATCTTCGGCATGGGCGGATAGAACTCCTCCCGGTGCTCCCAGAGATAGGTCAGGATCCCGTCCACCTTTTCGGTAAGGGCCTGCCGGTGATCCTCACCTCTGGCAAAGATGCAGACGCTGCAGCCCAGTTGGGGAGAATCCAGCCAGGGCTGGGCCATGAAGATGGAACCGGAACAGACACCCTCGCTGTGCAGCAGCTGCTGGAACATCTCCATGGCAGGCACCATGGGACTGTCGATGGTGTTGGAATTCTCGCAGGACATGATCATGGGGATGCGGTGGCAGATCCTGTATACGCCTTCGCCGGAGCGCAGCAGCTCCAGCAGGGCATTGCAGGCCCGGACGCCGGTCTCGAAGTGATCCACATGGGGATAGGTGAAGTAGCCGGAAGCGCCGTCCAGCCCCTGCACCATCTGTGTGGTGACCAGGGCGTGGAAGTCGAACGAGGCGCAGACGGGAACATCATCACCGACGATCTGCCGTACCTGAGAGATGATGTAGCCCTCGCAGTCGTCGATGCTTTCGCTCTGCATGGCGCCGTGCAGCACCAGCAGCACGCCGTCCACCTTTCCCGCGGCCTCCAGACTGCGGAAGAGCCGCTGGCTGAGATAGGTGAACTCCGTTCCCTTTACCGGGCCGGAGGTGCAGGCCTGAGCGTAGAAGCCGGGGACGATCTCCACATCCGCCTGCTTTTCCAGCGTGTTGAACACGCCGCCCATCTCAAGGGAGGTGCCCTTCATCTGGCTGAGCGTTTCGCCCTCCAGCGTGCAGGTAAAGGTCTCGCGGGTGGAGAATACCGGATTGAAGGAGTTGGCTTCCATCAAAAGCCCGCCAATAAAAATTCGATACATGTGGTATGCCTTTCTTTATAGGGTTATTGCAGGGTGCGTTTTCTGGCCTGTTCGATATGGAACCGCATTTTTTCCACGGCGGAGGCGGTGTTGTGGTGCTTCATCTCCCGCAGGATATCCAGATGCTCCTCCAGAGACTGAACGGCGCCGGCCAGACGCTCGCCGCTGACGCAGTTATTGCCGAGATCATCAAAAAGTGCCACCTGAAACAGATTGTAGGCGTAGAGGTTTTTCATGATCTTGATCAGCTGCTGATTGTCGATATAGCTGATCAGCGTCTCATGAAAATAGCCGTCCTCGTTCAGCAGGGCCACATAATTGGTTTTGTCGATATGCTCGATGCGTTCGATCATCTCGTTGATCTTTGACGCGGGGATGCGATAGCTGGCCAGCTCCAGCACCTTGGGCTCCAGCAGCAGGCGGATGTCAAAGCCGTCCGCGATATCCTTGACGGAGAGGTCGCGGACAAAAATGCCGCGGTAGGGGTATACTTCGACGAGACCCTCTTCACTCAAAGCGTTGATCGCCTCGCGGAAGGGCGTCCGGCTGGTGCGCAGCTCCTCGATGATCTGCTTTTCGTCCAGAGGTTGCCCCGGTGCATATTTTCCGCTGGTGATACGTTCCTTGATCGTGTTGTAGATCTTATCTCTCAATACCATGGGCGCTCTCCTTTGATTTTAGTTGTATATCATTTGTATACAAGCTGAAATAAAAAAATGGGCGTCGCTGAAAAACTGACGCAAAAAAACACATGCTGTATACAATTCCTGTTTATTAACATAGCAAAGTCACAAGGCAATGTCAATGGCCTTGTGATTTTTTGTCATATATGACAGCGGCGTTTGGAATTTTTTACAATGGGCGGAGAAGGGCCGCAGGGCAAAAAAGCAGCGCCGCCGCAGCATAAATTGCGGCGGCGCTGCTTGAAGCGCAGAACGGTATGGCTGATTTTAGCCCGGAGGCCAGGTCATGTCGCGGCCACTGAGCACATGGAAGTGCAGGTGCTTCACGGTCTGACCGGCCTGATCGCCGCAGTTGTTGACGATGCGGTAGCTGTCGCAGCCCAGCTCCTTGCAGAGCTTGGCAATGACGGTGAAGCAGTGGGCCACCACGGCCTCGTTGCTCTCGTCGATCTTGGCGGCGCAGCAGATGTGCTCCTTGGGTACCACCAGAAAGTGGGTGGGGGCCTGGGGCTCGATGTCGTAGAAGGCGTAGCACAGCTCGTCCTCATAAAGCTTGCTGCTGGGGACCTCGCCGTCGATGATGGCGCAGAACAGGCAATCGTTCTTCATAGGTTCGTCTCCTTTCGCTGTATGGTTTCAATGTGTGCCCGCCCGGCAGGGCGGGCACACGGTTTACACATTTAACCCAGCTTGGCGGCCACGAAGTCGTCCACGGTGGCCAGCGCGTCGTCCACCTTCAGCAGGTCGGTGCCGCCGCCCATGGCGCTGTCGGGCTTGCCGCCGCCCTTGCCGCCGCACACGGCGGACACGGCCTTCACCAGATCGCCGGCCTTGATGCCCTTGGCCACGGCATCCTTGCCGCAGACGGCCAGGAAGCTGACCTTTTCGCCGTTGATGCTGGCCAGCACGGCTACCACGCTGGGATCCTTGTCCCGCATGAAGTCGCCCATGGCACGCAGGGCGTTGGCGTCCAGATTCTGGCGGGTGCCGGTGATGATGTGCAGGCCGCCCACAGTCTTGGCGGAGGCCATTACCTGACGGGCCTCGCCCAGAGAGGCCTCGGCCTTGAACTTCTCCAAAGACTGGCGCAGCTCCTTCATCTCGTTGGCCTGCTGCTCCATGCGCTCCAGAATGGTGTTGGGCGCGGTCTTGAAGAACTGGGCCGCCTTCAGCAGGGTGTTGCGGCCATGGCGGGTCTCGTCAATGGACACGCGGCCGGTAGTGGCTTCGATACGGCGGACGCCGGAGGCCACACTGCTTTCGCTCTTGATGCGGAACATGCCCACCTTGGCGGTGTTGTCCAGATGGGTGCCGCCGCACAGCTCCATGGAGAAGTCTCCCATGGTGACCACGCGGACTGTCTGGCCGTACTTCTCACCGAAGGTGGCCACGGCGCCGCGGGCCTTGGCCTCGTCCAGCGGCAGCTCCTCGGTGGTGATGGTCAGGCCGTCCAGAATGGCGTCGTTTACCAGATCCTCCACCTCGTTCAGCTGCTGGGGCGTGATGCCCTCGAAATGGGTAAAGTCGAAGCGCAGGCGATCGGGCTCCACCAGAGAACCGGCCTGATGGACGTGGTCGCCCAGCACCTTCACCAGCGCGGCATCCAGCAGATGGGTGGCGCTGTGGGCGCGGCGGATGGCGGCGCGGCGGACGGTGTCGATGGAGGCGGCCACGGTGTCGCCCACCTTCAGGGAGCCCTTCAGCAGCTTGCCGTAGTGCATGAACTTGCCGCCCTTGTTCTTCTGGACGTTGTTGACGTGGAAGAGGAGGGCGCAGTTTTCATCAGGATTCTCGATGCTGTCGCTGTCAGTGATGCGGCCGTGGTCAGCGATCTGGCCGCCCATCTCGGCGTAGAAGGGGGTCTGATCCAGCACCACGATGGCCTCCATGCCGGAGACGATCTCGTCCACCAGCTGGCCATCGGCCACGATGGCCAGCACATGGGCGTCGTCGATGGCGTCGTAGTCATAGCCCACGAACTCGGTGGCGGGCATGTCCTTGCCGAACTCCACACCGGCCCAGCCCAGATCGCCTAGGGCCTTGCGGGCCTCGCGGGCGCGTTCCTTCTGCTCGGTCATCAGGGCCTTGAAGGCATCCTCGTCGATGGTCATGCCCTCCTCGGCGGCCATTTCCGCCGTCAGGTCAATGGGGAAACCGAAGGTGTCGTACAGCTTGAAGGCGTCCTCGCCGGAGAACACGGTCTCGCCCTTGGCCTTGTGGGCGGACAGCATGTCGCCGTAGATCTTCATGCCGCCGTCGATGGTGCGGGCGAAGTTCTCCTCCTCGGTGCGGATGACCTTGGTGATATAGGTCTGCTTCTCCCGCAGGTCGGGATACTGACACTCGTTCTCGTGAATGACGGTGTCCACCACCTGATACAGGAACGGCTCGTTGACGCCCAGCAGCTTACCGTGGCGGGCGGCGCGGCGCAGCAGACGGCGCAGCACATAGCCGCGGCCCTCGTTGCTGGGCAGGATGCCGTCGCAGATCATGAAGGTGGCGCTGCGGATGTGGTCGGTGATAACACGCAGGGAAACATCGCGCTTGTGGCTCTCGCCATAGTGGGCGCCGGTCAGCTCACTGACCTTGTTGGTGATGTTCATGACGGTGTCCACATCAAACAGGCTGTCCACATTCTGGCACACGCAGGCCAGACTCTCCAGACCCATACCGGTGTCGATGTTCTTCTGCTTCAGCTCGGTATAGTTGTTGTGGCCGTCGTTGTCAAACTGGCTGAACACGTTGTTCCAGACCTCGATGTAGCGGTCGCAGTCGCAGCCCACGGTGCAGCCGGGCTTGCCGCAGCCGTACTCGGGGCCGCGGTCATAGTAGATCTCGGAGCAGGGGCCGCAGGGGCCGGAGCCGTGCTCCCAGAAGTTGTCCTCCTTGCCGAAGCGGAAGATCTTCTCGGCGGGGATGCCGATCTCGTCGTGCCAGATGTTCCACGCCTCGTCGTCATCCTGATAAACAGAGGGATACAGGCGGTCAGGCTCCAGACCAACCCACTCGGGACTGGTCAGAAATTCCCAGCTCCAGGCAATGGCTTCATGCTTGAAGTAGTCGCCGAAGGAGAAGTTGCCCAGCATCTCAAAGTAGGTGCCGTGGCGGGCGGTGTGGCCCACGTTGTCGATATCGCCGGTGCGGATGCACTTCTGACAGGTGCAGACGCGGTGGCAGGGGGGCTCCTCCTCACCCTTGAACCAGGGCTTCATGGGGGTCATGCCGGCGTTGATCAGCAGGATGGATTTGTCGTTCTGGGGCACCAGCGAGAAGCTGGGCAGACGCAGATGGCCTTTCGTCTCGAAGAACTTCAGGAACATTTCCCGCAGCTCATTCAGACCGTGATAGGGATGGCTCATAGTGTTTCGCTCCTTTTATGATAAATTTTTTGTTTGTTATTTGCTCCATTGGGCGGCCAACGCCGCCAACTCCGTCTCCAGATTCCGGAAGAACCGGGAGATATGCAGGCCGTCAGCCAATGCGTGGTTGACGAACAGCGACACCGGAAGGGTGGTGCGGCCATTTGCCGTAATGTACTTGCCCCAGCTGATGCGGGGGTTGCTGTCGTCGGGGTTCACCGCCGGATGCTGCAATTGGGAGTAGTGCAGCCACGGCAGGCTGGATACGAAGAAGAAGGCCCGTGCGTCACCGTCCTCCGTGAGAGTGCCGCGCTCCAGCACCTCCTGCTGGCGGCGCTGGCCCAGGGCGATGAAATCGTCATAGGGCAGGTCGCCCTCCACCGTGCAGTAGACGTACACGCCGTCCGGCTTCATGGCGGTGTAGGAGGGAGGACACCAGTCGAACTCCGCCACCGTGCCGCCTTCGAAGATGCGGCGGCGCAGCTGGGGTACGGCGTTGGCGGCCCGGGTCACCGCATAGAGAAAGCTGAGGAAGAAGGG
>CAKTRJ010000042.1 GCA_934597345.1 uncultured Oscillospiraceae bacterium
TCATCACGCCCTGACGCTGCTCGCAGAACACCCATACGTTCTTGAACGCGCCGATATCAGCACTATTAAAAGCCATTATTTTGTATCCCTTCTTTAGATTTTCACAAGCATCATCGTGAGCCACGGCCCAAAAGCCTCGCAGAGTTCGCGTCCGCAGACGCGAAACAATTCAATCATTTTTCTGACGTCGGTGCGTTAAGAAAATATGCCGGTGGCATATTTTTAGCATCCGATCTCAGCGGCTATGCCGCTGAGACAGCCCTCTCGTTTCAACCGCACCATCAACGGGCGCGCGTACCCCAAGGGCACTTGTTCCGCTTCGCTCCACTGCGCAGTCGGTCGTGAACCCCACGCATGAAAACCTGTTTTCATGCGCTTCACAAAAATGCTTGCATTTTTGTGAATTTTAGATGATGTGTTTCGCGGCCAGGATTCCAGCCAGCTTGTCGGTGGTCTCCTTGCCGGAGCCTTCCAGCATCATGCCGGCGCCCTTCTGGGGAGGCGTAAAGGAGGTGAGGATATTGGTGGGAGAACCGGCCAGACCGATGGTGCTCTTGTCGATCAGGGGGTGATCCTTCAGGGTCTCATAGGTCATGGTGACCAGGGGCTTGGCGAAGCACTCCTCGATGCCGGAGACGGACATATAGCGGGGCTCGTTCAGCTCCTTGATGCAGGTGATCATGCAGGGGGTCTTGACCTTGACGGTCATGTAGCCGTCCTCCAGCATGCGCTTGACGGTGACGGTATTGCCCTCCAGCTTGATATCACCGGCGTAGGACACCTGGGGCAGGTGCAGCTTCTCAGCGATCTGGGGGCCAACCTGGGCGGTATCGCCGTCGATGGCCTGACGGCCAGCCATGATGATATCGTCAGCCTCAACACCGTAGGTGTCGATGGCGGCGGCGATGATCTGGGAGGTGGCGTAGGTATCGGAGCCGCCGAACTCGCGGGCGGTGATCAGGACACCCTCGTCCACGCCCATGGCCATCAGCTCACGCAGCATACCCTCGGCAGGGGGAGGGCCCATGGTGAAGGCGATGACCTTGCAGCCCAGCTCGTCCTTCAGAGCCAGAGCGGCCTCGACGGCGTTCAGGTCGTCGGGGTTGATGATGGTCTGCATGGAAGCGCGATCCAGCGTACCATCGGGATTCACGGCCACCTTACCGGAGGTATCGGGGACCTGCTTGACAGTGACAAAAATCTTCATATTTCTCGTACCTCCTTGCTTACTTCAGCAGATTGCCGGCGATGACCATCTGCTGCACCTGAGAGGTGCCCTCGTAGATGGTGGTGATGCGGGCGTCGCGGTAGATGCGCTCCACCTTGTACTCGCGGATATAGCCGTAACCGCCGTGGATCTGCACGGCCTTATAGGCGCAGCGGTTGGCGGCCTCGGCGGCGAAGTACTTGGCGATGGAGCAGGCGGCGCTGGCCTCGGGGCTGTTGGCGTCCTTGAGAACGGCAGCGTGATACACCAGCTGACGGGCAGCCTCCACGTCGGCGGCCATGTCGGCCAGCATGAAGCTGATGCCCTGGAAGTCGGCGATGCGGCGGCCGAACTGCTTACGCTCCTTGGCGTACTTGACGGCCTCGTCCAGCGCGGACTGGGCGATACCCACAGACTGGGCGGCGATGCCCAGACGGCCGCCGTCCAGGGTCTTCATGGCGATCTGGAAGCCCTTGTGCAGGGGGCCCACCAGACAATCCTTGGAAACACGGACATCCTCCAGCACCAGGTCGCAGGTGGGATAGCCGTTGATGCCCATCTTCTTCTCGTGAGCGCCCAGGGAGACGCCGGGGAGCTTCATGTCCACCACGAACATGGAGATGCCCTTGCTACCCTTGGCGGTCAGGTCGGTCTTGGCAAAGACCACGGCCCAGTCGGCCATGGGAGCGCCGGAGATAAAGCACTTGCGGCCGTTGATGATGAAGTCGTCACCGTCGGCAATAGCGGTAGTGGTGGTGCCGCCGGCATCGGAGCCCGCGCCGGGTTCGGTCAGGCCGAAGACCATGATCTTTTCACCGCTGGCCACGGCGGGCAGGTACTTCTGCTTCTGGGCCTCATTGCCGCCCAGCAGCAGCGGGCCGCCGCCCAGGGAGTTGGAGGTGTTGGCGTAGATGGACAGCACAGCGTCCACGCGGGCCAGCTCCTCTACCATCAGGGCATAGGTCAGGCTGTCGGCACCGGCGCCGCCGTACTCCTTGGGGATCTTGACACCCATGAAGCCGTAACGGGCCATCTTCTTGTGCATATCCCAATTGAATTCGCCGGTCTCATCCAGCTCGTCCTGGATCTCCTTGGTGAATTCCGTCTCCGCGAACTGGCGGAACAGCTTGCGCTGCATCTCGTGCTTCTTGTCGAGAATCATTCGTTTTCCTCCTATTGTTACTTTACTAATTGGTTCAGCAGGGGATCTCGTGGCTGGACTTACCGGTGGTCAGGATCTCGTGGATGCTGTCGATGCCGCAGCGGGCCATGGACTCGGCGGCTTCCTCGGTAAAGAACGCCATGTGGGGGGTGTGGTACACGTTCACGAAGGAACGCAGGTACTTCAGCTTGAAGTAGGGCATGCCGGGGGTCTTGATGATATCGTCGTTGTGGGGAACGTGGATGATGCCGGTCTCGCCGGGGAAGGCGTCCATAAACAGCGCGCCGATCTTCTCGGTCTCTACGCCCTCGATGATAGCGTCGATGTCCACCAGCTCGCCGCGGGCGTTGTCGATCAGCACCACGCCGTCCTTCATCTTGGACAGGGCGTCACGGTTGATCATGCCGGTGGTGTCGGGCAGCAGGGGCGTATGGATGGTGATGATGTCGGACTCGCGGTACAGGGTATCCAGATCCACATACTCGGCGTACTGACGGACGGCGTCGTTCTGGTACACATCGTTGGCAAGGATGCGGCAGCCGAAGCCGCTGAGGCACTTGATGACGGTGTAGCCGATCTTACCGGTGCCCATGACGCCCACGGTCATGGTGCGCAGCTCACGGCCCATCTTGCCCTTCAGGGTAAAGTCGTTATCGTTGGTGTTGTACAGGGCTTTCTTGAACTTGCGGATGCACATCAGGATGGCCATGACGGTGTACTCCGCCACGCCGTTAGGGGCGTAAGCGCCGTTGCACAGGCGGAAGCCCAGAGAGCGGGCATAGTCGCAGTTCATGTGGTTATAGCCCACGCAGCGGCTGGCCAGCACCTTGACGCCGTAGCCGCGCAGCTCATCCAGCACCTCGTTGCAGTAGTTGGACTGGCCCAGGGTGGTGACGCCGTCGCAGCCAACGGCCATGTTGGCGGTGGTGGGATCCAGGTTGGCGGGGGTAGACACCAGCTCGATGCCATATTCCTTGCACAGGGACTCGATAACGGGCTTTTCGTCGGGACGCACTTCGTAAGCAGCGATCTTCATATTATTTTCTCCTTATTCCGGCATGGCCGTCCGCCGCTCCTCAACAGCGGCCGGCCTGCGTTTCATTTCCTACGTTTCCGTTTTTGATGGGGGTATCGCTCAGTCCTTCAGGGCGGGGTCCATGGCGGCGGCGTCGCCGGCGGCGATCATGGCGGCCACCTGCTCGTCGGTATAGCCCAGCTTCTTCAGGATCTCCTCGGTCTGCTCGCCCAGATACGGGCCGCGGTTGTAGGGAGGCAGGGGGGTCTCCTCGAACATGACGGGGGGACGCACCATGGTGCGCTTGGCGCCGTTGGGGTACTCCATCTCATAGAAGCAGTCGGCGGCCCATGCCTGCTTATCCACCAGCAGCTGATCCCAGGTCTGGGCCACGGCGTAGGGCAGGTCGTTGGCGTCCATCAGAGCGCACCACTCGTCCAGGGTACGGGTAGCCATCTCGGCCACCAGGAAGTCATAGAACTCCTCGATGTTGGCCTGCAGGTTGGTCTGGGGATAGTAGCGGGGATCCTCGGCCATTTCGGGGTGGCCGATGGCCCGCATGAAGATGGGATAGTGGCGGTTGTACTGAGGCATGGCGATCTGGAGCCACTTGTTGTCCTTGGTCTTGTGGGCTACCACCAGAGGGTTGGGCAGGGTGCGGCGGGACAGGGGGAACTGGGTGGCGGGGTCGCCGTACTGGTTGGACTGGAGCATCAGGGACACGTCCCAGATGGCGCTGTGGAACAGGGAGACCACCACGCGGTCGCCCTGGCCGGTCTGCTTGGCGCGGTACAGGGCCGCCAGCACGCCGGAGGCCAGGTACAGGCCCACCTGATGGTCGCCGAAGCCGGCGATGGTCAGCATGGGCAGGGAGTCCTTGTCAAACAGGGTGCCCAGCACGCCGCCGCGGGCGAAGAAGGCGGTGAAGTCGAAGCCGGGCAGATCCTTGTCGGGGCCCTTCTCGCCGTAGCCGGAGACGAAGCCGTACACCAGAGCGGGATACTTGGCGTGGAGGGTGTCATAGTCCAGACCCGCCTTCTTCAGGGGGTTCTGACGCCAGTTGGTGATGAAGATGTCGGCCTCGGCGATCAGCTTCTCCAGGGCCTCACGGCCAGCGGGAGACTTGGTGTTCAGGGCGATGCAGGTCTTGTTGGCGTTTTCCAAGTCGTAGGTGGTGTTCTCCTTCTGGTCCTGGGGACGGCCCTCGTTGACGGCGGTGTAGCGCAGGGGGTCGCCTGCGGGAGCCTCGATCTTGATGACCTCGGCGCCCAGATCGGCCAGGAAGCGTGCGCAGCAGGGCGCGGCGATGAAGGTGGCCAGCTCGACGACCTTGATGCCCTCCAGCGGGCGTTTGATCTCACTCATGGGTTTGGTTCCTCCTATATTATTTTTTTGCGTAATTACATGGTCAGCATGTCGCGGAAGGTCTCGATATTGGTGCGGGCCTGCTCGAACTGCACCATCTGGCGGTCGATCTCCACCACGGTGACAGGGATACCGGCGGCCTCGCAGGCCTTCTTGATCATGACATAGTCGAATTCCTCGGGGTCGCAGAACTTGGCCATGGCCACCAGAACGCCCTTGGCGCTGCGAGCCTTGGCGGTGTCCACGATCCACTGGACGCGGGGCTTGGCGGCGTTATACAGCACGGAGCAGTTGTCCATGTCGGCAAACTTCTGGGCCAGGGCGGTCAGGGCATCGTCACCGGCGGGCACGTCGGTGCGGTACTGGCGGGACTGGGCGGCCACGTCGTCAGCCACGATGTGCAGGCCCAGATCGTCCAGAATGGCGTTGAAGCCGGGGGCGTCGGTGAGAATGCCGGACAGCAGGATGGGGGTCTTTTCCGCGGCGGGGGTCTGAGCCTCCAGCGCGGCCAGCAGCTCCTCGATGAGGGCGGTGTGCTCCTCCTTGGTCATGAAGAAGGCGGACTTGAAGGCGTCGCTGCGCTGGGCGGCGGTGACCTCGGGATGCTTGGAGAGCACCTCGTCCAGCTTCCGCATGGCGGCGTTGTGGCGGTTATAGACGGCGTTGGACTCCGCCAGCTTGGCGTTGTCAAACTTGCCGCCCAGCTTCTCCAGATCGCGGATCACGCGCTCGTAGCCGGCCTTGGTGAAGGCCACGCCGTAAGCGGGCTTGCGGTTCTGGGGATAGGTCATGGGGATGAAGGGGATGGAGGGAACGGCATACTTCCAGTTCTCGCCCATGGTTTTCAGGGTGTCGCACAGGGAGGGGATCACGATGGCGGACACGCCGTCGTACATGCCGTTGATGCCCAGCTCCAGAATGGACTGGACGATGGAGCACAGGAAGGCGGGACAGTATTCCTTGGCCCGGCGCAGCTCGGTATCCGCGCCCCAGGCGCCCATGGGGACGAAGCCCATGGAATGGATGATCTCCTCGGGGGTGTAGACGGGAGCGCACAGCACGATCTTCTTGCCCTGGGCCAGATATTTATCCATCTGGGCCTTGGGATTCACGGCGACTTCATGCAGCTTGGCAAACAGTTCGTTGGTGGTCATGTTCAGTTGGCTCCTTTCTGCTCTTTGTTGGCTTCCATGATCTCCATGAGGCCCTGGACACGGGTGTCATACTGGGCTTCGGAGAAGTTGCGGGGATCGGCCTGATCGCCGTCGAAGCTGGCCACGGGGATGTTGCAGGCCTTGCCCACCTGACGGCCCATCTCATACATGAAGCCGCTCCACAGCTTGCAGGAACGGTTGGTATGGATCAGCATGCCCTCCACATGGTTGTCCTTGCACAGCTTGATGCGCTTATCGCGGGACTTTTCCAGATTGATGGCGTTGGGCACGGAGCAGTAGGCCTTGATCATGCCCTCAAAGGAGTCGTAGTCGTAGCCGAAGGCGTCGGCGTAGATGGTGGTGACCATGTTGATGCCGCGGGACTTCAGACCGGTGGAGGTGGCCCGCAGGTAGGGCCAGCAGGCGATACCCTCGAACAGGATGCGGTACTTCTCCTCGGTGCGGAAGGTGGAGGTGCCGTTCTTGTGGTTTTCCATGTACTCCTTGTACAGGGTCTCCATGGCGTCGCCGGAGCACTCCTTGCCGCGGGCGGTGACCATGACGGCCATGTGGTTCAGCAGGTCGAAGCCGTTGAAGGGAGAGGGAACGTACTTGGCGCAGCCGGTGGCGGCCAGCCATGCACGGGAGGCGCGGCAGCTGAAGCCGGTGACCTCCTGGAACTTATCGTCGTCCCACTTCAGGTTGAACAGGCTCTCCAGCTGATGAACAGCGTCCCAGAACTGGGCGGAGACGTACTCCACCTGTGCGTCGGACACATCGTAGTCGGGGTTGAAGGGAATATCCAGCATGATCATGGGGATATTCAGCTCCTGGGCCAGATTCTCGTACCACTTGATCATGCAGTTGCAGATGTTGTTGCAGCACAGCACCACATCGGGCATGGCCACATCCTGCTCGGGACAGGATCTCAGCTTGGCGTAGGCCAGAGAGATACGGGCGTAGGCGCAGATGTCGTTGGAATAGCCGTCGGCCTCCGCCACGTTGCACATGCGCTCGCCGGCGCCGCGGGCGGCGATACCGGCTGCCTGATTCTCAGGATATACGGTGGCGATGCCCAGCGTCTCAGGGATCTCGACGGGGAAATTGCTGGAGACCCATGCCACAGGGATGCCCTTCTTCTTCGCTTCGATGGCGTCCACAAAGGCGTCAGCGGCGATCTTGCCCAGTTTGTACTTGGCGGAATTGGGATCCACCGGACGAGGGGCCTTTTTCACTTCTTCTGCCATGTTTTTTCCTCCTTGTTTTTCCTCAATACATATATAAATTATATTTGCTCGCTTACTTATTGACCTGCTTCCATGCGTACAGGGCCGCGCCGATGGCGCCGAAATACTGGGCCAGCGGGTCGTAGGAGATCTCCACGTCCAGCGCCTGGGCCATATAGTGGCGCACCGCCTCGTTGCGGGCCACGCCGCCGGACATGCACACACGCTCCACGATACCGGCACGGCGGGCCAGAGACGCCACGCGGGTGGCTACGCTCTGACAGATACCTGCCACCAGATCGGGCCGCTTTGTGCCGTTGGCCAGCTGGCTGATGACCTCCGACTCGGCAAACACCGTGCAGGTGCTGGAGATGGCGGCGGGGGAATCGCTCTGGTCGGCAATAGCACCCAGATCGTCGATGTCCAGCCGCAGGATGTTGGCCATGACCTCCAGAAACCGGCCGGTTCCGGCGGCGCACTTGTCATTCATGATGAAGTTGCTCATGCGGCCGTCCGGGGTCAGGGAGATGATCTTGGCGTCCTGGCCGCCGATGTCGATGACCGTCCGCAGGTCAGGGAACACGAAGCGGCCGCCCAGTGCGTGGCAGGTCAGCTCGCTGACCTCGCCGTCAGCGCCCTCGAACTTGTTGCGGCCATAGCCGGTGACGATCACGCGGGCCATGTCAGCGCGGGTAAGGCCGCTCTCCTGCCACAGCTGCGCCAACGCGTCCTCCGGGCCGTCAGTGCCCAGCCCGCCCAATTGCAGGCTTTTGGCGGCGATGGATGCGCCGTCCTGCAATATCACACACTTGGAGGTGGTGGAACCGATGTCAATGCCCAGCGTATACATATGCGATGTCCTTTCTGCCGATGGCGGCTCAACTGGTCTTACCAGTCTAACCATATTATACGGTCTTGTGAAATTTGTGTCAATTATAGATTTCGCCAATCTTTTAACAATTCTTTGTGGATTATACCGAGTTACAGTTTAAATGAGCAAAGTGACCGGAGATTTCTGGCGAAAAAAGTGCCCGCTTTGGCGGACACTTTTGAAAGACTTCTGATATTCTGTAGGGGGCGGCATCCTCGACGGCCCGCCCATATTACGATGACATTTCGACAAAACAGCGGGGCGTCGAGGACGCCGCCCCCTACAGATGACCACCGACGAAGCGTAACTCAGGAAAGACCTTCCAGATCGTGCTTGTCCAGATGCATTTTGCGCCACTGGCGGGGAAGGCCCGGCGCGATCAGCGGAAACACATTATCGGTGTTGGCGGTGGGCTGGATGTTATAGGTGCCGTACATGTTCACCAGCGCCCGCACGTTTTCCGGCGGCGAGGAAAAATCGTGGACGTCCGGCGTGGCGTCATGGGGAAATGGCTTATGGCTCTTGGACATAAAAAATCACCTCTGCCCTTAGTATGGGCAGAGGCGGGGAAAATGATAGCTGGTTATTTTTTGTAGATCTCCGCGTCGAAGTCCCGGACACGCTCGTCACGCTTCACGTCCTGTACATAGACCACGTTGGTCTCGTCAAAGGCCAGACGCATGGCAAAATCCTTGGCCTCATAAATATCGTTGGTCTGGAAAAAGTCCCGGAACTCGTCCTCGTTGACGCGGCGCCACATGATATGGAAGCGGTAAGGATCCATGGGTGTCCTCCTTGTAAAAATGGGGTGTATTTTTCAGTATATCGCGTTATGGACAAAAAAGCAACGGTAGCTTTCGCTAAAATTCAGGGGAATATTTCTACATCCATTCTCTGGGTGAATTTGGAAAAATCGCTTTCCTCACGGCGGCAGATGGGGTATAATACCCACCATATTGAATAATGGGGGAATATGGGGATGAAACTGGGCTTTGACAACGAGAAATATCTGACCATGCAGGCAGAGCACATCCGCCAGCGCCGCGCGCAGTTCGGCGGCAAGCTGTATCTGGAGTTCGGCGGCAAGCTGTTTGACGACCATCACGCCAGCCGGGTGCTGCCGGGCTTCCAGCCGGACAGCAAGATCCGCATGCTGGGCACCATGAAGGACGAGGTGGAGATCGTGGTGGCCATCTGCGCCGGAGACATCGAAAAGAGCAAGATGCGGGGCGACCTGGGCATCTCCTATGACGAGGACGTGCTGCGGCTCATCGACGTGTTCCGCTCGCTGGGCTTCTATGTGGGCAGCGTGGTCATTACCCAGTACGCCGGGCAGCCCAATGCCGAGGCCTTCATCAAGCGGCTGGAATCCTTGGGTGTGAAGAGCTACAAGCACTATCCCATCGCCGGGTATCCCTCCGACGTGGCCCATGTGGTGTCCGACGAGGGTCTGGGCCGCAATGAGTACATCGAAACCAGCCGCAGCGTGGTGGTGGTCACCGCGCCCGGCCCCGGCAGCGGCAAGATGGCCACCTGTCTGAGCCAGCTGTATCACGAGCATAAGCGGGGCATCCGGGCGGGGTATGCCAAGTATGAGACCTTCCCCATCTGGAACCTCCCCTTGAAGCATCCGGTGAATCTGGCCTATGAGGCTGCCACCGCCGATCTGAACGACGTGAACATGATCGACCCCTTCCATCTGGAGGCCTACGGCAAGACCACCGTCAACTATAACCGCGACGTGGAGGTGTTCCCGGTCCTGAACGCCATGTTCCAGAAGATCCAGGGCGAGTCCCCCTACAAATCCCCCACGGATATGGGCGTCAACATGGCAGGCTTCGCCATCGTGGACGACGAGGTGTGCCGGACCGCCAGCCGCCATGAGATCGTGCGGCGGTACTATACCGCCGCCTGCGACCGGGTGAAGGGCAAGTGCGACGAGAGCGTGGTACGGAAGCTGGAGCTGCTGATGCAGCAGGCCCATGTGTCGCCGGAGCAGTGCCCCGCCGTGGTGGCCAGCCTGAAAAAGGCGGAGGAGACCGGCACCGTGGCCGGCGCGCTGACGCTGCCGGACGGCACGGTGGTGACGGGCAAGACCTCGTCTCTGCTGGGCGCTTCCGCGGCGCTGCTGCTGAACGCGCTGAAGCATCTGGCGGGCATCGACCACAAGCTGGAGCTGATCCCCTCCTCCGTTATTGCACCCATCAGCGAGATGAAAATTGGCTATCTGGGCCACCACAATCCCCGGCTGCACTCGGACGAGGTGTTGCTGGCGCTGGCGATCTCCGGTTTGACCAATCCGCTGGCGGCTATGGTGCAGGCACAGCTGAAGAATCTGAAGGGCTGTGACGCGCATTTCTCGGTGATCATCTCCGAGGAGGATGTAAAGCTGTACAAGCGGCTGGGGATCAACGTCAGCTGCGAGCCCAAGTATGAGATCAAGAAGCTGTATCATAAATAAATGAACATTTACGAATAAAAACAGGCGGCACTGCCGCCTGTTTTTATGTTGTGGAGATGGATGCAGGGACCTCCTGCGCTGCGGCCAACTACCGATTATGTGTTGTAGGGCGCGATGCCCACATCGCGCCGCCCGGTTTACGAGAATTCTTTCGATGTGTCGGCGGGCCGATGTGGGCATCGGCCCCTACGAAGGCTTTTACACCCAACGGATGCGTGTACCCCAAGGGCACTTGTTCCGCTTCGTTCCACAGCGCCGCCGTCCGCAAGCCTTTTGGCAGCAAAATCGCAAGATTTTGCGCCAGTTTATTTTCCCTTGTATTTCCGCCGGGTGGCAAGGCCACCGCGGATATGGCGCTGGGCCTTGTTTTCCTCCAGCAGCGCCTTTACTTGCAGCCACAGCGGCCGGTTGTACAGCGGCAGCCGCTCGCTGATATCCTTATGGACGGTGGATTTGCTGATACCGAATTTTTTGGCAGCGTCCCGCACTGTCGTCCGGTTCTCTATCAGGTAAAGAGCCAGTTCTTCGGCCCGTTGCTCCAGATTCTCTTTGATAGCGCACCACTCCTTCAAGCAGTACCACTATATGAGCCGGAGCGTGGGAAAAGAACGGAAAATCCACAGGCACAGGGGAGAAATAAGAAACTAAATAATCGTTCAGAATCGAAAAGCGGGCTTATTGGCCGCGGCTGGCGGCGATCTGGGCCTTGATGCCGGCGATGATCAGCGCGGCGTCGATGCTCATGGCTACGCCGTCATAGCCCTGGGCGAAGCGGGCGGCGGCGCCCGCGCCGTCACCGGCAAAGATCAGGCAGGGCTTCCCGGCAACGCGGCAGGCGGACAGGATGCGCACCAGCGCCGCACAGAACTGCGGATTTTCAAAATCGCCGGGCATGCCCATGGAGATGGACAGGTCAAAGGGGCCGATAAAGATGCCGTCCACGCCCTCCATGGAGACGATGGTCTCGATCTCCGCCAGCGCCTCCGCCGTTTCGCACTGGGGAATCACCAGCGTCTCGGCGTTGAAGTGGGCCATGGTGTCCAGCACGCCGCACTGGGGATCGGTGCCCCAGCCGTCCTTGCGGGAGGGGCAGAAGCCCCGCTGTCCCACGGGAGCGTATTTGGCGAAGCTGACGATGCGGCGGACCTCCTCGGCGCTGCGGACATCAGGGATGATGAGCCCCTGCACGCCCACGTCCAGCAGCTTCAGAATGGCGGGACGGCTGATCTCCCGCACGCGGGCCAAGGGCGTCACGTTCCGCAGTTCCGCGGCCCGCACCATGGAAGCGGTGGTCTCCGCCTCTACGGGGCTGTGCTCATTGTCCAGAATGACAAAGTCCAGACCGGCGCAGCCCAGACATTCCACCACGGCGGGGCTGCCGGTGCCGACGAAGGTGCCGAGGGGCTGCCGGCCCTGTGCCAGCTTTTCTTTCAAGGTGTTGTGCATTGCGGTTCCTCCTTATTGTTATCGTTCTTTTGCGTGTATTGTACGACAAAAGGCTTCCGGGTGCAAGAGGGGATATAAAAAGGAGCGTTTCGATGAAACGCTCTTTTTTATAAATATACGGGGATCACTCCGCGGCGATGCGCCAGCCCTCCGCCTGCTGGCGGATGGCGGTGAAGCGCTGATACAGGCCGTCCTGCTGCACCAGCTCCGCGTGGGTGCCGCGCTGGGCAATGCGGCCATCCTCCACCACCAGGATCTGGTCGGCGTTCTGGATGGTGGCCAGACGGTGGGCGATGGTGATGATGGTCTTGCCCCGTGTCAGCTCAGCGATGGCCTGCTGGATCAGGTGCTCGTTCTCCGGATCGATGCTGGCGGTGGCCTCGTCCAGAATGATGATGGGGGCGTTTTTCAGAATGGCGCGGGCGATGGAGATGCGCTGCTTCTCACCGCCGGAGAGGGTGCCGCCGCCCTCACCCACCACGGTGTCATAGCCGTTGGGCAGCGCCATGATGAAATCGTGGCAGCGGGCCTTTTTGGCGGCCTCGATCATCTCCGCCTCGGTGGCGTCGGGCTTGCCGAAGAGGATGTTGGCCCGGATAGTGTCGTGGAACAGGTACACGTTCTGGAACACCATGGAGATGTTGCTGAGCAGGCTGTCACAGGTGAACTCCTTCAGGCCGTGGCCGCCCACGGTGATGTGGCCGGACTGGGGATCGTAGAACCGGGCCAGCAGACTGCAAATGGTAGTCTTGCCGCTGCCGGAGGGGCCGACGATGGCGGTGGAGGTCTTTTCAGGGATGGTGAAGGAGACGTCCTTCAGCACCTGACGGGAATCGTAGCCGAAGCTGACGCCGTCAAAGGTGATGTCGAAGTGCTCCGGCTTTACGTCCCTGCCGTCGGCGTCGATGAGGCTCTCGCCCCGCAGGGCGTCCAGCTGATCCATGGCGTCGTCAATGACGCCCAGGGTGTGGGCACTGTCGCTGAGGGGCTCCAGACTGGCGAAGATGCTGAAGGAGAAGAACACGAACATCAGCATCAGGGAGAAGCTCATCTCACCCCGCAGGCACTGGAGCGCCGACGCCAGCGCCAGTCCCACGCTGCCGCATTTCAGGGCTAGCAGGTGCAGGGCGTTGCCGGGGACGTAGCCCCACTCGATCTTCAGATGGATCTTCTTACTGTCGGAGATGGCGCTGGTGACGGCATCCATGGACGCGCCGCTCCTGCCGAAGGATTTTACCACCGCAAGGCCCCGGGCGTACTCGATGATCGCGCCGGTCATGTCCCGGTTGGCCTGGGCCTCCACGGGGGAGTTGATGCGGCTGTAATGGGAGATCAGCAGCATGCACAGCAGGGACAGCAGCGCGGCGGCCAGCGCGATCAGCGCCGTAACGGGGCTGCACACGGCAAGGCATACGAAGATCACCAGGAAGTTCAGATAGCCGCCCACAAAGTTGTCGATCATGCGGATGCCCATGTTCTCCAGCGTGGACAGGCCCGTGGTGATGGAGCTTAAAATGTTGCCGGTGCTGACCTGCTGGAAGTAGCCCAGCGACACGCGCTTCAGCGCGTCACCGATGGCCAGACGGTCGCGGGCGGTCAGCTGATAGCTGATGGGCTCCTGCAGCCGGGCGCGGAAGTAGTCAAAGAGGAAGCGGAGCAGCACCAGCACGATTTGAATGACGATGCATTTCCAGATCCACGAGGTGTCGAAGGGCGTTCCGGCCTTCTGGGACTCGATCAGCAGGCCCACGGTGTAGGCGGCCAGCGCCAGCGGCATGGCGGCGAAAATGTGGGAGAAGAAGGTCATGACGAAGCCCAGATACAGCTTGCCTTTGAACTCGCCGCACCAGTCGATGATACGTTTTACAGTCTTGAACATGGTTTACGCCTCCTTTGCGGCGGTGGATACCGCCCAGTTCTTCGCGCCGATGTGAGAGCGCCACATGTCCTGGTACAGCGGGCAGGTCTCCAGCAGCTGCTCCTGCGTACCCTGGGCCACGATGGCGCCGTTTTTCAGCACCACGATGTTGTCGGCGTTTTTGATGGTGGACAGCCGGTGGGCGATGACCAGCAGGGTCTTGCCCTTGGTCAGCGCGGCGATGCTGCGCTGGATCTTATCCTCGTTCTCCGGGTCGGTGAAGGCGGTGGCCTCGTCCAGAATGACGATGGGCGCGTTCTTCAGCATCATACGGGCAATGGCGATGCGCTG
Source organism: uncultured Oscillospiraceae bacterium (assembly GCA_934597345.1). Lineage (GTDB taxonomy): Bacteria > Bacillota > Clostridia > Oscillospirales > Oscillospiraceae > Vescimonas. The sequence continues at coordinate 14,117 of CAKTRJ010000042.1, forward strand.
CTTTTCACCGCCGGACAGGCGCTTGCCTGCCTCGCCGGCGGGCGTGTCATAGCCCTGGGGCAGCTTGCTGATGAACTCCTCGCACTGGGCGGCCCGTGCGGCGGCCTTGACCTCCTCGTCGGTGGCGTTGGGGTTGCCCAGACGGATATTCTCCAGCAGCGAGCAGCGGAACAGGAAGTTATCCTGTGTCACGAAGCTGACGTACTCCGACAGCTGGCTCAGGGGCATGTCCTTCACGTTGACGCCGCCGATGGTGATGGCGCCGGAGGTCACGTCCCAGAACCGGGCGATCAGCTTGGCCACGGTGGACTTGCCGCCGCCGGAGGGGCCTACCAGCGCGGTGAAGCTGCCCTCGGGAAGGGTCATGCCGATGCCGTGGAGCACCTCGTCCTTTTCCTCGCCGGTGTAGGAGAAGCGGACGTTTCGCAGCGCCACATCGGTGTGCGGGATATCGGCCCGCTTTTCCGGCTGGGGAAGCTCAGGCATTTCCAGAAATTCTTCCAGATTCTCCACGGTGAACTTCACCTGCCGCATGTTCTCGGAGAATACCTCCAGCTTGGCCAGAGAGCCTACCATGGAGATGGACAGCATGACGGCCAGCGCGGCCTCCGGGGGGTGATGGCGCCCTTGTTGGCCAGCGCCAGCGCCACCGGCAGCGTGCCGATGAGGGTGGAGGGGAACAGGGCGAAACTCAGCTTCATGGTGGCAAAGGTAGAGGCCAGCCATTTCACCACGAAGGTACGGAAGTCGTTGATGGCGGCGGCATACTTCTCATAGCTGACGCCTGCCCGGCCGAAGGCCTTGATGACCTCGATGCCCTCGATGTACTCCACGATGGTGCTGTTCATGTAGTTGGCGGACTGGTCGTACTTGTCGAAGTTCTTGCCGCTGATCTTGAAGGTCAGGCCCATGCAGATGAAGGACAGGGGGAACGTCACCAGCGAGGCCAGCGCCAGCCGCCAGTCGATGCACAGAAGGGCGACGATGCTGACGACGGGCAGCACCACATGGCCCGCGCCCTCGGGGATCATGTGGGCCAGAGGCGGCTCCAGATTTTCGATCTTGTCCACCATCATGCTCTTGATCTCGCCGATGGTGTGGTTCTCCACGTTGCCCAGGGGCGCGTGGAGGAAGTGGTCGGCCAGCCGCAGCCGCAGACCCTCCAGAATGGTATAGGCCATGGCGTGGGAGGTGCCGGTGGACAGGCTGAACAGCGCTATCTTCACCGCGTAGGCCAGCAGCGCCAGCAGGCACCATTTGACGGCCAGCGCCGCCGTGGCCGTCCCGGCCACGAACAGGCAGATGAGCGCGTACATGCAGTAAAACGGCACAAGCCCCAGCATGACGCTCAGCACCGACAAAATGACGGACAGGACCAGCTGCTTCTTTTCCCCCTCGGCATAGGCGAAAAGCGCGCTTGTCCAGCTTTTCTTTTTGGCGTCCATACAATGTCCTCTTTTCTGCTTGAATTTTGGTTAGTGAAAGCTAACCGCTATGTAAAAATTATAGAGCATCACTGCCCCATAATTTTCAGCCATCCGGCGGTGTAGAAATCGCTCAGCTCCTCCAGATACCGCTGCGCGTCGGCCAGCGGCATGTCGTGGATGATGATCTCGCAGTAGGCGTTCATCATGCCGGTCACCAGCATGTGCTCCAGCCGGGGATCGATGTCCGGCACGGCCTTGCCCATGGACCGCAGCACGCCGCAGTACCGCTCGGTGGCGGTGACCTCCATGGTCACCAGCTGGTCGATCAGCGAGGAATAGGGCGTACCCTCGGCGCGCTCCAGTATCAGGTGGAAGGCCGTGCGGCGGGCGTCCATATAGACCAGCAGTTCCTGCATGCAGTGCCGGCCCACCTCGCCCATCTGCACCACCTGCTCCTCTGGCCGCAGGGCCTCAAAGCCGAAAACGGCGTCGCGGTAGGTGTCCAGCACATGGCGGTACGGCTCGTCCACCAGCGCGGCGAACAGCGCCTCCTTGCTGTCGTAGTAGCCATAGAGGGCGCCAGTGGTGACGCCGGCGGTCTTGACGATGTTCCGCAGCGACGCGGCCTGATAGCCCTTTTCCAGAAATTCCGCCTGCGCGGCGGTATGGATCCGCTCCAGTGTGGAGCTGTTTGCTTCTGTCATCCGGTTCTCCTGTTATAAGAGTGTTATATTACGGTGTTATATTACGGTGTTATATTATAGCCGGACGGAGGCGTTTGTCAAGCCCCGAAGGGTGAAAATTTTATGGGGATAAACTTCTCATCCCCGTACAAAATACAAAGCCCCCCTGTCTGAACGACAGGGGGTGCTCCTATTAGGTGGCTTAAATTTGGATATTTTCTCTTTTCATTCCTCGTTTTCTCAAACCGCAAACCAGCGCAAGCGTTTGCGGTTTGAAAGTAACCGTCAAACCACCCCGCGCATGGACAGGCATGAGACAATAGTAACGGAACGTTTTGCAACGTTCCGTTACTG
>CAKTRJ010000043.1 GCA_934597345.1 uncultured Oscillospiraceae bacterium
TCGAAGATGCGGCGGCGCAGCTGGGGTACGGCGTTGGCGGCCCGGGTCACCGCATAGAGAAAGCTGAGGAAGAAGGGGCGCTGTCCCCTGTGGGCCATAAAGTCCGTAATGTCGATCTCCGCCGTGACCCCGGTAAAGGGAAAGTCCATCTGCCGGAAATAGGCAAACTGCTCGCACCGGGGATCGGACGCCATGTCGATGATGTGATAGCTCATCTCTCACCTCCTGAAAACTTAGATGGCCGTATGGCAGATTTCCTGTCATTCCGAGCCAGCGACCGATGTCGCTGGCGTGGGAATCCGCATTTTCGGGAATAGATTGCCGCACCAGTCTGCGGACTGGTTCGCAATGACAGAAAAACAAAAACGCCCCGCCCCACATAGGGGCGAAGCGACGCTTCACGGTACCACCCTAATTTGACGGCCATGCCGTCATCTCAGTCGTCCGGTAACGGGGACGGAACGTGCGGCTCATCACCGCAGGCTCGGAAGTGGCTGTCCTGCCTGCCGTTCCCGAAGGGCTTGCACCTGACCCCTTCTCGCTCTGGGCGGCTGCGGCGGACTCGTTTCCTCATAGCCGTATCACAATGTTGCCCTTATTTTACCACATCTTTCGTCGTTGTCAACGGTATTTTTTGCGTTTTTTCGTCGTTTTCACCATTGCCCATAGGGGAAAGTATGTTATACTGGTGTGTAGCTTTGCGTGGGAGGAAACTTTATGCCTCTTTATAAACGGAAAAATATCGACTGGTACCGCCATCTGGCCTTTGCCTGTGTGGGCGGTTTCTTTGGGGCCTACGCCATTATGTGCCGTGGCGGTGTTATGGGCAGCGCCCAGACCATGAACCTGCTGGAGCTGGTGATCGACGCCCTGTATGGCCGTGGCTTCAACGTATTGGAGCACTTCGGGGCCTTTGCGGTGTATGTGGTGGGCACCATGCTGACGGTGCTGCTGCCCTTCAAATGGGGCGTGAACATGCGGCGGCTGTCGCCCGTCATCACGGCGGCCGCGGCGGTGGGGGAGTGCTTCATCCCGGCGGAGACGGAGGTGGTGCTGGCGCTGTATCCCATCTTCTTCGCCATGAGCGTCCAGTGGAGCAGTTTCCGGGGCGCGCGGAATTTTTACAGCTCCACCATTTTCTCCACCAACAACACCAAGCAGGCGTCGCTGGCGCTGGCGGAATACATGTGTACGAAGAATAAGGATCAGCTGCTGCGGATGGGCTTCTTCCTGTCTACGCTGCTGTGTTTCCATATCGGTGCAGCCATCGGCGTGGGGGCGGCTCACTTCTGGAGCGTCCGGGGCGCCCTGTGGTCGCTGCCGCTGTTGATCTGGGCCTTCGTGCTGGTGACGCAGGAGGAGAAGGCTGAGGCTATTCAGGCCATCAAGACGGAATAAGGCTACATTATATAAGGGGAGGATATCACCATGAATCAGGCGCTGTTTTCCTATATTGCCGCCAGCCCCACGGCCTTTCAGGCGGTGGTCCACACGGCGAAGCTGCTGGAGATGGAGGGCTATCGCCCTCTGCGGGAGACGGAGGAGTGGATGCTGGAGCCCGGCGGACGGTACTATGTGACGCGCAACGGCTCGTCGCTGATCGCCTTCCGGCTGCCCAAGGGACGGCCCGGCGGCTTTATGATGACCGCCGCTCATAGCGACAGCCCAACCTTCAAGATCAAGGAGAATGCGGAGTTGGCAGGGGAGACAGACACCCGTCTCAGCGTGGAGGGCTACGGCGGCATGCTGTGCGCCAGTTGGATGGATCGGCCCCTCAGCATCGCGGGCCGCGCCATGGTGCGGACGGAGCAGGGCATCGCCATGCGTCTGGTGGATCTGAAGGACATCGCGGCGGTGATCCCTAACGTGGCCATCCACATGAACCGGGAGGCCAACAGCGGCCTGAAGTACAACGTTGCCGTGGATATGCAGCCGCTATACGGCGAGAAGGGCGGCTTCCGCGGCCGTGTGGCCAAAGCCGCCGGTGCGGCGGAGGAGGATCTGCTGACATACGATCTGTTTCTCTATAACCCTCAGCCCGGCGTGGAATGGGGCGATTACATCTCCGCGCCCCGGCTGGACGATCTGCAATGTGCCTTTGCTGCCTTGCAGGGCTTCCTGACGGCGGAGGAGAGCCGGAACGCCTGCGTGTACTGCCTGTTCGACAACGAGGAGGTGGGCAGCGAGACAAAGCAGGGCGCGGCCTCTACCTTCCTTGCGGAGACGCTGGAGCGCATCTGCGACAGTCTGGGCCTGACGCTGCGCACCATGGCGGCGGGCAGCTTCCTGCTGTCCTGCGACAATGCCCACGCGGTGCACCCCAATCATCCGGAGTACGCCGACAGGAACCACACGGTGCGGATGAACGGCGGCGTGGTGCTGAAGTACAACGCCAGCCAGAAATACACCACCGACGCGGTGTCGGCGGCGCTGTTCCAAACGGTGTGCGAAAAGGCGGAGGTGCCCTTCCAGCGATACGCCAACCGCCCGGACATGGCGGGCGGCTCCACCCTGGGCAGCATTGCCAACACCCAGGTGTCCCTGAATATGGCGGACATCGGCCTTGGTCAGCTGGCTATGCATTCCGCCTTCGAGACAGCGGGCGCACAGGATACGGCCTACATGGTGCGGGCGCTGCGGACGTTCTTCGGACTGAGCCTGCAAACGGACGGGGACGGAACGTACCGGCTGTGAATTTAAATAGGAAAAGAGACGGCGCACGCCGTCTCTTTTTTCTATGCAAAAGCATAGAAAAATAAGAAATGTGCCATTTCCTCGCCCCTGCGGGGCAACCGGAAATGATGCACAAAAACTTCATGCACTGGCATTTGCGCTTTTTCGTGGTGCAGCACGCATGCATGAAGTTTTTTGCAAAATATTTTAAATACACTCTTGACACACAATACTATGTGATATATAGTATAACGCGAAAGGGGGCATGAACATGCTTGACCCACAGATGAAGCGGGGTTTGCTGGAGGCCTGTGTGCTGTCGGCGCTGGCCCGGGGCGATTCCTACGGCTATAAGATCGTGAAGGACCTGTCCGTGTGCGTGCAGGTGTCGGAATCCACGCTGTATCCCATCCTGCGGCGGCTGGAGAGCGGCGGTGCACTGACGGTGTACAGCGTGGAGCACAACAGCCGCTTGCGGAAGTTCTATCATTTGACGGAGCAGGGACAGCGGCAGCTGTCCGCCGCCGTGGAGGATTGGAAGGAATTGGAATCTATGTATGAATTTATCAGGGGAGGGCTGCGGAATGACCAAGGCTGATTTTTTACGATTGCTGGAGCGGGCGCTGTCCCAGCTTTCTGAGGAGGAGCGCCAAAAGAATCTGGAGTATTACAGCGAGCTGCTGGACGATATGATGGAGGAGGGCATGACCGAGGCGGAGGCGACCGCCAAGCTGGGCAGCCCCAATCAGATCGCCCAGAGCATCCTGCAGGAGATGCCGCTGGGCAAGCTGGTCAGCACCCGCATGAAGCCCAGGAGCGGCTGGACGCCGCTGGCCATCGTGCTGGCGGTGGTGGGCAGCCCTGTGTGGGTGCCGCTGCTGCTGGCGGGCGTTGCCGTTGTGCTGGCGCTGTTTGTGTCCATCTGGGCGCTGGGCTTTGCGGCGGTGGCGGTCGTGATCGCTCTGGCGGTGGCCGTGGTGGCCGCGCCCATCATCGCCATCCGGGTCGCGGTGCTGACGCTGCCGGTGGGCCTTATGCTGCTGGGCGCGGGGCTGGTGCTGCTGGGCTTGTGCGTGCTGGGCGGACTGATGGCGGTAGAACTGTGCAAGCTGCTGTGGCAGCTGACGGTGTGGCTGGCCCATAAGATCAAGGGCCTGTTCATCCGGAAGGAGGAGAATGTATGAAGAAATCCGTAAAAATCACGCTGATCGTGGCGGCGGCGCTGGTGGGCCTGGGCCTGTGCCTGTCCGTGGTAGGCTTTGCCCTGGGTGGACGGTTTAGCAGTCTGACGAATATGCGCCTTGACCCCACCACAGGGAAATGGGAGCAGGTGGACAACGCGGGGACTGTGGTGAACGATTATGATGAGGGCAGCTATGAGCTGCCGGAGGGAATGGACATCGCGGCGCTGGATATCGACTGGATCTCCGGCGAGGTGGAGGTATTGGTGACCGATGCCAGTGCCGTTTCCGTGATGGAGCGGGTGGAGCGCGGCACCTCCGCGTCCTACGCCATGGCGGTGTCGGAGCAGGACGGTGTGCTGAAGGTGCGGTATACTGAAGAAGGCTTCCTGAGTCTGCCGAACCTGCCCAGCAAGAAGCTGGTGGTACATCTTCCCCGCGAGGTAGCGGAGAATCTGAAGGAGGTGCGGCTCTCCAGCGTGTCTGCTGACTTCGACGTGGAGGCGCTGACCTTTGACGATGATTTCCGGGATGAGGAGATCGCCTTCGTCAAGGCGGATACTGTGTCGGTGAGCACCGTGTCCGGCAAGGTCGAACTGGACGGAAGCTTCCGCAGGGTGACCGGCGAGAGCACCAGCGGTGAGATCGACCTGACGCTGCGCAGCTGCCCCGAGAAGCTGGAGCTGACTACTGTCAGCGGTAATATAGAACTGGAGCTGCCGGAGGACGCGGGATTCGCGCTGGACCACAGTACGGTGTCCGGCAGCCTGAGCAGCGAACTGCGGCTGAACTGGAAGTGGAATGACTTTTATACTTACGGCGACAGTGACAGCAGTGAGTTTACCGTCAGCACCACCAGCGGCGATCTGGACATCAAAAAGCTCGAAAAATGATAAAAAAGATACCTGTGCATGCGCACAGGTATCTTTTTTATCTGTCGGTTAATTTTTGGCGCTCAGCTCCACGGCGTGGCGCAGGAAGCTGAGGGGCGGCACCGGTCTGGGCAGCTGCATGGTGAACACCATCTGGGGCGTTTTCGGCTCCCGGAGGGGCAGACCGTCACAGTCGGTCATCACCGGGGCGATGATGGTGAAGGGACGGGTATCGGGGCCCACCACCTCCAGCTCATCACCGGCGGCGAACTTGTTCCGCAGGCTCAGCGTGGCAAGGCCGTTGGCGTCGCAGCCGGTCACCACGGCGCAGATCTGCCAGTCCCGTATGTACCGGGCATTGTCGTAATACTGTCCCGGCTGGCCGTAGAAAAAGCCGGTGGAGTAGTGCCGGTGGCTGACGTGCTCCACCTCGTCCCGCCAGACGGGGTCGATGGGACGGCCCGCCGCGATGTCGTCCAGCACATGGCGGTAGGCTCCGGTGACGATGGCGGCATAGTAGCCGGATTTGGCCCGGCCCTCGATCTTCAGGCAGTCCACACCCGCGTTCATCAGATCGTCCAGATGGTCGATCATGCACATGTCGCGGCTGTTCATGATATAGGTGCCCTTCTCATCCTCGAACACGGGGAAGTACTCGCCGGGGCGCTTTTCCTCCATCAGGGCGTACTGATAGCGGCAGGGCTGGGCGCACTGACCCCGGTTGGCGTCACGGCCCGTCATATAGTTGCTGAGCAGGCACCGGCCGGAGTAGCTGACGCACATGGCCCCGTGGCAGAAGGTTTCGATCTCCAACTCCCTGGGGACCTTGGCCCGGATGGTACGGATCTCGTCAAGGCTCAGCTCCCGGGCCAGCACCACGCGGGTGGCGCCCAGATCGTACCATGCGGCGGCGGAGGCGTAGTTGGCGATGGACTGCTGGGTGGAGATATGCCGCTGGCAGTGGGGGGCGTATTTGCTCGCCAGTGTGAACGCGCCCAGATCGGCCACGATCAGAGCGTCTACCCCGGCGGCGTCCAGCCGCTCCAGATGGGCGGGCAGCTGCTCCACCTCGCCGCTGCGGGGCATGGTGTTGACGGTGACGTGTACCTTCACGCCGTGGTCATGGGCGTATTTTACGGCGCGGGGCAGCTCCTCGTCGGTAAAGTTACCGGCGAAGGAGCGCATGCCGAAGGCGGTGCCCGCCAGGTACACCGCGTCGGCACCGTAGGCCACGGCCATCTGCAATTTTTCCCAGTCCCCTGCGGGGGACAGCAATTCAGGCTTTTTTCGTTCCATCAGTCAGGCTGGTACATGTCGCTGTTGATAAAGGCGAGATGTTCGTTGTAGGTCTTGAAGAAGTGGTTCACGCCATCCTTACCGGCGGCGAAGTAGTAATACTCGGTGTCGTTGGGATAGATGGCCGCCTTGATGGAGTCCATACCGGGGCAGCAGATGGGGCCGGCAGGCAGACCGGGATACTTATAGGTGTTATAGGGGCTGTCCAGCTCCTTGTCAAAAGCGGTCTTGTCCTTGCCCTCCAGAGACAGGGCGTAGTAGATGGTGGTATCCAGCTGCAGATAGCCGTAGGTCTCACGGTCGGTGGTCTCCAGACGGTTATAGAGGACGGAGGCGATGTTCTTCCGCTCGGTCTCGTCACCGATACCCTCCTTTTCGATGATGGAGGCCATGGTGACGATGTCATACAGGGAGTGGCCGCTGGCGTTGATGTCCGCCATCATGTCGTCATCAAACTGGCTGACGAAGTTGGTCAGCATGGTGTCGATGTCGTACACGGCGGTCTTTTCCGGGTCAAAGGCCTGGGTGGTGGGGAACAGGAAGCCCTCCATGCGGTTCACCTTGCCCAGCATGTCCTCCTTCAGGAAGCTGTAGCTCTGGAACTCGAAGTTGGCGCAGGCGTCCTCCAGCTCCTCGCGGGTGGAGATACCGGCCTCGGTCATGATGTCGATGATCTCGTTGACGGTCTTGCCCTCGGGGATGACCACCTTGATCCAGCCGTCCTCGTTGACCTTATCGGCCTCGTAGTCGTGCATGTTCAGGATCAGGCTGCGGTAATCCATGTCGCTGTTGAGCTCATACTCGCCGGGGTCAATGTTCTTCTTGGCGTGGAAGAAGATGCCGCAGAACTTGAAGAAACCGCGGTAGTTGATAAGGCCCGCGTCCTTCAGCTTCTTGGCCACGTCACCCACGCTGTCACCCTCGTCCACGGTGATCTTGACATTTACATAGTCCTTGTTCAGGGAGCACAGGTCGTTGAACAGCAGCCAGCCCACACCGGCCAGCAGGCAGGAGCCCAGTATCACGCAGGCCAGATACAGCGCCGTCCGCTGGGTGGCGCGCTTGCTCTTTTTCTTCTTCTTTTTCGGGGGACCGCCCGCGCTCTGGCGGCGCACCTCTTCGGCATTGTAATAAGCGGTCTCGTAATTGTTGTTCTGATCCTTAGGCATAGTTGTATATTCCTTTCTTGCGATAGGTCGGTGTTACAGCAGGTCGCGGAGCTTGTCCAGCACCTCGGCATGGATATCCTCGCGGCTGCGCATCACACCGTTTTCGGCGCAGTCGATCCTTGTCCAGCCGCAGTAGTCCGTGACGAAAGCAGCGTTTTCCCGGCAGCGGCGCAGGTATTCCTCGTCCTGCTCGTGGACATCGGCGGTGGTGTGGGTGACCTGCTCCCGCCGGCGCATCATCTGCTCGCTCAGCTCCGTGGGCAGGTCCAGATACAGCACCCGTGTGGGACGGGGTAGCTCCAAGAGGTCGTACTCAAAGTGGAACAGCCAGTCCAGAAAGGGCTTTCGCTGCTCCGGCGGCAGCTTGGAGGTCTGGTGTACCGCGTTGGAGGTGGTATACCGGTCGGCGATCAGCAGCCCGCCCTGACGGTAATATTCACCCCAGTCCTGCTTGTAGGAGGCGTAGCGGTCCACCGCGTAGAAGGTGGAGGCGGCATAGGCGTTCACATCGTCGGGATGGCTGCCGAACGCGCCGCCCAGATACAGGCGGATCAGCGCCGACGACTCCTCGCTGTAACGGGGGAAGGACAGACGGCGGAAGGGGATGCCCTGCTTTTCCAGCGTCTGACACAGAAGCTCGGTCTGTGTGGCCTTGCCGGAACCGTCAGTCCCCTCGAAAACGATCAACCTTCCCATATGCGTTACGCTCCTTTGCATAGCAATACAAATAACATTATAACACCATTGTACCCGTTTGTAAAGAAAACATGATATTTCCGGAGGTATCATCAGAAAACGGCATGGTATCATCAGAAAACGGCGCTGCTTGCCAACCGGATAGCTATGTGGTATAATATTAAATAGTTTTGTATGCAAACAAGGAGGCGTGTGCCATGACGGAGACCGTGAAGCCCCAGCTGGCGCCTCGTGAGCGCTGCACCGGCTGCGGCGCGTGCAGCAGCGGCTGCCCCAAGGGCGCCATCCATATGGTGCGGGACAAGGAGGGGTTCCTCTATCCACAGATCACCGAGGGCTGCGTCAGCTGCGGCCACTGCGCCCATGTATGTCCGGTGCTGAAGCAGCGGGAGGTGCGGGGCCAGCCGGCGGTGTTCGCCGTCTGGAACGAGGACGCGGAGGTTCGCGCCCACTCCACGGCCGGCGGCGTATTCACGGCGTTGGCGGAGTTCGCGCTGGAGAGCGGCGGCGTGGTGTTCGGCGCGGCGCTGGATGAAAAGCTTCAGGTGCGGCACATGGCCGTGAAGAATAAAGAGGATCTGCGGCTGCTGCGGGGCGCGAAGCCCATCCAGAGCGAGCTGGGCGAGACGTATCAGCAGGCCCAGATGTATCTGGATCAGGGCCGGTTCGTGCTGTTCTCCGGCACGCCCTGTCAGGTGGACGGCCTGTACCGCTTTCTGGGCGAGCATCCGGAAAACCTGCTGACCTGCGATTTCGCCTGCGGCGGTGTCGGTTCTCCCGGCGTGTGGGCGCGGTTCGTGGAGTCCATGACCTATGTGAAGCGCCGCCGGGCGGTGGACGTGCGGTTCTGCGACAAGCTGAAGGGCGAGAAGGATCGCCGGTTCCGCGTGTGGTTCGAGGGCGGCGGCACCTTTGACGCGCCGCTGGGCAAGTGCCAGCCGGGGCGGGGCATTCTGCGGCGGCTGTTCCTGCGGCCTGCCTGCTATCACTGTGCCTACGCCAACACAAACCGCTCCGCCGATCTGACCATGACGCTGTTCCGCAACGCCCCCAAGGACTTTCATCCCCAGCAGCAGAAGACAGGGCTTTCCCTGCTGCTGATCAATACGGTCAAGGGCGCCCACATCTTCGACCAGCTGCCCTTGAAGCGGGAGCTTCGGACGCTGGAGGAGGCCGTGGCAGGCAATGCGTCCCTGCGGGGCGCCGCCGCGCCGCCGCCGGACCGGCAGAGATTCTTCGAGGAGCTGGAGCATGTGCCGTTCCGCAAGGTGTGCGACCGGTTTTTCTCCACCCGGCCCTATCAGGCGAAGAAAAGCGGCGGACTGACGGCGCTGAAGGAGAAGCTATGGAAAAAACACTGATGCATACCTGCTGTGCGCCCTGTTCGGTGGCCTGTATCCACCAGCTGCGCAGCGAGGGGATCGAGCCGGTGTCCTACTGGTTCAACCCCAACATCCACCCCTATCAGGAGTACAAGGCCCGGCGGGACACGCTGATGGCCTACGCGCCCACCATCAATATGGAGCTGATCGTGCAGGAGGATTATGGCCTGCGGGACTTCTGCCGGGCGGTGGCGGAGGATATCGACCACCGCTGCGGCCACTGCTACACGGTGCGGCTGGAGCAGACGGCCCGGTTCGCCGCCGAAAACGGCTTTGACAGCTTTACCTCCACGCTGTTTGTCAGTCCCTATCAGCAGCATGAGCGGATGGCGGAAATTGCCCGGGAAATGGGCGAGCGCTACGGCGTAAGGTTCCTGTACCGTGACTTCCGGCCCGGCTTCCGCGCCGGACAGCAGGAGGCCCGCGAGCTGGGCTTCTATATGCAGAAATACTGCGGCTGCGTCTTCAGCGAGGAGGAGCGTTATCTCAAGCAGCTCCAGCGGGATAGGAAGGAACCGCTGAAATATATTGGTTGACATAAAAACCAGGGCTTTCCGAATGAAAAGCCCTGGTTTTTAACGTGCGGCGGGGTGAGGGCACCCCGCCCTACAGTGATTCTATCGGTGGTCGGTCGTAGGGCGGCATGACCACAGGCCGCCGCCGGTATGCGGCAACGCCATCGGTGTTCGTTTCGTAGGGCTTGAATCGTAAGATTTTTCGCCAGCGTTAAAACGGTATCACCCCCATGGCCGCCGCGTCGCGGGGATCGAGGAATATACCGCCGGACAGGGGCGTGGCCGTCAGGAGCAGATACGCCACCCCCAGCAGAATGGCCAGCAGATACCACAGCAGCTCGCCGCCCCACAGATGGCGGCGCAGCAAAAAGTGATACAGCGCCATGCCGCCCGCCACGGCGGCGCAGAACAGCAGCCAGAGGGGGACGACGCTCCATAGCAGTTGACATAGTATTACCATCAGAATGGCGGCGGCCAGCAGTGCGGCACAGTGTCCGCCGCGAGACGCACTGTTCTCCGGCTCCAGCCGCCACAGCAGCAGCGCACCGCACAGATACGGCCAGAACACCAGCTTCCCCAGCTCCCAGGGGCTTTCGTTCATAGGCGAGAGCACCTCTGTGGCGGGGGAGGGCTGCGTGACAGCCAGCCCCCGCAGCAGTACGGCGGCAAACGCGGTCAACAGAAAGGCCCAGAGATAACGGAAACGACGGAACATAAGCGGTCACTCCTTGTTGGTTTCGATTACTCTATCTCTATGCGCGGCGGCCCGTGAAACTTCATGCTTTACACCTTGGAAAAAACAGGGTATAATAAAGCGTTACATTGCGTAAAAAAGGAGCCGCTGCATGAAGGTCAATCAAATCAAGGCGGGTGCGGTGCTGTCCTATATCTCCATGGGACTGAGTACCATCATCTCGCTTGTCTATACGCCCATTATGCTCCAGCGTCTGGGCGAAAGTGAATTCGGCGTCTATCAGGCGGTGCTGCCCATCATCTCCTATCTGAATCTGCTGAGCTTCGGCCTTGGCAGCGCCTATGTGCGGTATTACTCTCGCTTCCGGGCCGCCGGAGACAAAAGGGGCTGCGCCAAGCTCAACGGCATGTTTCTGATCACCTATCTGTTCCTGGGAGCGGCGGTGCTGGCCATCGGCTTCGGCTTGTCCTACTGCGACGTGATCTTCGGCAAGAAGCTGACCCCCGACGAGATCGCACTGGCGGAGAAGCTGCTGCGGATCATGACGGTCAACGCGGCGCTGACTTTTCCCATCAGCGTATTCGAATCCCATGTGACCATCAACGAGCGGTATCTGTTCCAGAAGGTCGTGACTATGGGCAAGCAGGTGCTGAATCCCCTGATCATGATCCCGCTGCTGATCATCGGCTACCGCAGCGTGACGCTGACGGTGGTCTCCCTGATCTTCACCATCCTCAGCGGCATCCTCAATATCAGCTACTGCCTGCGGAAGCTGCGGATGCCCTTTGCCTTCCATGGCTATGACTTCAGGCTGCTACGGGAGATGTTCGGCTTTACGGTGTATGTGTTCATCGGTATTGTGGTAGATAACGTCAACTGGTCCATCGACCGGCAGCTGCTGACGTGGCTCCACGGCTCCGCCGCCGTCACGGTCTACACTATCGCCGCCCAGCTGAATAACTACTTCCTGCTGTTCGGCAACGCCATTTCCAACGTGATGACGCCCCGCGTCCACCGGCTGGTGGCGGAGGGCGCCTCCATGCGGAAGCTGGACGCCCTGTTTACCAGAGTGGGGCGGCTGCAATTCATCCTGCTGGCCTGCATCTTTCTGGGATTTGTGGCCATCGGCCAGCCCTTTGTGGTGCTGTGGGGCGGCGGCGAGCAGTTCCGCGTGGACTACTGGACCACGCTGCTGCTGTTTTTCGCCTGCCTGTGGACCAACGTGCAGACAGTGGGCATCGAGATCCAGCGGGCCAAGAATATGCACAAGTTCCGTTCGCTGACCTATCTGGGGGTGCTGGTGGGCAACATCCTGATCTCCATCCCCCTGTGTATGAAGTGGGAGGGCCTGGGCGCCGCCATCGGTACCGCCATCGCCACGCTGGTGGGCAATGTGATATTGATGAACTGGTACTACTACCGCCGCATCGGACTGGATATCCCGGCCTTCTGGTGGCATATCTTCCACCTGATGCCCTCTATGGTGCTGCCCGCGGCAGCGGCGGTGCTGCTGGCTGTTTTTACCCATCCCACGACGTACTGGGAGTTGATCCCGCCGGGCTGCGCTTTTGTGGCGGTCTACGCCCTGTCGGTATGGCTGTTCGGCATGAACCGCTATGAGCGCAGTCTGATCACCGGGCCGCTGCGGCGGCTGACGAGACGGAGAAAGGGAGGTGGCCGCCGTGCCTCGTAAATCGGGACGCAACACCAAGGGACGTATTGTTTCCGCCGCCTGGAAGCTGTTTTATGAGCAGGGCTATGACAACACCACCGTGGAGGACATCATCTTCGAGTCCGAGACCTCAAAGGGCAGCTTTTACCACTATTTCGAGGGGAAGGACGCCCTGCTGGGCTCCCTGTCCATGATCTTCGACGAGAAATACGAGGAACTGCGGCAGGAGATGGATCCGGACATGCACGCCGCGGACAAGCTGCTGTACATGAACCATGAGCTGTTTACCATGATCGACAACACGGTATCGGTGGAGCTGCTGGCCCGGCTGTTCTCCACCCAGCTGACCACCAAGGGGGAAAAGCACATGCTCAGCCGCGACCGCACCTATTTCAAGCTGCTGCATCAGGTGATCCGGCAGGGGATGGAACGGGGCGAGCTGCGCAGCGATCTGACCGCCAACGAGATCGTCAACGACTATGCCATGCTGGAGCATGGGCTGATGTACGACTGGTGTCTGGCGGACGGCGGCTACTCGCTGGCGCGGTATGCAGACCGGACGATGCCCATGTTTTTGGGCAATTATCGTGTCGAAAAATAAAATTTATTTTTTCGTCTTGGCATGGATTCATAAAACGTCTATGAGAAAAATACAGAGATACCAATAGTTTAACACGATATTAGCAGAACGGAGTATAGAATTGGTTCTATACTCTGTTCTGTATTTACGTCTAGTTTGAATTATGATATAGTACCACTCGTTAGACGAAAGAGAGGTTCCTTACTATGACAACTGCGCAAATCTGTATCATTATTGCCATCGCGGTGTATCTGATCGCCATGGTGTTCGTAGGCGTGGCCTACTCCCGTGCCAGCAAGGGCGGCGCGGACAACTTCTATCTGGGCGGCCGCCAGTTGGGCCCCGTGGTCACGGCCATGAGTGCCGAGGCCAGCGACATGAGCTCCTGGCTGCTGATGGGACTGCCCGGCGTGGCGTACTTTACCGGTATCGCCGACGCGGCGTGGACCGCCATCGGTCTGGCGCTGGGTACTTACCTGAACTTCCTGCTGGTGGCCAAGCGCCTGCGTATCTACTCCGCCGAGATCAATGCCATTACCGTGCCGGAGTTCTTCTCCAAGCGCTTCAAGGACGATAAGAAGGTGCTGCTGGGCATCTCCGCCCTGATCATCCTGATCTTCTTCATCCCCTATACCGCCTCCGGCTTTGCCGCCATCGGCAAGCTGTTCAACAGCCTGTTCGGCTTCGACTACATGGTCTCCATGCTGATCGGCGCGGCGGTGGTCATCCTCTATACCATCATGGGCGGCTTCCTGGCCGTGTCCACCACCGACCTGATCCAGAGCATCGTCATGACCATCGCGCTGATCGTGGTGCTGGGCTTCGGCATCGAGGTGGCAGGCGGCTGGACCGCCGTTACCGACAACGCCCGCTCCATCCCCGGCTACCTGAGTCTGGTGCAGATGACCGATATCTCCACCGGCGAGGTGCAGGATTACGGCTTCATCAAGTCCCTGTCCATGCTGGCCTGGGGCCTGGGCTACTTCGGCATGCCCCACATCCTGCTGCGCTTCATGGGCATCAGCGACGCCAACAAGATCAAGATCTCCCGCCGCATCGGCAGCATCTGGGTGGTCATTTCCATGACCGTGGCCGTCACCATCGGCATCGTGGGTCTGGCCATGTCCCGTGTGGGCGAAATCGAGACCTTCGGATCCTCCAGCGCCGCCGAGGCCGTCATCGTCAAGATCGCCGACCTGCTGAGCACCCACGGCGTGCTGGCCGCGCTGGCCGCCGGTCTGATCATCGCCGGTATTCTGGCCTCCACCATGTCCACGGCGGACAGCCAGCTGCTGGCCGCGTCCTCCAGCGTGTCTGAGGATCTGGTGAAGCAGGTGCTGGGCGTGAAGATGTCCGCCAAGACCACCATGTGGGTGGCCCGCATCACCGTGATCGTCATTTCTGTTATCGCCGTGTTCCTGGCCCGCGATCCCAACAGCTCTGTGTTCACCATCGTGTCCTTCGCCTGGGCGGGCTTCGGCGCTACCTTCGCTCCCGCCATGCTGACGGCGCTGTTCTGGAAGCGCACCACCAAGTGGGGCATTCTGGCCGGTATGATCTCCGGCGGCGCTATGGTGTTCATCTGGAAGTATCTGGTGAAGCCCATGGGCGGCGCGTGGGGCATCTATGAGCTGCTGCCCGCCTTCATCGTGGCGCTGGTGCTTATCGTGGTGGTGTCCCTGCTGACCAAGGCTCCCGACGCCGATACCGTGGCCACCTTCGACAAGGTCAAGGCCGACTGCAAGAAGTAAGTAAACCACATCAAAAGAGCCGCCTGCGGGCGGCTCTTTTTCTTGACAAAACGCGGCATTTCCGCCACAATAGAGGTAACAATATGTCATACAGGAGGAATTTGCCATGCGCAGAAAAGAATGTGAACGGGACGAAGTCTTCGCCTGGGAGGTGCTGAAGAATTCCATCTATTCCACCGTGTCCATGGTGCGCCCGGACGGCACGCCCTACGCCACGCCGGTAAATATCGTGGGCGATGAGGTGTATAAGACGCTGTACTTCCACTGTGCCGGAAAGGGTGAGCGCTGGGAGATCCTGAAGGACGGCGCGCCGGTGTGCGTCACGGCGGTGTCCACCGCCACGCTGATCCCCAACGGCTTCACCACCGCCTACCGCAGCGCCATGTTCACGGGCCGCGCCGAAGTGGTGACCGACGAGGGGGAGAAGATCAAGGCCATGCTGCTGCTGTGTACCGCCTTTGACCCCAAGGCCATGGGCCGGTTCGAGCAGGCCATGGCCCACTGCCCCGCCAAGGTCATCAAGATCGTGCCGGAGGTCATCACCGGCAAGGAACACGAGATGCGTCAGGCTCCCAAGGCCCACGGCTGCAAGGGAGAATAACGGAGAGAAAGAGGAGCGGCACGGGAGTGCCGCTCCTTTCGGTAATGCTGGCGAGGTCAGCCTTTTGTGCGCAGCAGCACTTTGGCGAAGCCGTCGGCAAAGATGCGGGCGCTGTTGAGAGCCTCGTCCAGCGAGTTGCCCGCCGCGCCCACCTCCACCAGCATGGAGCCGAGGGACTTGTGCTGGTTATAGTTGGAGTTCCGCAGGGTGATGGGCCGCATCACCGTGGGATAGTCCGCCGTGATGGCCTCGGACACCGCCACCGCCAGCTTCAGATTTTCCTGCCAGCCGTCGTGATTGCTGCCCATGATGAAGCTCAGCTGGGCGGCGTTGGGATCCTCCAGCGAGATCAGCTTATACTGCCGGTGCTGGGCGTCCTCCACCGCGTCCCGGTGAATGTCCAGAATGAAGGAGATGGAGGGGTATTTCTCCAGATATGCCTCGATGCCCTCCACCGACCGGCCGTAGGCTCCCTCATACAGTGGATCGTCGTACAGCGTCCGATCATGGAGCACGGAGATGCCGTAGCCCGACAGCACCGACGCGATCTCGTCCCCCACCCGCACCACGTTCTTGTTGGTGTCGCTGGTGCGGCAGGTGCCTGTGGAGACATAGTCCAGCCCAGCGGGCATGGTATAGGCCTCGCTGCCGTGGGTGTGGAGGATCAGCACCTGGGGCGATTCGTCCGTCAGGTGGGCGGCGAAGCCCTCCTTCGCCAGCGCGGCGGCGTCCAGCGTCTTATTGGAGCCGTTTTTGATGCACACGCCCCGCACCACGGTATAGCCCGCCTTGTTGGTGATGTTCACCGTCTGGGAGGGCACGCCGTTGTCCTGAAAGGCCAGGGCTGCCCGCGGCGTCACCGGCAAGGGCGCGCTGACGGCGGGCGTGTCCGTTTCCGTGGGTTCTGATGGCTGCGGCGTTTCCGGCTCCGCCTGCGGAGCAGCGGAGACCTCCGCGCGGGCCGCCAGCAGGGTGGGGGATTGGTACAGCGCCAGCATGGCGGGCAGCGACAGCCCGTCCACCGGCAGCCAGTCGCCCAGCGACCATTGCAGCAGCCATTTGGCGGCGCTGCCGCCCCGCGTCTCGCTGCCGTCCGATGCGGCGGCCACCGTTACCAGCGTCAGCGCCGCCAGCACCAGCGCCATCCCTCGCCTGAGCCATTGCTTCATTGCTCCATCACCTCGGACAAGTATATGCGGGGGAGAGGGAGGGTTATGACA
>CAKTRJ010000044.1 GCA_934597345.1 uncultured Oscillospiraceae bacterium
TGGCGACCAAGAAGGGGCTCGAACCCTCGACCTCCAGCGTGACAGGCTGGCGTTCTAACCAACTGAACTACTTGGCCTTGTTGCGCTTTCGTTGTCGTCGAACTCAAGCTTGTACATTATAGCAAGCATAAGGAAAATTGTCAACACCCATTTTCAAAAATTTATGACATTTTTTTGAAATTGAAAAAACACGCGATTTGACATGGATTTTACATGACAGCGCTTTCTCATTTTACACATCCGCCGTAAGCTGATAGCTGTAAGGATGAGATATCCAAAACAAACAGACATCAAATGAAAAGGAGATATATTATGAAAAAGTTCATTGCCCTTGCGCTGACGCTGGTGCTGGCTCTGAGCCTGGCCGCCTGCGGCAGCACCAACAACAACAGCAACACCACCCCCGACGATAACAGCGGCGATGCCATCACCGGCACCGTATCCACCGACGGCTCCACCTCCATGGAGAAGGTCATCGGCGCGCTGAGCGAGTCCTTCATGGGCGCCAACGACGGTGTGACCGTCAACTACAACCCCACCGGCTCCGGCTCCGGCATCACCGCTGTGCAGGAAGGCACCTGTGACATTGGCCTGTCCTCCCGCGCCCTGAAGGACGAGGAGAAGGCTGCCGGCCTGAAGGAGACCGTGCTGGCTTATGACGGCATCGCCATCATCGTGCATCCTGACAACCCCGTCTCCGACCTGACTCTGGAGCAGATCGCCAAGCTGTACACCGGTGAGATCACCAACTGGAAGGACGTGGGCGGCAATGACGCCGAGGTCGTTCTGATCGGCCGCGAGGCTGCCAGCGGCACCCGCGATGGCTTCGAGTCCATCACCGGCACCAAGGATAAGTGCCAGTACCGCCAGGAGCTGACCTCCACCGGTGATGTGATCACCGCCGTCAGCCAGAACCCCGACGCCATCGGCTATGCCTCTCTGGCCTCCATCAAGGACACCGTCAAGGCCCTGAACGTGGGCGGCGTGACCCCCAGCGAGGCCACCGTCAAGGACGGCAGCTATCTGGTGCAGCGTCCCTTCGTGCTGGTGACTGTGGAAGGCAAGGCCCTCTCCCCCGCAGCTCAGGCATTCTTCGATTATGCCCTCTCCGCTGACGCAGCGTCCATCATCTCCGCCGCCGGTGCAGTGGCTGCCAACTGAAAAAACAAGGCGGACAGGCGACATCCCTGAGGGGTGCCGCCTTCCCCTGCATGTATGAGGTGCTCACATGAAAGCAAAACGATTCTGGGAAAACACCATTCACGGCTTCTTCCTGCTGATGGGACTGATAACGGTAGGCTGCGTGCTGCTGATCACCGTCTATCTCATCATCTCCGGTATCCCGGCCATCCGTGAGATCGGGCTGATCAAGTTCCTTTTCGGCCCAGTGTGGGACTCCAACGGTACACCGCCCCAGTTCGGCATCCTCTCCTTCATTCTGACCAGCGTTTACGGCACGGCGGGCGCTATCCTGCTGGGCGTTCCCCTCGGCTTTATGACGGCCGTGTTCCTAGCCAAGATGGCCCCGGCCAAGCTGAAAGCCGTTGTCTCCTCGGCAGTCAGCCTGCTGGCGGGCATCCCCTCTGTGGTCTATGGTCTGGTGGGCATGCTGGTGCTGGTACCCGGCATCCGCAAGATCTTCCACATTCCTGACGGCTCCGGCCTGCTGGCGGCCATCATCGTGCTGGCCATCATGATCCTGCCCTCTATCATCAACGTGGCCATGACGTCGCTGGAGGCGGTGCCCCGCGAGTATGAGGACGCCTCGCTGGCCCTGGGCGCCACCCCGGTGGAGACCTGGTTCCGCGTCTCCGTCCCCGCCGCCCGCAGCGGCATTGCCGCAGCGGTGGTGCTGGGCGTAGGCCGCGCCATCGGCGAGGCCATGGCGGTGATGATGGTGTCCGGCAACGTACCCAACATGCCGTCCCCGTTCCAGAGCGTCCGTTTCCTGACCACCGCCGTGGCCAGTGAGATGGGCTACGCCGCGGCGGGCTTACAGCGGCAGGCGCTGTTCTCCATCGCGCTGGTGCTGTTCCTGTTCATCATGCTGATCAACGCGGCGTTGAATTTCTTCCTGAAGCGCAGTAAGGAGAAGTAAACCATGAACGATACGAATTTTTCCCTCCGCCGTCGGGTTTGGGGCGGCGCTATGCGGGGACTGATGCTGCTGTGCGCCGGACTGACCTGCGCTCTGGCGCTGTTCCTGATCCTGTATGTGCTGATAAAGGGCGTCCCCCACCTGAGCTGGCAGCTCCTCAGCACCAAGCCCAGCTACCTCAGCGACACCATCGGTATCCTGCCGGATATCATCAGCACCGTCTGCATGGTGCTGACCACCCTGGTCTTCGTGCTGCCGCTGGGCGTATGCGCGGCGGTCTACCTGACGGAGTACGCCGCCAACAAGAGGGTCGTGGCGGCCATCGAATACGCCGCCGAGACCCTGTCCGGCATCCCCTCCATCATTTATGGTCTGGTGGGCCAGATGTTCTTCTGCCAGTTCCAGGGCATGAAGAAATCCCTCATCGCCGGCGCCATGACACTGGTGATCATGAATCTGCCCACCATCATGCGCACCACCCAGGAGAGCCTGAAGACCGTGCCCCAGAGCTACCGCGAGGGCGCTTTCGGTCTGGGCGCGGGCAAGTGGCGGGTCATCCGCACGGTGGTGCTGCCCGGCTGCGTGGACGGCGTGATCACCGGCTGCATCCTGGCGGTGGGCCGTATTCTGGGCGAGACAGCGGCCCTGCTGTACACGGCAGGCTTCGCCCACACTCTGTACGGCACCCTGCGGGAGACGCTGCAAAGCTCCGGCGCTACCCTATCTGTGGCCCTGTACGTCTACGCCAAGGAGCAGGGCGAGTTCGACGTGGCCTTCGCCATCGCCGCCATATTGATGGTACTGGCCCTGATCATCGATGTGGCCGCCGCCCTGGTGGGCAAATATTTTCAAAGGAGAGAGGCATATGAGCGATATCATGACCGTCAACGACCTGTGCCTGTGGTACGGACCTTCCCAGGCGCTGAAGGACGTCAGCATCAATATCCCGGAGAAGAGCGTTACCGCGCTCATCGGCCCCTCCGGCTGCGGCAAATCCACCTTCCTCAAGACGCTGAACCGGATGAACGACCTGATCCCCGGCGTCCGCGTCACCGGTGAGGTGCGCTATCAGGGACAGGACATTTTCGCCTCCTCTGTGGACGTGAACCAGCTGCGCAAGGAGATCGGCATGGTGTTCCAGAAGCCCAACCCCTTCCCCATGAGCATCTATGACAACATCGCCTACGGCCCGCGCACCCACGGCGTGCGCAATAAGGCTAAGCTGGACGACATCGTGGAGCAGGCATTGCGCCGCGCCGCCATCTGGGACGAGGTAAAGGACCGGCTGAAGAAATCGGCCTTGGGCCTGTCCGGCGGCCAGCAGCAGCGTCTGTGCATCGCGCGGGCGCTGGCTGTGGAGCCGCAGGTGCTGCTGATGGACGAGCCTACCAGCGCACTGGATCCCATCTCCACTTCCAAGATAGAAGAGCTTGCCACGGAGCTGAAAGAGCGGTATACTATTGTTATCGTGACCCACAACATGCAGCAGGCCGCCCGTATCTCGGATCAAACCGCCTTCTTCCTGCTGGGTGAGCTGGTGGAGTACGGCGGCACCGAGCAGATATTCGCGCAGCCCCGCGACAAGCGGACCGAGGATTACATCACAGGGAGGTTCGGATAATGAGAAGCCGTTTTGACCAGCAGCTGGCGCTGCTGAACCGTGAACTGATCGAGATGGGCGCGCTGTGCGAGGAGGTCATCGCCGCCGCGGCCAAGGCCCTGATGGAGGGCGACACCGCACTGGCCGCCCGGGTCATCTCCCGCGCCGGAGAAATCGACCGCAAGGAGCGGGAGATCGAGTCCCTGTGTCTGAAGCTGTTATTGCAGCAGCAGCCGGTGGCCCGTGACCTGCGGCAGATCAGCGCCGCCCTGAAGATGATCACCGATATGGAGCGCATCGGCGATCAGGCGGAGGACATTGCCGAGATCATCGGCTTTCTGAAGGGCCGCTCCGGCGAGGAGTGCGCCTTTGTGGGCCACATGGCCCGCTTCGCCATCTCCATGGTCACTGGCAGCGTGGACGCCTACGTCCGGCAGGATGTTGCCCTGGCCCACGAGGTCATTGCCCGTGACGACGTGGTGGACGAGGACTTCCGCAAGGTGAAGGCCACGCTGATCGACTGGATCGCCCAGCGGCCCGACGACGGCGAGTACGCCCTTGACCTGCTGATGATCGCCAAATACTTTGAACGCATCGGTGACCACGCCACCAACATTGCCGAGTGGGTGGTGTTTGCCGTGACCGGCGTTCACAACGGGGAGGAGTTGACATGATCTGGTGCGTGGAGGATGACGCCAGCATCCGCGAGATCGAGGTATATACGCTGAATTCCACGGGTTTTCAGGCCCGTGGCTTTGCCGACGGTGCCAGCTTCCGCGCGGCGCTGGAAACGGAGACGCCGGAGCTGGTGCTGCTGGACGTGATGCTGCCCGGCGAGGACGGCGTTTCGCTGCTGCGCTATCTGCGCCAGACGCCCCAGACCCGGGATGTTCCCGTTATCATGGCCACCGCCAAGGGCATGGAATACGATAAGATACAAAGTCTCGACATGGGGGCCGACGACTATCTGGTGAAGCCCTTCGGCATGATGGAGATGGTCTCCCGCGTCAAGGCGGTGCTGCGGCGCTGCGCCCCGGCCCAGCAGAGCCACCGGCTGTCCAGCGGCGGCGTAACGCTGGATCTGGACGGCCACACCGTCACGGCGGAGGGTCAGCGCGTCACGCTGACCTTCAAGGAATTTGAGCTGCTGCGGCTGTTCCTGTCCCATCCCGGCATGGCCTTTACCCGGGATCAGCTGTTCAACGACATATGGGGCGCGGACTATGTGGGTGAGAGCCGCACAGTGGACATGCACATCCGTACCCTGCGCCAGAAGCTGGGCACGTGCGGCGAGCATATCGCCACGGTGCGGGGCGTGGGCTACCGTTGGGAGGTGCAGGCATGACAAAAAAGATCTTCCGTTCCATGATCCTCACCGCCGGCGCGGTGTTGCTGGCCAGCATGGTCATTATCATGGGATGCCTTTACGAATACTTCTGCGGCGTGCAGGAGCAGCAGCTGAAAGACGAGCTGATCCTTGCGGCGTCCGCCATGGAGCGGCTGGACGGCCGGAGCTATCTCGCCTCCCTCCGCTCCGACCGCTACCGCCTGACGTGGGTGGCTGCGGACGGCACGGTGCTGTACGATACCCAGGCGGACGCTGCCTCCATGGAGAACCACAGCCAGCGTCAGGAGATCCAGCAGGCGCTGCTGACCGGACACGGCGAGAGCAGCCGCTATTCCGCCACGCTGCTGGAAAAGACGCTCTATCAGGCCCAGCGGCTCAGCGACGGCACGGTGCTGCGTATCTCCATCAGCCGCGCCACGGTGGGCGTGCTGGTGCTGGGCATGCTCCAGCCCTTCCTGGTGGTGCTGGTGGCGGCGCTGGCCCTGTCGGCGCTGCTGGCACGGCGTCTGGCACAGCATATCGTAAAGCCCCTGAACGAGCTGGATCTGGAACACCCGCTGGAAAACGACACCTATGAGGAGCTGTCTCCCCTGCTGGGCCGCATCAACCAGCAGCGCCGCCAGATCGACGCGCAGGTGCAGGAGCTGCGGCGCAAGCAGGATGAGTTCGACCAGGTCACCGGCAGCATGAAGGAGGGCCTTGTGCTGCTGAACGAAGCGGGCGCGATCCTCAGCATCAACCCCGCGGCCCGCGGTCTGTTCCACACCGACGCCGCCTGCCTGGGTCAGGACTTCCTGACCATCGAGCGCAGCACTGAGGTGAGCCACGCGCTGGAGGCCGCCATGGCCCAGGGCCACAGCGAGATCCACACGGAGCGGGACGGCCGGGAGTATCAGCTGGATATCAGCCGCATCAGCGCCGAGGGCGACGTCACCGGTGCGGTGGTGCTGGCCTTCGACGTGACGGAGCAGGCGCTGGCCCAGCGCAACCGCCGGGAGTTCACCGCCAACGTGTCCCATGAGCTGAAAACCCCGCTGCAATCCATTATGGGCAGTGCGGAGCTGATGGAGAACGGGCTGGTGAAGCCGGAGGATATGCCGGTATTCGTGGGCCGCATCCGCAGCGAGGCGGCCCGGCTTGTGACGCTGATCGAGGATATCATTCGCCTGTCCCAGCTGGACGAGGGCGTGGAACTGCCCGTCGAAAGCGTGGCACTGCGGCCGCTGGCGGAGGAGACCGTCTCCTCCCTTCACGACGCGGCTGCCGCCAAAAACGTGACCCTCTCCGTCACCGGCGAGGCCGTCACCGTCCGCAGTGTGCGGCGTCTGCTGTCCGAGATCCTCTATAACCTGTGCGACAACGCCATCAAATACAACGTTCCCAACGGCAGCGTCACCGTGACCCTCTCCCCCACCGCCAACGGCGCGGCGCTGACCGTGTCCGACACCGGCATCGGCATCCCGCCGGAGCACCAGAGCCGTATTTTTGAGCGGTTCTACCGGGTAGACAAGAGCCATTCCCGCCAGAGCGGCGGCACCGGTCTGGGCCTGTCCATCGTCAAGCACGCGGTGCAGGATCTGGGCAGCGCCATCCATCTGGACAGCACGCCCGGTCAGGGCACATCCATCCGGGTGACCATCCCCAACAAGGAAGCATAACAAAAAGGAGGCCGCTGGCCTCCTTTTTATGCTTCTTTACGGCTCCCAGCGGAAGCGTTTCATGTCCACATGGGCTGCGTCCTTCATGGCCACGCCCTCCGCCTCCAGCAGCGCGCGCTGCTCCGGCCAGTGGGGCGCCAGCCGTCCGGCGTGGTTCACCACCCGGTGGCAGGGATACGCGCCGTACAGCTCAGCCCGGCTCAGTACCTTTCCCACCAGACGGGCGTTCCGCTCCCGGCCGATCAACGCGGCGATCTGGCCGTAGGAGGCCACGTGGCCCTCCGGTATCTCCGCCACCACCGACAGGATCTCATAGACCAGACCGTCGTCCAGCACGGCGGCGCTCACGGCGCGTCCTCCTCCCATACCACGGAGAGAAGGCCATTTTCCGCAGCGCAGTCCGCCAGCACCCGCCGCAGCGGCAGCACATAGCCGCCCAGTGTCTCCGCCAGCGCCCGGCTGTTGCGGATCACCAACTCCGTCGGCTCCGTGATCTCCGTCAGGCAGTCATGCAGGGCGTCCAGATTGCCGCCGTACCAATCGGGGAAATGCAGCCCCGCCGCCAGCGTCTGATGCAGGGTCTCGCGGCTGCCTACGCTGCCGCCATCCAGTATGAATCGCATGGTCATTCCTCCCCGTACAGCAGCGTAAAGCTCTCATAATGGTCGCCGGTATAGTAGATCAGGCCGTCGTTGGAGAACACGATCCGCTCCGCGCCCCGCTTGTCCGCGCCCAGCGTGTTGATGTCGCACTCGGTGTAGGTGCGGCCCTCCGCCTCCGGCAGCCGCCCCTCATAGTTACCGAAGCGGCTGCCGCCGATGCATTTACCGGGGGCGTAGGGCTCCAGCGAGCCGCCGCTCCAGCCCAGCGCCTGGGCCTCCTTCTTGGTGATGAAGTTGCTTGGCAGATGGCCGTAGGTGTGGATGTACAGGGCCACATCCTCCTTGGTGGTGTAGCTGCCGTCCTCGTCGATGGCAGGCGCGTCGGCGCTGCTGTCGCCGTCCTCCGGCGTATCCGGGGTCTGTGTATCCTCCGGCAGCGTATCCTGCTGCTCCTGCTGCGGCTGATCGCCGCCGGTGATCCCGATGATAACGGTGCTGTCAGTCCCGCAGCCCACCAGCGTCAGCGCCATCACCAGCGCCAGCAGCCACGCGGTCAATCTCTTTTTCATAGGTCTCCCTCCTGCTTTTATTGCCACCATCCTACCACAAAGCGTATAAAAAATCCACCCTAAACTTGAGGGTGGATTGAGCTTGTCGAAGAACCCCGTGCTGTCATTCCCACGCCAGCGAACGATGTCACAGGCGTGGGAATCTGTAACGAAAGCCTCCCCTGTGTAAGGGGAGGTGGCGCGAAGCGCCGGAAGGGTTGTCCGTTGCGGGACAATCCCCCAGTCACCTTCGGTGACAGCCCCCTTTACACAAGGGGGCCAGATACGGATCGCCACGCCAGTGTGAGCACTGGCTCGCAATGACAGTTTTTTCGAGTATCACGCCTTTTCAAATACCGCCTTCATGCAGCGGTAGGTCATGTAGCAGTCCAGCTTGGCCACCGTCTCATAGGGGGCATGCATGCTCAGCACCGGCACGCCCGCGTCGATGGTGTCGATGTTCCGCTGGGCCATGAACTTGGCCACGGTGCCGCCGCCGCCGGCGTCGGTCTTGCCCAGCTCCGCCATCTGCCAGAACACGTTCTCCTCATTCAGCAGGCGGCGCAGCTTGCCCACCACCTCGGCGCTGGCGTCAGATGCGCCGGATTTGCCGCCCGCGCCGGTATACTTGCACAGGCCCACGCCGTAGTTGATAAAAGCGGAGTTCCGCTTGTCGTACACCTCGGCAAAGTTGGGATCATAGGCGGCAGTCACGTCGGCACTGACACAGAAGGAATTGGCAAAGCAGTCCCGCAGCAGCACGCCCTGCGTGTCGCACAGCTCGCCCATGAACTTGTCAAAGGCGGCGGACAGCATACCGGAGACGCCCTCGCTGCCGATCTCCTCCTTGTCAGCGAAGATGCACACGGCGGTGCGCTTGGGGGCCTTGGCGTCAAACAGGCCCGCCAGCTCGGCATAGGCGCAGACGCGGTCATCGTGGCCGTAGCTGGCGATGAGACTGCGGTCAAAGCCGATATCACGGGCGTGACCGGCGGGAACGGCCTCCAGCTCGGCGGAGATGAAGTCCTCCTCCACCATGCCGTACTGCTCATGCAGCAGCTGCATGACCGCCAGCTTGAAGCGATGCTTCTCATCCGCATCCTCCACCGGCATGGAGCCCACCAGAATATTCAGGCTCTCGCTGGGGATGGCCTCGCCCAGCGGCTTCTTGCTCTGCTCCCGGCCCAGATGGGGCAGCAGGTCGTTGATGATGAACTGGGGGTCCTCCGGCTTATCTCCGATATGCACCGGCAGCACCGTGCCGTCGGCAAGCGTCACCACGCCGTGGAGCTCCAGCGGGATGGTGACCCACTGGTACTTGCGGATGCCGCCGTAGTGATGGGTCTTGAAATAGGCCAGCTCCGTGTCCTCGTACAGGGGCCGGGGCTTCAGGTCCAGACGGGGCGCGTCGGTATGGGCGGCGGCAATGTTGGCACCCCTGGACAGCGGCTCGGTGCCGATCACCGCCAGCATGATGCCCTTGCCCCGGTTGTTGCAGTACACCTTGTCGCCGGTTTTGAGGGGCATACCGGGCTGGAACTCCACAAAGCCGTGCTTCTTCGCCAGCTCGATGCAGTACTCCACGCACAGCCGCTCGGTCTTGCCGTGGTTCAGAAAATCTTTATAGGACTCGCAGTAGTCGTGCATGGCGGCCTTCTCGTTTTCCGGCAGGCGGTCATAACCGTTCTCCGGCGCGTACAGCAGCGCCTTGCTCAGCTTGCTCTTCTCACTCATGGATAACTCCTCCTTATATCTTTTGTGGGTCAGGAAAGCGCCCTGCTTTCCAGATTGCTCCGCAGACTGGTGGCCGCCTGACAGTTGTTGATGATCAGCGCGTCGGTAACACCGTACTGGGAAATAATGCCGCTGACGCTGCCCACCTCCTCGCGGATGTCCACCACCACAATGCGCTCGTAGTAGTCGATCATGTAGGGCACAAAGGCGTTGCCATAGGACTCCTTGAACACCAGCAGGGTCTTGCCGTTCTTGTTGTCGGTAGTGATAACGGTCAGGGGCTGGTCGCCGCACAGGAACATCCCGGCGTACTCGTTGGTGCCGCCGTTGACGGCCTGGCCGTTATACTGCACGCCGTCCCGGTAGTACACCATGGAATAGCCCGCATGGGGGAACCGGGCCGCGGAATAGTCCGGGTTGGCTTTCAACTCCGCAGGATGGCCGCCGTACATGTAGAGGGAGCCGGTATAGCCGGTGCGGAGCACTGTGTCATAGCTGTCCAGCGTCCACTGGGTAATGCCGTTGGCCTGACAGTAGGCCGCCGAGGCGTAGTAAGCACCCAGACTGGTCCAGTGATGATCGGTGCGGTAGAACATGTACTCGCCCGCGTGCTGATCCATCAGGCCCATGCAGTCCACGGTGGTGACGGAACTGTCCATCATGGCGTAGGTGGACTTGATGAAGCTGGCGATATCATCATGGGGATCGTCATAGTCCGCCGGGGAATGATAGGCGCAGCTCTTGGGCGTCAGCAGGCAGCTGACATGGATATTGGGGTATTTGGCGGCGAACTTGTTCACCGTGTCGGCATAGGCGCTGGAACCGGCAGGGTCCGGGGCAAAATACTCCACGCCGTAGTCGCCGCACACCAGTACCGCGTTGGCGTAGTAGGCGGCGATGTTGTTGTGATAGTGGCCGTTGCTGGCGGTCTCCGCCACCACCGACGCCGCGTCGTCCGAAGATATGGCACTGCCCTTACCGGGGGCGATGTACTTCTGTCCGGCAGGCACCACCTGCTGGCCGCAGGTCGCGCATACGCCGTCCTCCCCCACCGTGTGGCCCAGTGCCGGACTCATGACCGCGCCGCATACGGCGCAGGTCTCCGGCTCCGTGCAGGTGGCGGGGCCGCCGGAGGTATGGGGCAACTGGGGCGACAGTTCGATGCCGCAGCGCCGGCAGGTCTGGGGCGCGGCGCAGGTGGCCTCCGGGCCGGGATCGTGGCCCAGCGCCTCGGTCATCACCTTGCCGCACTCGGTGCAGATCTCCGCCTCGGTACAGGTGGCCGGTGCGGCGGATACATGCTTATGGCAGCCGGTCAGCACCATGGCCAAGGCCAGCAGCGCCGCCGACAGGCAAATGATTCGTTTCATGGGATACTTCCTTTCCTGGTGTCGTCTCTCTATTACTATGCATGATTATAGTAAACAGGACAACTTTTTGCAAGTCCGCAAGTGTGAACTTTTTCCGCGCCAGCCGCCCCGAAAAATTTGTGTGGCTTTATGGAAAAAGATGTGTTATACTGATATGACTGTCAATAGTTGAGGTGAGATCCATGAACCGGCAATTTCCCTGTCTGGAAGTACATCTGGACAGGCTGTATCATAACGCGGAGCAGGTGATCAGCCGCTGCAAGGCCCAGAACATCCGCGTATGCGGCGTTATCAAGGGCGTAAGCGGCATGCCGGAGGCGGCGCGCATCGTCCGTGAAGCGGGTGCGGAGCAGCTCGGCACCAGCCGCCTGGAGCAGGTGGCCCGCTGCCGCGCCGCAGGCATCGACGCTCCGTTTCTTCTGGTCCGCGTCCCCAGCCTGACGGAGCTGCCCGATCTGGTGGCATTGTGCGACATGTCGCTGCAAAGCGATCTGACCACGCTGGACGCGCTGGAGCGGGAATGTCAGCGCCAGAACAGGACCCACAGTGTGATCGTGATGGTGGATCTGGGCGACCTGCGTGAGGGCTTCTGGGATCACGACGAATTTGTGGCCGCCTGCGTTCATGTGGAGCAGGCGCTCCCCCACGTCCATCTGGCGGGCGTCGGCGTGAATCTGGGCTGCTATGGCGCGATCCAGCCCACGCCGGAAAAAATGAATCAGCTGATCGGTCTGGCGCGGCGGGTAGAGGCCGCCATCGGCCGCAAGCTGGAGATCGTATCCGGCGGCGCCACCAGCTCCTATACACTGGTACACTGGCACACGATGCCGGAGGGCATCAACCATCTGCGGATCGGAGAAAACATCCTGCTGAGCTACGATCTGCAAAAGCTGTGGCATATCACGGATATGGACTATCTCCGTACTGATACCTTCACCCTGACGGCCCAGGTCATCGAGGTACGGGACAAGCCCACCTATCCTCAGGGGAAATTCTGCATCGACGCCTTTGGCCACACGCCGGAATTTACCGATCGCGGCATCCGCCGCCGGGCGCTGCTGGCGCTGGGCCGGGCCGACGCAGGCGAGCTGGAAAGCCTTATGCCGTTGGACGAGGGCATCACAGTGATCGGCGGCAGCTCTGACCACTGTATCCTGGATGTGACAGATTGTCCCCGGCATCTGTCCGTGGGCGACACAGTGTCCTTCGCCATTCAGTACAGCCACCTGCTGTACCTGACGGGGCGGTCGGACGTCCGGTTCCTGTATACCGGCAAATAAACATACTATTAAAACATTTGAGATAACGGAGGAACACTTGACTATGGGCAATATGGAAGGATTTGGCATTTTTCTCTGGAACGCGGTCATTACCCTGTTTTCATTTTTCGCGGTAGCCCCGATCGTACTGTCGGCGGTATCCCAGTTCGGCGTGCAGAAGCGCTTCGCCCGGACCATGATCGACGAGGGCGTCATCAGCGCTGAGGAGGTCAAGCTGATCCAGCCGAAAAAGCAGATCGCGGGCGTGATCATTTCGGTGATCGTGGTGGCGGCACTGGCCTATACCTGCGTGAAGATGCTGCCCTACGGCCCCATCTGCGCGCTGTTCGGTCTGGTGGCCGGCATCATGAAATACCGCAAGGTGCTGCAATTCAACTCCCTGACGGTGCAGCGGTTCAAGACCACCTATAAGGACAGCTACGACACGAAGAAGCTGAACGCTTACGTGGACAAGATGTTCTGATCCTTCGATCCATATCTGATAAGGGAAGGCGGCGATATCTGTGACGAATCATCCGGAACCGGGCGAAAAGATCTTCAAAAAGGGCGAGGTCATCTACCAGCAGGGCGACTATGTAACGGCCATCTACGATGTGCTGTGGGGTCAGGTGGCCCTGTATGTGGACTATCATAAGCCCACCCAGCGGCTGCTGAATGAGGTGGAGGCCGATGGCTTCTTCGGCATTGTGGGCTTTCTGGAAAGCCGCCCGCAGAACGCCACCGCCGTGGCGCTGGAAAAAACAGCCTGCATGGTGATCACCCACGAGAGCTTCAGCCACTACTTCCAGGAGCGGCCTGCCAAGGTCATGAGCATCATGCAGTATATGAGCAAGCGCATGCGCATCCTGACCCGCGGCTATCTGGAGGCCAGTCAGGCGCTGGAGGAATACGCCGACGCTGAGCGGCTGCTGAAGGAGCGGAAGGACTGGTACGAGGAGCACAAGGATCTGTACCACCGCATCATGGGCATGTTCGGATTCGACTAAGCAGACACAAAAAAGAGCGGAGGCACCGTGTCTCCGCTCTTTTTCTATGCATTTCTATCAGCGCTTTTTCAGCACGCCCAGCAGGCCGCGCTTGAGGATCTGACCACCCGCCGAGATCAGCTGGGACTCGATCTTGGCCGCGCGGCGCTCCGCCTTGCGCCTGGCTTCGGCCTCCGCCTTCTCCTGCTGGCGCTCCGCCTTGCGGCGCTCCTCATCCTCCAGCTTCTGCTGGCGGCGGCGTGCTTCATCCTCCAGCTTTTGCTGGCGCTTGCGCTCTTCATCAGCCAGCTTTTGCTGGCGCTTCTTGT
Organism: uncultured Oscillospiraceae bacterium; assembly: GCA_934597345.1. Classification (GTDB taxonomy): domain Bacteria; phylum Bacillota; class Clostridia; order Oscillospirales; family Oscillospiraceae; genus Vescimonas. The sequence continues at coordinate 13,533 of CAKTRJ010000044.1, forward strand.
CGGCTTCCTCTTCCTTCAGCCGCTGCTTCTCCGCTTCAGCCGCCGCCTTTTCCTGGGCCTTGCGGTCAGCTTCCGCCTGCTTGGCGGCCTCGGCCTTCTCCGCCTCCTCCGTCAGCACCTCATAGGCGGACACATTGTCCACGAAGTCGTCGTACTTCTCCATGCCGTCGTGCATCATGGTCTTGGCCCGCACCATGGGCTCCGGCGCGGCCATCAGGCTCTGGGGGCAGATGATCTTGGTGCGCTGCACCATGGTGGGCACGCCCTTTTCATCCAGGAAGGAGGTCAGCGCCTCGCCCACGCCCAGCTCCATGATGGCGTCCTCCGCCTGGAAGGCGGGATTGGCCCGGAAGGCCTGCGCCGCCACGCGGACGGCCTTCAGCTCGGCGGGGGTATAGGCCCGCAGGGCATGCTGCACCCGGTTGGAGAGCTGGGCCAGCACGGTATCGGGAATATCGCTGGGGCTCTGTGTGACGAAGTACACGCCCACGCCGCGGGAGCGGATCAGCTTCACCGTCTGCTCGATCTTCTGCAGCAGCACGGCAGGCGCGTCGCGGAACAGCATATGGGCCTCGTCAAAGAAAAACACCAGCTTGGGCTTGTCCATATCGCCGGCCTCCGGCAGGCTCTCGAACAGCTCCGACAGCATCCACAGCAGGAAGCTGGCGTACAGCGTGGGATTCTGCACCAGCTTAACGCAGTCCAGCACGTTGATCATGCCCCGGCCGTCGGCGTCGGTGCGCATCCAGTCACAGATATCCAGGGCAGGTTCGCCGAAGAACAGGTCGCCGCCCTGCTGCTCCAGCGGCAGCAGCGCCCGGAGGATGGCCGCCACGGACTGAGACGTGATGTTGCCGTAGCTCATCATGTACTCGATGCGGTGCTCGTTCACATAGGTCAGCATGGCCCGCAGATCCTTCAGGTCGATCAGCAGCAGGCCCTTGTCATCGGCAATGCGGAACACGATGTGCAGGATGCCCTCCTGGGCCGGGGTCAGGCCCAGAATACGGCTGAGAAGCTCCGGGCCCATGTCGCTGACGGTGGCGCGGACGGCGTGGCCGCCCTCCTGATAGATATCCCAGAAGGTGGTGGGGTACGCCTTATAGGCGAAGGTATCCCGGATGCCGAACTTGTCGATGCGCTTCTCCATGCCCTCATTGCTCTCGCCGGGCGCGCAGATGCCCGCCACGTCGCCCTTGACGTCGCACAGGAACACAGGCACACCCGCGTCGGAGAAGGATTCCGCCATCACCTTCATGGTGATGGTCTTGCCGGTGCCGCTGGCGCCGGCGATCAGGCCGTGGCGGTTGCTCATAGAGGGGTACATCTCCACCCGCTGGCCGTCCGCCAGACCCATATAGATCTTGCCGTTTTCGTACATATAGCCGTCCTCCGTTGTTTTTGATCTTTCCTGATGGTATTATACGTCAGATTTGCTTCCCGCGCAAGAAAAAAGCGTTTTCTCTCTGTTGACAATGTAGCCCCCTTGTGTTACGTTGTGTTTACAACACAAACAGGAGGTGGCGCGCTTGTCTCATTCGGAAAATATGTTTACCCCCCATGGTGGGGAAGCTGATGGCGTACCTGCGGCGAAGCGGCCCCGTACCCGCGTCGTCGCCGCATGCGTGCTGGCGGCGGCGGTGATACTGGCCGCCGTGGCGGGGTTCTCCTCCTATCGGGCCGCCATCGTATCCAAGGGCATTGACCAGCTGACGTACCATGCTTTGCTGAAGCCCGGAAAGGGCATCTCCTCCGTAGAGCTCTGCGGCCAGTGGTATCACGACGGCGTGCTGGTGGGCCAACTGCCAATAGGAAGCGCCCGGCTGCCCCTGCGGCTGGATGTGGCCATGGAGGGCACCAGCCATTTCGAGGACGGCGTCATGACCATCGCGCCGCTGGACGAGCTGAAAAAGTGTCTGCCCGTAGATAATGAGGCCGGATGCTCCTATGTGTCCTCCGGCCCTGTCACCTCCGGCAGCATCCCCGTCACCGCGGGAGGGCTGTACTGCGTGGGCTTCGCGGCCCGCAGCGACGCCGAAAGCCTTATGGTCCCGCTGCCGGAGGAAATCACCGCTGACCCCGCAAGGCTAACCTCTCTGTCCTGTGACGTCTATGTGGTGTGGGCCTGCTTCTCCGACGGCGGCACTGGCGGCCGCTTTGCAGACCCTGCGCTGGCCAAAGAGCTGGGCTGGGCGCTGTTCTATCCAGGCAGCTGGTACGCCCAAGCGCTGACCAGCACCTATGACGATCCCCGTGACGTGGATCTTTTCCAGATGTTCTATAACGGCGGCAGCCGTCAGCCCACCCAGGAGGAATATGACTTCGTCCAATACCAGCTGGGCGATCCCGGCACCGATGTGGTGGTCATTTCTCCGCAGGAGATGGACGAAGCTCTGACGGAAGTCTTTGGCCTGACGCTGGAGGAGACCAACAAAAAGAACCTGGCGCAGTTCATCTACCGGGAGGAGACCGACTGCTACTACCTCTGCCACGGGGATACCAACGCGATGGCTGTGGAGTTTCTCTCCGCCGACACGCCGGAGGATGACCGCGCGGCCCTGACCTATGAGGGCTGGGACGGCGGATCGTACACCGTGACGGTGGAGCTGCTGTCGGATACCATGCCAGAACAATAGTAACCGTCAAACCACCCCGCGCATGGACAGGCATGAGACAATAGTAACGGAACGTTTTGCAACGTTCCGTTACTG
>CAKTRJ010000045.1 GCA_934597345.1 uncultured Oscillospiraceae bacterium
CAAGCGCCGTCGGCGCGGTTTTCGGCAGCGGCTCTTTCTCCGGCACGGTGATCTCCGCAAGGTCGAGCGTGCGCAGAAAAAGTGTTTGTCTCCGCTCCACTGAGAACGCCTTTGTCTCTGCGGCAGTATATTTTCCTTTGATCTCGCCGTCTGCCATGACCCAATATTCATCGGCAATATCCGCAAGATAATAGAGTCGATGCTCACTGAGCAGCAGCGTTTTGCCCTGCTTTTTCAGGACAAGCAGAATCTCTTTTAACTGCTGCGTGGCTGCAAAGTCCAGATTGGCCGTGGGCTCGTCAAGGAGAAAAATATCTGTGTCCATTGCCCACGCCGAGAGAATGGAGATGAGCTGTCGCTCGCCGCTGGACAGCGCATAAACGTTGCGATCCTTCAGCCGCTCCAGATGAAAGATCCGGAAGGCCTCCTCCACCCGCTGACGGATTTTATCTTGCGGCAGACCGTGATTTTCAAGACCGAAGGCCACTTCATTGGAGCTGTTCACGGTAAAAAACTGACTCCGCGGATCCTGAAAAACCGAGGCGGCCAGCTCGCCGATCTCGCCGATACGCATCCCGGCGGTGTCCTGCCCGTTCAGGCGGCAGAAACCCTTCAGCGTCCCCTCGTAAAACTGTGGGATCAGTCCGTTGATGCACCGCAGCAGCGTGGATTTTCCGCAGCCGCTGCCTCCGCAGAGCACCACGCAGCGTCCCGCCGGGATGCTGCCGCCGACTTTTTGCAAGGTGGGCTGCTTTTCTTCTGCATATTGAAATTCAAATTCAAAATCTATCATCGTAAACTCTTTTCTCACCAGTTAGCCGTCTCTAACTGGCGTCCGTAAGAAATGGGCGCACGCACCGCCCATTTCCTTTGCCAATTTAATTCAGGCTGTCACATAACTGCCGCCAACCGGCGTTGGTAAAATCAAGGACCGCCTGTAAGCAGGTAAGCATTCTGCCTTCCTCCATACGCTGATCCAGCAGCTGACGGAAGTACCAGAACTGTGATCCCATCAAAAGGCGGATCGCATCGGCATTTGGCGCTTTTCCATAGATATGTGAAAAGAACTCTACCGTTTGTTCCGCTTTACGGTTCATCAGTTCATGCAGCACGGTTTCAATGGAGCTGCCATCGCTGCGGCAGAAAAATAAAGTGCAGTCGTCATGGTGCTCGGTCAGGAGCCGAAAATATACTTGTTCCTCGGCGTTTATAGCGCGGAGGATATCCTCCGGCTGCGCGATGCGCTTTGCTTTTTCGTATTCTTCGACAATGGGTGTAAACAAGGTCTTCATCGTCTCAAAAAAATCCTGAAGCAGACTGGCAAACAACGCGTCTTTATTCTTGTATCTTGTGTAGATTGCTCCCGTGGTGACGCCGGCTTTTTCGGCGATCTTGTGCAGAGAGGCTTTCTGAAAACCGTAAGCAAGAAACTCCGAATAGGCAGCCTGAATGATCCCATCATCCAGGGAGTGATCTCTATTGGCCATGTCTTCCTCCATCTGCGCCTAAATAATAATATCATTATCGATAACGGCGTTATTATAGCGTTCTTTTTGCTGCTTGTCAATGCGAATTGCACACTTCTTTACAAAAACATACCTTGACAAATCTCGTCTCAGGTTTCAATTCTCCTAACTTTCCGCATATAAAAACCGTCTCAAGCAACTTGCTTAAGACGGTTTTTGGTACGCCCGACTGGATTCGAACCAGCGGCCTACAGAGTCGGAGTCTGTCACTCTATCCAACTGAGCTACGGGCGCATATTTGGTTATGGGTTTCTGCGATAGTCGTCAAATAGTAGTCAACGACCGCTCATTTTTTCTCTGCCGTTCCCGCAAACGCAGGTGCGGCAAGGCTTTGCGCCATATCTCAACTGGAGATGCCTGAAATGTCGGAGTCTGTCACTCTATCCAGCTGAGCTACGGGCGCGTATAAAATTATGCCGTTTCTGAAAGGGCTTATCTATTATACCAACTAACGGCCCCAATGTAAAGTAAAATTTTTTCAAAAAAGATTGTTAAAAAAGTTGACAACTCGCTTTTCTTGCGCTAAAATAACTTATAAATTTTTATCAACCCCAAAGGATGGTATCTATGAAAAAGCAAAAAATCTCCGACGCTGTGATCCACCGCCTTCCCCGCTATTACCGCTATCTGGACGACCTGTACAACAAGGGCGTCGTCCGCATCTCCTCTCACTCGCTGGGCGATAAGATGGACATCACGGCATCGCAGATCCGCCAGGACCTCAGCTGCTTCGGTGAATTCGGCCAGCAGGGCTACGGCTACAACGTGGCCGAGCTTCGCGCCGAGATTGGCCATATCCTGGGCATTGACAACGATCACAAGCTGATCATCATCGGCGCGGGCCATCTGGGCCATGCGCTGCTGCAAAACTTTGATTTCGCCAAGGTGGGCTTCCATCTGGACTCCGCCTTTGATGTTTCCTCCGCCCTGGTGGGCGACGAGATCAACGGCGTCACCGTCCGCTCTATGGACGAGCTGGAGGACTATGTGGCGCAGCATCACCCCAATGTGGCGGTGCTGACGGTACCCCAGAACGTGGCGCAGCCGCTGGCCGACCGTCTGGTGGCGCTGGGCATCCGCGGCTTCTGGAACTTCACCAACGTGGAGATCTCCGTACCCGACGACGTGTACTCCGAGGATATCCACTTCGTGGACACCCTGCTGACCCTCAGCTACCGCATCTCCCGCACGGCGCAGGAATAATTTTCCCGCCGCCCTCTCACACTTTGCCGCGCCTCACATACTATGGAGTGAGACTTCTCTACGGGGTCTGAAATTTCATAGGAGGTTACGCTATGTGTAATCAGAACTCTTGCTTTGGCGGCAGCAGCTGCTGCTGGATCATCATCGCCATCATCCTGCTGTTCCTGTTCTGCGGCAACGGCTGCGGCTGCGGCAACGACTGCGGCTGCAACAACAACTGCGGCTGCAACAACGGCTGCGGCTGCTAAACCTCAGATACCATGGCCCCATCGAAAGATGGGGCCTCATTTTTTTGCTTCAAAACCGCCGCCTTCTGTGGTATACTACCATCAGATCACAAAAGCAAACGCATACAGGAGGGGCAAGCCGTGGATATCCGGGATTTTTACAACACCTACCAGCACCATCAGCCGGGGCTCTTGTGCAGCAAGCGGGAATACGCCGTGCTGGTGCCGTTGATCGAGACGGAGCAAGGCCTGTGCCTGCTGTATGAGGTGCGCTCCGGCGGCATCCGTCAGCCACATGAGGTCTGCTTTCCCGGCGGACGGATGGAGCCGGGTGAAACGCCCACGGACTGCGCCCTGCGGGAGACCCGGGAGGAACTGGGCATCGCTCCGGCGGATATTGACGTGATCGGATTGCTGGATTTCCTCTATCTCCGTTCCGACGCGCTGATGCATCCGGTGCTGGCCCGGGTGGACGCCGCCGCACTGACGCGGCTGCGGCCCAATCCCGACGAGGTGGCGGACACCTTCCTTCTCGCGCTGGACTGGCTGACGGCCCACCCGCCCACGCTGTACCGCTACGCTCTGCAACCCATGATCGGTGAGGACTTCCCCTATGACACCGTACAGATCCCGCCGGACTATCCGTGGGACAACGGCCGCATGGAAGTGCCGGTCTATGACTCGCAGCCCTATCCCCTGTGGGGCCTGACGGCCCGCATCACCTATTATCTGTTGAAAAATGTGCAAGCCTGAGGCTTGCACATTTTTTATAGCCGGATCTCCACCGGGCGGTCGATCTCCAGACTGTCCGGCGTGACGTGGCAGCACCAGGCGGCGACGTTGACGCCCGCCGACTTTGCCTGACGCAGCGCCTCTCCGAAAGCGGGATGGGTCGCGTCATTGGGAGAAAAATCCGTCACGTCCGCCATCTGGATCACAAAAAACGCCGTGGCCCGGTGGCCCAGCGCTACCGCGTGCATCAGCTCATGGAGGTGCTTCACGCCCCGCTCCGTCGGCGCGTCGGGGAAGCGGGTATGGCCGTCCTCCTCCAGCGTGACGCCCTTCACCTCCACCAGATGCAGCCCCTGCGGCGTTTCCAGACAGAAATCCAGCCGTGACTGCCCGAAGCGGTACTCGCTGTGGACAGCGATGGCGGCGGGATCGAACTGCGCAGCCCACTCGGCAAACACCTTATTGGGCGCCTGCGCGTCCATGTTGATGAGCTTTCCGTTTTTCTCCACGGCGATCAGGTCATAGGCAGTCTTACGATCGGGATTCGTCCCCTTTTCCAGATACACCGCCGCGCCGGGCACCAGCAGCTCGCGGCACCGGCCCGTGTTCTTCACATGGCACACCGTCTCCACGCCGTCCAGCGCTACATGGGCGATAAAGCGGTTGGGCCGCGCCAGAAATATCCCTTTTTTTACCTGTCTGTAACGCATCCGCCGCACCTCCTTACATATTTTATAGTATAGCATGGCATCCTCTATTTGAAAAGTGCTCACCGGTTTCAGTTGTCCGAAGCGTCAATTTATCCAAAAATTATTTAGACATTCTTACAAATTTTGTAGAGCAAAGGAAATAACGGTTGAATTTATGCCAAACGTTTGGTACAATTAAATTACCAAAAAAAGGAATGGGAGGTAATATTGGCAATGGATTACTCCAATCTGTTCGTGTGCCTGATGGGATTGTGCACGGTGTTCATCGGACTGATCTGCATTATCGTGCTGGTGTCGGTGATGAGCAATGTGGTACGCCGCACCGACGCGAAAACCGCGCCCGCCGCCATCCCCGCACCGGCCGCAGCCCCCGCCGCATCGTCCTCCGTCACCCCTGAGATGGTGGCCGCCGTGGCCGCCGCCATCGCCGAGGACATGGGCACTGATGTCAGCGCCATCCGTATCGTATCCATGAAAAAGATCTGAGGAGGAGAAGTAACATGAAGAAATACAGAGTCAATGTAAACGGCACCGCCTATGAGGTGGAGATCGAAGAAATGACCGGCGCACCTGCTGCCGCTCCCGCTGCCGCAGCTCCTGCCGCTCCCGCACCCGCCGCTTCCGGCGCCGGTGAGAGCATCACCTCCCCCATGCCCGGCAACATTCTGGCCGTGAACGTGGCTGCCGGCGATATGGTCAAGAAGGGCCAGGTCCTGATGATCCTGGAGGCCATGAAGATGGAGAACGAGATCATGGCGCCCCGGGATGGCAAGGTGACCGCCGTGGCCGTGACCAAGGGTGCCGCTGTGGAGTCCGGCGCGCTGCTGTGCACCATCCAGTAATGGAGGGCGCGCCATGCAAGCCATTCTGAATTTTTGCGAGCAAACCGGTTTTTACCAGTTCTTTCAGGGCGATAACTGGAAATGCGCCATCATGATCGTCGTCGCCTGCGTGCTGCTGTTCCTGGGCATCGTCAAGAAGTTTGAGCCGCTGCTGCTGGTGCCGATCGCCATCGGCATGCTGGTGACCAACCTGCCCGGCGCGGAGATGTATCACGAGATCCTCTTTGCCGGAGGGCATATCCACTGGGATCTGTTCGGCGGCAATCCCATCACGGCGGAGTTCATCGCCGAGATGCAGGCCGCCGGAGTATCGGAATCGGTGCTCAGCGGCGTGGCCGTGGGCCAGACGGTGTCCGTGGGCCTCATCGACGTACTGTATCTGGGCATCAAGTTGGGCATCTATCCCTGCCTCATCTTCATGGGCGTGGGCGCCATGACCGACTTCGGCCCGCTGATCGCCAACCCCAAGAGCCTGCTGCTGGGCGCTGCCGCGCAGCTGGGCATCTTCCTGACCTATGTGGGCTGCCGCCTGCTGGGCTTCACCGGCGCCGAGGCATCCTCCGTGGGCATCATCGGCGGCGCGGACGGCCCCACCGCCATCTTCGTCACCGCCATGCTGGCTCCGGCCCTACTGGGCCCCATCGCCGTGTCGGCCTATTCCTATATGGCGCTGGTACCTGTGATCCAGCCGCCTATCATGAAGGCGCTGACCACCAAGGAGGAGCGCCAGATCGTCATGAAGCCCCTGCGTGAGGTCAGCAAGAAGGAGAAGATCATCTTCCCCATCGTGGTCACCATCTTTGTGGCGCTGCTGGTACCCTCCGCCGCGCCGCTGATCGCCTGCCTGATGTTCGGCAATCTGGCCAAGGAGTGCGGCGTCACCGACCGGCTCAGCAAGACCATGCAGAACGAGCTGATGAACATCGTCACCATCTTCCTGGGCGTCAGCGTGGGCGCTACCGCCACCGGCGCAACGTTCCTCAGCCCCAAGACGCTGATGATCCTGGGCATGGGCATCGTGGCCTTCGGCTTCGGTACCGCAGGCGGCGTGCTGCTGGCCAAGTTCATGAACCTGTTCCTGAAGGAGAAGATCAATCCCCTTATCGGCTCGGCCGGTGTGTCCGCCGTTCCCATGGCGGCCCGCGTCAGTCAGAAGGTGGGACAGGAGGCCAACCCCGGCAACTTCCTGCTGATGCATGCCATGGGCCCCAACGTGGCGGGCGTCATCGGCTCCGCCATCGCCGCGGGCGTGCTGATCTCGCTCTTCGGCTAACGCCTGCATCGCGGCAGGGGCCGCGATGCAATACCTCACGGGCCGCGCCGCAGGCGGCACAGCCCTTCCGGTTTCGCCGCACATTGCGGCGGGTCGAGGTATTTTTCTGACGCACATGTCGTCAGAAAAATGATCGAAATGATTTTGCTACTCCGAATTTGTGAAGGAGGAAACATTTTTCTATGGAATTTTTATCGAATAAACCCCTGCTGATCACCGATACCATCCTGCGTGACGCCCACCAGTCTCAGGCGGCCACCCGTATGACCATCGAGGACATGCTGCCCGCGCTGGAGACGCTGGATTCCATCGGCTACTACTCCCTGGAGTGCTGGGGCGGTGCCACCTTTGATGCGTGTATGCGCTTCCTGAACGAAGACCCGTGGGAGCGTCTGCGCACCATCCGCAAGCATGTGAAGAACACCAAGCTGCAAATGCTGTTCCGCGGCCAGAACATTCTGGGCTACAAGCACTATGCCGACGACGTGGTGGACGCCTTCTGCGCCAAGAGCATTGAAAACGGCATCGACATCATCCGCATTTTCGACGCGCTGAACGACGTGCGCAATCTGGAGCAGGCCATCAAGTCCACCAAGAAGTACGGCGGACAGGTGGAGGCCACCCTCAGCTACACCATGTCCCCCATCCACAACGAGGCCTATTTCGTGAAGCTGGCCCGCGAGCTGGAGGACATGGGCGCGGACATGATCTGCATCAAGGACATGGCCAACCTTCTGCTGCCTATGGACGCCTATTCTCTGGTGAAGGCCCTCAAGGAAACGGTGAAGGTCCCCATCCATCTGCACACCCACAACACCTCCGGCACCGGCGACATGACGCTGCTGATGGCGGCCTATGCCGGTGTGGATATCGTGGACACCGCTTTGAGTCCCATGGCCAACGGCACCAGCCAGCCCGCCACCGAGTCTCTGGTGGCCACGCTGAAGGGCACCGTCCGCGACACGGGCCTTGATCTGGGCAAGATGTCCGACGCCGCCGTCCATTTCCGCAAGGTGGCCCAGCGTCTGCAAGACGCCGGCATCCTCGACCCCAAGGTGCTGCGCGTGGACACCAACACACTGCTGTATCAGGTGCCGGGCGGCATGCTCAGCAACCTGATCTCCCAGCTGAAGCAGGCGGGCAAGGAGGACAAGTACTACGACGTGCTGGCAGAGATCCCCCGCGTCCGCAAGGACTTCGGCTATCCCCCGCTGGTGACGCCCTCCAGCCAGATCGTGGGCACCCAGGCCGTCATGAACATCATCATGGGCGAGCGGTACAAGACCTTCCCCAAGGAGAGCCGCGCCATGCTGAAGGGCGAATACGGCAAGCTGCCCGGCGAGGTCAACGAGGAGGTGCGCGCCAAGGCGGGCATCGCCCCCGAGGACGTGATCACCTGCCGTCCCGCCGACCTGCTGGAGCCGGAGCTGGAGAAGTACCGCACCGAGTACAAGGACATCGCCAAGAGCGACGAGGACGTGCTGAGCCTTGCTCTGTTCCCGCAGGTGGCTCCCAAGTTCATCGAGAAGCGGGATCATCCCGCGGCCGCCCCTGCGGCAGCGCCTGCCGCCCCGAAGCCCGCCGCTGTCCGTGAGCTCTATGTGGAGTGGAAGGGATAAAACTTCTGTTTACAAAAATATGCCGGTCGTATTGACCGGCATATTTTTCTTTTTGCGAAATTTTTCTAAAATATGTGTTGACTATTTCGCACATCTCTGCTATTATGAAAGTGCGAAATATATCACATACTTATCAAATCATACAAGGAGGGCACATCATGGAGCGTACAAAAAACATCCGAAGCCGAAGCATTTACTCAAAGCTGTGGGGCCGGGTCATGACCTGCGGCTATCTGTTTCTTCTTTCGCTGCTGAAATGCCTTGCCGGTGTTTCATCCGCAACGATCAGCAACATTTGGACGGCCGGCGCCATCGCATTGGTGCTGTTCGCTATTTATCAGGCCGTTGTCCCACTGGAAAACGAGGACGAAATGGTCATGATCCTCTACGCCAAAGCCAATGCGCTGTCCGACACCATTACACAGATCGGGCTGACGGTCATTGCCTGCTTGCTGTGCGTGCGGTACTATCAGCATGACTTTTCCATTCCGTCCGAGGCGGTGGTAGCTGTGATCACCGGGCTCATGCTTCTGGTGGCGGTCATCCGCCTGATCTCCGTATTCTACAACAGCAGAAGGGGTGTATGACCATGCCCGCCCATATCGTTGCCAATATCAAGTTTTATCGCGACAAGTTCAACGTCACCCAAAAGGAGTTGGCGGAAGCCGTCAACGTCCGGCGCGAGACTATTGTTAATCTCGAAAACGGCAAATATAACCCCTCCCTGAAGCTGGGTATGGAGATCGCGCAGTTTTTCGGTGTTACCGTGGAAGAGATTTTTTCACTGCAACCGTAGGCAAAACCACGAAATTCCGCTTGCTGTACCGAGAAAGGTCATGGTACAATGAAAATACAGTCGATGAAACGGGGCTTTATGAAGGATCGTGATCATATGAAAGCAAAGAAATGGTTGATTCCAGTCGCGGTAATTGGTATGGTCTTTGTGCTGTGATTCACAGGCATCATCCCCAAGCAGGTTGCCAGAATATCCGGCACAAACTATGTAAATGAACATTTCCCGGAAATGCAGTTGGAATGTACCGGTGTAGAGTGGGCGGATACCTACGGCGATTATCTGATCACGTTCAATGGCACTGACGAAAGCGTATACAGCTGCGTGATCGGGCCGAAGTACCTTCCTGTTTCCTTGGGACAGGGTCTCTTTGCCATCGAAAGTGATTACGCGAAGAATTACAAGTAAAGCTTTCGACCTGTCGTTATCAACAGCACCGCCAAAAACTCACATAACGTAGCAAGAGGTATGAAAATCAAAATAGAAAAGGCCGTTTTAGCTCTAAAGATATAAATTAACGAAGGAGCGTAATTGTATGAAAAAGTTGATAGCACTAGTGTTAGCATTGGTTTGTGTGCTTGCTATGACAGGCTGTAGAAAATCGAATAATGGGGACTACCCTGCAACAATAATGGTAAATGGACTCAACTACTATTCAACCGATCGTGCTGTTCCCGTTGAAGTAGATGAGAGTGTTATCCAGTACACCACTTCATATGCAGAGAATGGTATTCCTCAAAAAGACGGTGAGGCAAACTTCAACAGAGACTTGGGAACCCCCTATGCTGTTATTGAGGACAACTTAGTAGTTGTCCTTATGGATAATGAGTGGATAGAATTCAAAGCAAAGTAAGTTCAATTCCAGTTTACGAAAGCAGTGATTATGGCAAGCACAGATGGGTAATTCACTACGAACGATAAAATGAAGAAGCTGATGTCCACACAGGATGCCAGCTTCTTTTTATATGTGATTCGTTTACTCAGAGAATTTTCCCCCACAAGCCATAGGCCATTCTCCGCGCTTTCGTGATTGACTTTCCCTCCCCTATCTGCTATACTAACATTTGTTGGGGGAGTAGTCGGCGCAGATCGTGCGCGGTATGTCAACATGCTGGCAAACGCCTGGTATACCTTAATTGATGAGACTCATACAGTCGGAAGGCCGTATGTGTCTCAAGTTAGCAAGTGCTTACATGAGCGGATACGAGTCGTATCCGCTCATTTTATATGGATGTGAGGACGCAATCATGGGATTTCTGGAACTGTTTTTGCTGGCGGTGGGGCTGAGCATGGACGCCTTCGCCGTGTCGGTATGCAAGGGCCTTGCCATGCAGAAGGTCACCTTCCGCAGCGCCGCCATCTGCGGCGTATGGTTCGGCGGCTTTCAGGCGCTGATGCCCTTTATCGGCTATCTGCTGGGTGCGGGCTTTGAAAAGTACATCAATGCCGTAGCGTCGTGGATCGCCTTCGTGCTGCTGGCACTGATCGGCGGCAACATGATTCGCGAGGCTCTCAGCAAGGAGGAGGAAAACGCCTCCGCCGCACTGGATGTGAAAACCATGTTCCTGATGGCGGTTGCCACCAGCATCGACGCGCTGGCCGTGGGCATCACCTTCGCCTGCGTGCCGGTGGAGATCATGGCCGCCAGCCAGCTGATGAACACCGTTGTGGCCGTCTGTCTTATTGGCCTGACTACCTTCACCATCTCCTGCATCGGCGTCAAGGCCGGCAGCGTGTTCGGCGCCCGCTACAAGTCCAAGGCGGAGTTCGTGGGCGGCGCGATCCTGATGCTCATCGGCGTCAAGATCCTGCTGGAGCACCTGGGGGTACTGTAAAAAGCTTCGCAGAATTCGCCGCCCGCCATGGCGGCGAACAATTTGGATCATTTTTTGCCGCGACATGTGCGTGGCAAAAAATACTCTGCGCGGAGAGAGTGTTTTTTCGTCCATTTATGGACGGAAAAGCGCGGGTCGGAGCGATTCCTATTTTGTCAAAAAAGGCATAGTCTTTTTTGACAAGCTAAAAAACCAGGCATCCTGACGGATGCCTGGTTTTTTGATTGACCTGTTTCAGTCAACGATATCCACAGAAACTTTGGCGCCTGTACGCTGGGCGTAGGAGCGCACCACGGTGCGGATCTCCTTAGCGATGCGACCCTGACGGCCGATCACCTTGCCCATATCCTCGGGGGCAACGCGCAGCTCCAGCGTCAGCTCGTCGCCGTTCTCGACCTCGGTCACGGTGACCTGGTCGGGATGCTGGACGAGGCTTCTGGCGATATAGAGCAGCAATTCCTTCATGGCTTGCCCTCGGACTTACAGAACGTCGACCTTCTTCAGCAGGGCGCGGACGGTATCGGTGGGCTGAGCGCCGGTCTTGATCCACTCGCGGGCGCGGTCGGCGTCGATCTTGATCTCGGCGGGGTTCACGCAGGGATTGTAAGTGCCGATCTCCTCGATGAAGCGGCCATCACGGGGATAGCGGCTGTCAGCGACGACCACGCGGTAGTAAGGAGCCTTCTTGGCGCCCATTCTTCTCAGTCTGATCTTAACCATGGTTTTTTCCTCCAAAATAAATTATTTGTTTGTCATGTATCATAAATGCCGGGGCACTTATTTCAGTCTCTTCTTGCGGCCGAAGCCTCTCATACTGCTGCCGCCGCCCATCAGGCCGCTCAGCGCACCCATGCCCCGCTTGCCGCGGGTCAGAGCCTTGGTCATCTGCTGCATGGTCTCGAAGCCCTTCAGCAGCCGGTTCACGTCCGACACCTGCTGGCCGCAGCCTGCCGCGATGCGGCGCTTGCGGCTGGCGTTGAGGATCTGGGGATTCTCACGCTCCTGCATGGTCATGGACTGAATGATGGCCTTGGTGCGGGCGAACTGCTTGGGGTCGATCTGGTCGGGGTCGAAGCCCTTGGCCATGTTGCCCGGCAGCATGCTGGCGATCTGGCTCAGGTCGCCCATATTCTGCAGCTGCTCCAGCTGATCCAGATAGTCGCTAAGGGTCAGGCGGTTCTTCCGCAGCTTCTCCTCCAACTTCTTGGCCTGCTGTTCGTCATACTGCTGCTCGGCCTTTTCGATGAAGGACAGCATGTCGCCCATGCCCAGAATACGGGAGGCCATGCGGTCTGGGTGGAACAACTCGATCATGTCCAGCTTTTCGCCGGTGCCCACGAACTTGATGGGCTTTCCGGTGGTGGCCCGGATGGACAGGGCCGCGCCGCCGCGGGCGTCGCCGTCCAGCTTGGTCAGCATCACGCCGTCGATACCCAGCGCATCGTCAAAGGCCTTGGCGGCGTTGACAGCGTCCTGACCGGTCATGGCGTCCACCACCAGCAGGATCTCGTTGGGCTTCACCGCGGCCTTGATGTTCCGCAGCTCGTCCATCAGCGCCTCGTCGATGTGCAGGCGGCCGGCGGTATCCAGAAACACCATGTCGTTGCCGTGGTCGGCGGCGTACTTTACCGCCTCCTTGGCGATGGTGACGGGGTCGATCTGCCCCATTTCAAACACAGGGACATCCATCTGCTTGCCCACCACCTGCAGCTGGTTGATGGCGGCGGGACGGTACACGTCGCAGGCCGCCAGCAGCGGGCGCTTGCCGAACTGACGGCGCATCAGGCCCGCCAGCTTGGCGCCGTTGGTGGTTTTACCTGCGCCCTGAAGGCCCACCATCATCACCACGGTGGGGCCGCGGTTGGCGGTGTTCAGCCGGGCGCTGGTGCTGCCCATCAGCTTGGTCAGCTCTTCGTTGACGATCTTGATGATCTGCTGGGCGGGGGTCAGGCTGTCCAGCACGTCGCTGCCCACGCAGCGTTCGGTGACCTGGGCCACAAAGTCCTTGACCACCTTGTAGCTGACGTCGGCCTCCAACAGGGCCAGACGCACCTCCCGCATACCGGCACGGACGTCGGCCTCGGTCAGGCGACCCTTGCCCTTCAGACTTTTGAATACGGCGTTCAGTTTTTCAGACAGTCCTTCAAATGCCATATTTACTCCTTCAGCGCTTCGGCGTTTTCCAAAATGTCAGACACCAGCTTGTCCAGCTGGGGATTCTCATACTGGCGATAGTTGATGGTCTTGATCTGCCGGGCCGCCTCCTCGATGGCGGTGATCTTGGGCTGCATCTGCATAAAGCGGCGGATCAGGCCCGTTTTATCCTCGATCTCCTGCATGGCAGCCTCGGCCCGGACGATCACGTCCCGCACGCCCTGCCGGGAGATGCCGTAATTCTCAGCGATCTCGCCCAGAGACAGATCCTCGTTATAGTACAGGTCGAAGAATTCCTTCTGCCTGTCGGTCAGGGTCTCGCCGTAAAAATCGAACAGCATGGTCATGCGGTAGGTCTGGTTTTTCACGGATGGCTCCCCTTTCTGTAAAGCATATCGCCTTTATGTAAAGTTTTCAGCCTTTACAACAGCAATTATGATACACGATTTTGAGCGAAAAGTCAAGGCGAAAATCGCCGGTGTACCTGATTTTTTATAAGAAAAGGAGCGGTTTTCACCGCTCCTTTGAGTTTGTCGAGTCCCCCTGTCATTCCGAGGAGCGAAGCGACGTGGGAATCCGTAGCTTTAACACCGCAAGCTTACACTAAAATGAAAAGCTTTACATTCTCAAAACGGATTGCCACGCCAGTGTGAGCACTGGCTCGCAATGACAGACTCTTTCGCCAGCTTATTCGACCACGACGCCGCGCTTCTTGAATTCCTCCACCATCAGGTCGAGATCAGGCTCGATGTGGACGGGAGAACCGGCAGACTTGATGGCGTTGGCCACGTCCTTCAGGCCGTTGCCGGTGACCACGGACACCACGGTGGCGTCGTGGGGGATCAGCCCCTCCTCGCAGGCCTTCTTCAGCGCCGCCGCGCCGGTGACACCGGCAGGCTCGCCGAACACGCCGCAGGTACGGCCCAGCAGCCGCTGGGCGGCCAGGATTTCCTCGTCGGAGACGTTGACGGCGATGCCGTTGGACTCGCGGATGGCCATCAGGGCCTTGTCGGCGTTGCGGGGCACGCCCACGGAGATGGAGTCGGCGATGGTGTTCTCCTCCATAGGCTCCCAGGGCTTGTTCTCCTGGATGGCGCGGTTCAGCGGGTAGCATCCCAGGGACTGGGCGGAGATCAGACGGGGCAGCTTGTCGATGAAGCCGATGGCGTACAGATCCTTGAAGCCCTTCCACACGCCGGCGATGGTGCAGCCGTCGCCCACGGAGATGGCCAGATAGTCGGGCATCTCCCAGTTCAGCTGCTCGGCGATCTCCAGCGCCACCGTCTTCTTGCCCTCGCTGAGGTAGGGGTTGATGGCGGCGTTGCGGTTATACCAGCCGTACTTGTCGATGGCGGCGGCGGACATCTTGAACGTGTCCTCATAGTTGCCCTTGACGGAGATGACGTTCGCGCCGAAGATCATCAGCTGGGCCACCTTGCCCTTGGGGGCGCGCTCGGGGACGAAGATATAGGTCTTGATGCCCGCGGCGGCGGCGTTGCCCGCCAGGGAGCTGGCGGCGTTGCCGGTGGAGGAGCAGGCGATGGTCTTAGCGCCGGCCTCCATGGCCTTGGCCACGGCCATGGCGCTGGCGCGGTCCTTCAGGGAGGCGGTGGGGTTCTGGCCGTCGTCCTTCACCCACAGCTT
>CAKTRJ010000046.1 GCA_934597345.1 uncultured Oscillospiraceae bacterium
ACTTGATGCCGGACCATATCCACATGTTGGTGGCAATTCCGCCGAAGTACAGTGTATCACAGTTTATGGGGTATTTGAAGGGCAAGAGCGCCATGATGATATATGAGCGTCATGCGAACCTGAAGTACAAATTTGGCAACCGGCACTTTTGGGCGGAAGGGTACTATGTGAGCACTGTGGGCTTAAATGAAGCAACGATACGAAAGTACATACGCGAGTAAGAGACGCACGACCAGATGATGGATAAAATCACAACAAAGGAATGGGAAGACCCTTTTAAGGGGCCGGCCAAGTAATCAGTCCACAATGGCTTGAACGAAGTGAAAGCCAGCGCCTTTTAGGCGCTGGCTGTATTAAGACCTTATAGGGCTTTGTCAAGCCACCCCTTTGAGGGGTGGTCTTGACTTTTCTTAATTTTTATTTCTGCAAATAATGCAGCCCCATAACATCACAAATATGCTTTGCGGTCTCTTCCGTTTCCGCCGGAGCAATCACGATATAGTCATTCTGCTCATCGAACCGGCTCGTATCAAGTACATAATAGTTATGATCCTTGTCTGTACGCAGCAAATTGAAGCCTTCGCAGCCTGAATTGGAATTATGAAAGAACCCGCCAGATAAGTAATTGGCAGAGGCATCATCCGTGACCTGGAAATCCAGATCCCAGGTATCTTCCTTGTGGGTATATTCCAACATATCAATTTGGATTTTCCCGGCAAAGGATTGGCGCGATGGCGCGGCCAGTGTGTGCGTCCATGTGCCGTCTATTGTCAGGGTCGTATATTCCACCTGCGAATTTCCATCACGAATCACCACAGCAGGCAGCGTCACGCTCTCGTTTGTCCTGATCGGTATAAACAGGCATAGTACGGCGATGAGCAAACATACGCATACGGCGATTCCGATGATGAACTTCTTCGACTTCATAGAGACCTCCTCTGTGAATCATAGGATATGCTTCTTGCTCCGTATAATGCGCTATTCCTCGTCCTCAAACAGGCATTGGGCCAGCTTGTTGAACATGTGATCCCGATGGCGGATCACCTCTACGTCTTTGCCGTCGGAGTAGTCGTAGAACCCCGCGCCGTTTTTCACGCCCAGCCGGTCGTGCTCGATGCACTCACTGATCAAGCCGAAGGGCTCCGTGGCGTTGCACAGATCGGCAAAGGTGTACTTGGCGATGTTGTGGTGGATGTCCAGCCCGCCCAGATCGCAGGTCTCGAAGGGGCCGAAGCAGGCGTAGCGGAAGCCCAGCGCGTATTTCATCACGTCATCCACCGCCTCGGGGCTGGCAATGCCCTGCTGCACGATGTGAAGGGATTCCCGCAGGATAGCCTGCTGTAAGCGGTTCAGCACGAAGCTGGGCGCATCCTTGACGATAACAGGCTTTTTCTTCATGCCCAGTGCCACCTGACGCACCAACTCCGCCGTCTCCGGGGCGGTCTGTTCGCCCTCCACGATCTCGATGAGGGGGATGATGTGGGGCGGATTCATCCAGTGCATCCCGGCGAAGCGCTCCGGATGGGTGACGGCCTCGGCAATTTTGGTGATACTCAATCCGGAGGTGTTGCTGCACAGAATGGCATCCTCCGCCACAACGGCGCACAACTGGCGGTAGAAATCGTGCTTGACCTCCAGCTTTTCCAGAATGGCCTCCACCAGAAAGTCGGTGTCCGCTAGATCCTCCAGCCGGGAGGTGAAGGAGATGCGGCCCACCAGCGCGGCGGACTGCTCCGCCGTCAGCTTGCCGCTGGTCACCTCGGTCTGCTGGTTCAGGGCGATCATGTCCTTTGCCTTGTCCAGCGCGGCGGGGAACAGGTCATAAAGCCGGACGGGGTATCCGGCGGCGGCAAAGGCCTGGGCCAGAGAATAGCCCATGGTGCCCGCTCCGGCAATGGCAACGCGGCGGATCTCTTTCATAAGGGTGTCCTCCTGCATTTATAATATATGGATATTGTACCATATGACGGCAGAAGGGCGCAATAAAAAAGTCTGTCATTGCGAGCCAGGCCGCGGACTGGCGTGGCAATCTGTTTCTAAAACGTGATATTTCTGCGTTTATGCGGATTTGCAGCGTTGAGATTACGGATTCCCACGTCGCTTCGCTCCTCGGAATGACAGAAAGGAAGTTCTCAACAAGCTAAAAAAGTCCCGAGGCTCTGCCTCGGGACTTTTTATGTACTTTGGTACGTTGGATGGCGTTCGGCTTAGAAGCAGCCCTGCTCCATCATAGCCTCGGCGACCTTCTTGAAGCCAGCGATGTTGGCACCGGCAACCAGATCGTAACCCAGACCGTACTCCTCGGCGGCCTCGGCGGACACCTTGTGGATGTTCTCCATCATCTTGTGCAGCTGATGGTCGACCTCGTCGGCAGTCCAGACCAGACGCTCGGAGTTCTGGGACATTTCCAGAGCGGAGACGCCCACGCCGCCGGCGTTAACAGCCTTGGAGGGAGCCACGATGATGCCCTTCTGCTGACGCAGGAAGTTCAGGGCCTCGTTGGTGGTGGGCATATTGGCGACCTCGATGTAGTACTTCACGCCGGAAGCAGCGATCTTCTCAGCGGACTCCATCTTAACGTCGTTCTGCATGGCAGCGGGCATGTAAACGTCAACATCCTTGACGCCCCAGCACTTCTCGCCGGCGACGAACTCGCAGCCGAACTTGTCAGCATAAGGCTTGCAGTGCATAGGATCCTTGGCGCGCATCTCGAGGATGAAGTTCAGCTTCTCGTCGGTGATAACGCCGTCGGGATCGTGAACGTAACCGTCGGGACCTGCGAAGTAGGTGACCTTGGCGCCCAGCTGAGCGGCCTTCTTCATGATGCCCCAGCCCACGTTGCCGTAACCGGAGATAGCGATACGCTTGCCCTCGATGGTGTCGTTCTCGTGCTTCAGGACTTCCTGCAGATAGTACATAGCGCCGTAGCCGGTGGCCTCGGGACGGATCAGGGAGCCGCCGTAGCTCATGCCCTTACCGGTCAGAACACCGTTCTCCCACACGCCCTTCAGGCGGCGGTACTGGCCATACAGGTAGCCGATCTCGCGGCCGCCCACGCCCATGTCACCGGCGGGAACGTCGATGTCGGGCCCGATGTAACGATACAGAGCGGTCATGAAGCTCTGGCAGAAACGCATGACCTCGGCGTCGGACTTGCCGGCGGGATCGAAGTCGGAACCGCCCTTGGCGCCGCCGATGGGCAGGCCGGTCAGGCTGTTCTTGAAGGTCTGCTCGAAGCCCAGGAACTTGATGATGCCTTCGTACACGTTCTTCTGGAAGCGCAGGCCGCCCTTGTAGGGGCCGATCGCGCCGTTGAACTGGCAGCGCCAGCCGCGGTTGGTGTGCCACTGACCATTATCGTCGCACCACACAACACGGAAGGTGAACATACGCTCGGGCTCGACCATACGGCCCAACAGATCGACCTTCTCATACTCGGGGTGCTTCTCGATCACAGGCTCCAGAGAGGACAGAACTTCCTCAACGGTCTGGACGAATTCGGGCTCATTGCCGTGCTTGGCCTTGACATTTTCCAGCACGCTTGCCAGATAAGCATTCATAATAATTGCCTCCTCAAATTTTATTCCTCAGTGTTTTGGGGAACGTTTGACGGACCCTATTCCATCGCCTTTGATGATAACACGGTTTTCGGGATTTCTCAAGAGGAAACCGGCGAATTCTCCGGTGAGCGTTAGTAAAAATTATGCTGGAAATTTTGTGCAAAATGTCGTTTTGCCGTTTAAAGTGCAACACGCCTTCGCGTTTTTTACCGGAGGAGGGGTTGTTTTTCCTTATGGCATCTTGACATTTTCTGCCGATAGCTTATAATAAATTGTTGGCTGGATGCCGACCCGATCGATTCAGGGAAAAGGAGATTATAATAATGACATATACCATGACCATCGCCGGTTTGAAACGTGAGCTTCCCATCTGTAAGGTAAATGACGATCTTTACATCGGCGCGTTCATCTGCTTCGGCGATGCCGAGGTCACCGTGGCCGCCGCCGCCGAAATGCTCAAGCGGCTGGAAGGCATTGAATACGACTATCTCTTTACCGCCGAGGCCAAGTCCATTCCCCTGATCCACGAGATGGCCCGTCAGAGCGGCGCAAAGAAGTATTTCATCGCCCGCAAGGGCCCCAAGGTCTATATGCCCGACCCCATTTCCGTGGCAGATCAGTCCATCACCACGCTGGCCCAGCAGATGCTGTATCTGGGCAGCGACGACGCGGAGCTGATCAAGGGAAAGAAGATCGTCATTATGGACGACGTGATCTCCACCGGCGGCAGCCTGAAGGCCATGGAGGCGCTGGTACACAAGGCCGGCGGCGAGGTGGTGGCCAAGATCGCCGTGCTGGCCGAGGGCGGCGCGGCGGATCGCAAGGACATCATGTTCCTGGAGAAGCTGCCTGTGTTCAACGTCGACGGCAGTATCAAAGGTTAAAGCATACATATCATAACAGCGCCGCTCCGAGGTATCGGGGCGGCGCTGTCATTATTCCTCCTTATCCTTTACCAATTACTGCCACGAATTTGAAATGGACATACAAAATAAATTGTGCTAATATGAGAAATCAATAAAATTTATTGCGATGGAGGTCATTTTATGGCAGTCAAAGAGAGCTATGCCGGCAAGATCAACCGCAAGCTGAATAAGAAGCTCCACGTCATCGAGGTGGCATCGGGCCGCCGCCCGGCGGATCTGGTGCTGAAAAACGCCACTTACGTCAACGTATTCTCCAACGAGCTGTGTCAGGCGGATATCGCCGTGGCTGAGGGCCTGATCGTGGGCATGGGCGAGTACCACGGCAACGTGGAGGTAGACGTCTCCGGCAAGATCGTGCTGCCGGGCTTTGTGGACGCCCACATCCATCTGGAGAGCTCGCTGGTGAGCCCCAGCGAATTTGCCCGGGCGGTGCTGCCCCACGGCACCACCACCGTCATCACCGACCCCCACGAGATCGCCAACGTCATGGGCACCGACGGCATCGAGTACATGTTACAGGCCACGGAGGACCTGCCGGTGGACGTGCGGTTCATGCTGCCCTCCTGCGTGCCCGCCACACCCATGGACGAGTCCGGCGCCAATCTGGACTACCGGGCTATTGACTCCTTCTATGACCATGCCCGGGTGCAGGGCCTTGCCGAGATGATGAACTCCTACGGCGTCATCCACGGCGACGCGGACGTGGTGTCCAAGATCGTGGCCAGTCAGGCCCACCACAAGAAGATCGACGGCCATGCCCCCGACCTGACGGGCAACGACCTGAATGCCTATGTGGCGGCAGGCGTGTACTCCGACCACGAGTGCCATGACCTGAACGACGCCATCGCCAAGCTGCAGCGGGGCCAGTTCATCATGATCCGCGAGGGCACCGCCGCCCGCAATCTGGAGGCGCTGGTGCCGCTGCTGTGCGACAAGTATGTGGAGCGCTGCATGTTCTGCACCGACGACAAGCACCCCAACGATCTGCTGGAGAAGGGCCACATCGACTACATTGTGAAGAAGGCCATCGCTTTGGGCGTAGAGCCTATCACTGCCATCAAGGCCGCCTGCCACAACGCCGCCCGGTACTTCCTGCTGAACAACCGCGGCGCCATCGCACCCGGCTATCTGGGTGACTTCGTGATCATCGACGACTTTGAGCACTTCAATATCGAAAAGGTCTATAAGCGGGGCGTGCTGATGTGCGAGAACGGTCAGGTGGCGGACTTCCCCGTGCCGGAGGTGGACCCCTATCTGGTGAGCCGCGCCCACGATACTTTCCATGTGGCCACGCTGACCGCCGCCGACTTCGTCGACAACCGGCCCCACGCCGTCATCGGCATGGTGAACGGCGAGATCACCACCACCGACTGCGGCTATACCGACCGCATCGACGTGGACTATGACATTCTGAAGATCGCCGTCATTGAGCGGCACAAGAACACTCACCATATCGGTCTGGGCTACATCAAGGGCTACGGCCTGAAGCACGGCGCGGTGGCGACCAGCATTAGCCACGACAGCCATAATATCATCGTGGTGGGTACCAATGACGAGGATATGGCCTTTGCCGCCAATCAGGTGGTGGCGCTGAATGGCGGCATCGTGGTGGCGCAGGACGGCGCCGTTACCGGCGAGGTGCCGCTGGCGGTGGCCGGTATCATGAGCGACGAGCCGCTGGTGGAGGTGAACCGCAAGCTGGAGGAGGCCAAGGAGAAGGCCTTCACCGCCGGTGTCAACCGGGATATTGACCCCTTCATGACGCTGAGCTTCATGGCTCTGCCGGTGATCCCCACCCTGCGCATTACCACCCGCAGCGTGTTCGACGTAACGACGCAGAGATATATTTAACTGGCGAAAAGTCTGACGACTTTTCTGCCAATTAGGATTGCGGCCGGCTGTGCGCGTCCTTCGGACACACTGGCGGCCGAGAAGAATTTTTGCCACGCGCATGTCGCGGCAAAAAATGATTTAATTGCTTCGCGTCTGCGGACACGAACTCTGCGAGGCTTTCGTTCTAACGAAAATACAGCCACCCACTGGGTGGCTGTATTTTATGCTCGCTTTATTTCACGCTGCTGCGGATGAAATCCGCGAAGCGCTGGGCCGCCGCTGTCTGCGGCACGCCCCGGAGGATGCACATATCCACGCTGCGGGGCGGGATATCGAAGGAGGTTTCCAGCTTCCGCAGGCGGCCGTTGTCCAGATCCTTGCGGACGAACTCCTCCGTCACACCGGCCACGCCGAAGCCGATGGCCGCCAGATCCACCAGCAGACTGCGGGCGCCCAGCTCGATCTCCGGATTCAGCCGCAGGCCGTTCTGCAGGAAATACTTTTCCAGATACAAACGGGAGCTGGCCTTGCGCTCCAGCAGGATCAGCGGGAAGTCCGCGATCTCCGACAGAGAGTACACATGCTCAAAATTGCAGGGGTAATCGGGGCTTGCCACGAAGATGGAGTGGGTAGCAAAGCAGGGAATGGTCTCGAAGCTGCCCTCGGCCGGGGTGCTGGCAAAGGCAATATCCACCTTGCCGGATTGCAGCAGGCCCAGCACCTTGTGGCTGCGGCCGGAGACGATCTGGATATGGATGGCGGGGTACTGCTTGTGGAAGCTGTCCAGATAGGGCAGCAGGAACTGGCTGGTAACGGTGTCGGACGCGCCGATGGTCAGGTGGCCCATCTGCAGCTCACGGGTCTGGCTCAGCTTGGCCTCGCCGGTCTCCAGCAGGCCGATGGCGCTGCGGACATATTCATACAGCAGCTTGCCATCCGCCGTCAGGGTGACGCCCCGGCTGTTGCGGGCGAAAAGGCGGGTCTGCAAGTCGCTTTCCAGCTGCTTGATGGACTGGCTGACAGCGGACTGGCTGATATACAATGCCTGTGCCGCGGCGGTGATGTTGCCCGCCTCAGCCACTTCCTTAAATACCTTATATAATTCCAATTTTACGGCCATAATGTCCATCCTTTCATAAGTGTATATGATGTATGCGAAATGCCATATTTGAAATAATTATACCAGATATGGCGGTAAATGCAAGCCCCAATTTGACGTTTTTCAAGCGGTGTGGTACAATAACTTGATTCAAAATGATGAGGTGAGCGTATGCAGCAGATAAAACGGGCGTGGAATAATCAGGATATGCCCAACAAGGTGATCCTCGTCACCGGCGTGGCCATGGCGGTCATTTGCCTGGTGATGGGACAGGGCCTTTACAGTGTGATATTCATCGGACTGATGTTTGCGTTCATGATGGCACATTCCGGCCAGCGTACCAAGCGGCTGCAGCGGCTGTACGGCGGCATGTACTTCCATATGCCTGACGGCGAGGTGGTACCGGTAAGCTTCGAGCAGGTGCGCACGGAATATGTAAAGGGCCATCAGGGAAAGTACGCGGACCGTTCCGTGTCGCTGTGGTTCCCTTACTGGCGCATCAATGAGGATGGATTGCTGGACACCGGCTTCGGCCTTGAGATCGACCTGACGGGCTTTGAGGATAAGGAAGGGCTGCTGCCCCTGCTGAAGAAGGGCGATTTCATCTATGTGACGGGCCGGGTGCAGGCCAGGCGCCGGGACTACTTCTGCATCGACCGGGTGGAGGAGATCCGCCGTCAGGAGACGCGGCCATGAGACATGATACGGGCGATCTGCGCTCCTTTCTCCATGGCGTGATCAATCTTATCTGGCCGGTATTTGCCTACGATCTGGCGGAACTGGCGTCACTGATCATCTGGGGGTATAGCTGGGCGTCCATGGTGCCGTCCACCATCATGCTGATCCTGCCTATCGTGTCGGATGTGGTGGGCATCGTGGTGGCCGGTGTGCGGTATTACCGGCGGCAGAGTGTACTGGCGCTGATGGGCCTGATCTTCTCTATCGCGGCGCTGGCGCTGTACTACATCCTGCGGATCATGATGCGCTTCTCGTTGGGATGGCTGGAACCGGTGGTATGAAATTTACTGGCATGAAATCTAACGATTTCATAGCGGCGGCATGTGGTCATGCCGCCCTGCGGATATTTTATTGACAGACAGTTGTAGGGCGGGGTGACCACACCCCGCCGTTCACTAAATATAATTTCAGGAGCCTTTCTATGAAACAAGAACTGATCCCCGTGGGCGCCATCGTCAACGCCCACGGTATCCGGGGCGAGGTGAAGCTGAACCCCGTGGGCTTTGATCCGGAATTTCTGGCGGAGTTTGACCGCTTCTGCATCGGCGGCAAGGAGACGGAGGTGCGCTCCGCCCGTGTCCATAAGTCCGTGGTGCTGCTGACGCTGCCGGGCGTGGAGGATATGGACGCGGCGCTGGCCCTGAAGGGCAAGAGTGTCTCCATCTACGCCGAGGATGTGGAGCTGCCGGAGGGCGAATATTTCGACGTGGAGCTGGAGGGCTGCACGGTGGTGGACGACACCACCGGTGCGGCGTTGGGCACGCTGAAGCGTGTGCTGCACTATCCTGCTCACAAGGTCTATGAGGTGAAGGGGGAGCGGGAGTACCTGATCCCCGCCGTGCCGGGCGTATTCATCGCGTCGGTGGACATTGACGCGGGCGTGGTGCGGGTGCATATGATGAAAGGATTGGCCACCGATGAGAATTGACATTATGACGCTGTTTCCCGACGCCATCCACGCCATGATGGATCAGTCCATCATCGGCCGGGCGCAGGAGCGGGGCTATATCACCATTGCCACCCACCAGATCCGGGACTATACCACCAACAAGCAGATGCAGGTGGACGACTATCCCTATGGCGGCGGCCGGGGCGCGGTGATGCAGGCCGACCCCCTGTACCGCTGCTGGCGGCACATCTGCGACGAGACCGGACAACGAGTGCATACTATCTACATGTCACCCTGCGGCCGCACCTTCGACCAGCAGGTGGCCCGCCAGCTGAAGGAGCAGTACGACCACCTGATCCTGGTTTGCGGCCACTATGAGGGCGTGGACGAGCGGTTCCTGGAGGAGTGCGTGGACGAGGAACTGTCGCTGGGCGATTTCGTGCTGACCGGCGGCGAGATCCCCGCCATGGCGGTGGCGGACTGCCTGTGCCGTATGGTGCCCGGTGTGCTGCCGGAGGAGAGTTGCTACACCGAGGAAAGCCATTGGGACGGCCTTTTGGAGTATCCCCAGTACTCCCGGCCGGAGGAGTGGCACGGCCGCAAGGTGCCTGCCGTACTGCTGAGCGGCCATCATGGCAACGTGGCGGACTGGCGGAAGAAGGAGAGCTATAAGCGCACCATGCTGCGCCGCCCGGATATGTTCGCAAAATTCGATGAAAAGACCCTGACCACCAAGCATGACCGCAAGGTTTTGGCCGAGGCCAAAGCGGAATTTGCCGCCATGCAGGAGACAAAAGAGAGCGTAACGATCCATGAGAGAGACGAATCTGAACAAGGCGAAGCATGATACCCGCTACTATGCTCAACTGGCCCTGCTGACCGCCATACTGGTGGTACTGTCCGTGACGCCGATCGGGTCTATCCCGCTGCCGGCCATGAAGGCCACAACATCCCATATTCCGGTGATCGTGGGCGCCATTCTGCTGGGGCCGGGAGCGGGCCTGTTTCTGGGCGGCGTATTCGGCGTGATGTCCGTGGTGCGCTCCACCCTGGCGCCAACGCTGACCACGTTTGTGTTTTCTCCGTTCCTGCCTGTACCGGGGACTGATCACGGCAGCCCCAAGGCTCTGCTGGTGGCGTTTATCCCCAGATTGCTGGCGGGCCTGCTGCCCGCGCTGCTGTTCCGCCTTTTAAAGTGCCGGGGCGTCGGTGACAAGCTGTCCTGCCTGGTCTGCGGGACCGTGGGCTCCATAACGAATACCGTTTTTGTTCTGGGATTGATCTACCTGCTCTTTGGCCCGGAATATGCCGCGGCGCTGGGTTCGGCGCGCGACGCGCTTCTTGGCGTGCTGATGTCGGTCGTGCTGACCAACGGTGTGGCGGAAATGATCATCGCGGCCATTGTCGTGACGGCGGTCTGTGTCCCGCTGCTTCGCATCAACCGTGGGCGCAGTAAGAAAACAGAGTAATAGCACCTTACATCGGAAAGTGTATCCCTGATACGGAAAGAGCGCAAAATAAGATAACTTTGCCAAAGGGCATGAGACCATGGTCTCATGCCCTTTGATTTCTGATAACAGAAAAATAAAAGCACCGAGAATTTTCCTCGGTGCTTTTGCTTGGTGGAGATAAGCGGGATCGAACCGCTGACCTCTTGAATGCCATTCAAGCGCTCTCCCGGTTAGAGAGGTTACATACCCCCCTAAACCGGGCAGAAACAGCGCTTCAATACACGGGGAATCTAGTTATTCCTTATAATTCATGAACTTCAACTATCTTCTGAAGCGGCATTTAGCAGACTTAAGAGTCCCATGATACTACCAGCCTTTTCTTTGTCCAAACTGTCAAATGCAATGCCGCTCGGTTGAGCATATTCAAACTCTAACTGTTTAACTTGCTTCTTAACAGAATCTAATAAATTTGTCCTGTCCGAGTCAAGATGCATATAGGCAGAGTAATATGCGCTATAAACTTGTTTGAGATTCGCAGCGATAGAGCGATTTCTTCTTTCTCGCCATTCTAGTGACATTGCCAAAATGTAGTATGCATAGCCAAGACTGATCGAAGCTTGATCTTCCTTAATACTCACAGCTATGTCTGCATAAGTGTAAGATTTCCCGTAATCTCCGGTTTCAAAGTAACGATCCGCTAATTTTAATGCACACTGGGCACATTTGTTGGCCGTCTGCGCATTTTTAGTTGCCTCTTCCAAGGCATCCAGTGCTTTCTTGTCATCGCCTTTGGAATTATAGTATTCAAATTCCATCATGTATGCTTTTTCACAATCTGACTTATCAGTTAGATATTGAAAATTCTGCTTGAATGAGTCAAACAGCTCTTCAATTATACCTTCCCATATATGCAATTCCTCAGCGCTTTCGGCATAGGGCAACCGCTCCATCCAATAATCAAATGAAAATTGATATGCACGCCAAGTCCAAAACCGCTTGTTGATTTTTTCTAGCTTAGTATACCATTGCTGCAATTCATCAAGCGGCTTACAGTGTAGTCCATAGCATAGCAAGTCACCTAGCAAATCCGTATTACGTGGATAGCGATTATGTCCTACTTTAGCTAAAGCATATGCGTAATCATAAAAGCCTGCACGTGTTAATCGTACTGTTGCATTATGAAATTCATCTCCATTTCCTGCTATGGATTTTGCAACATCGTTATTTTCCAGATATTCACCGACGGCGTTAAGCTCATCAATTGCACCATCGTTATAATACTTAACAATTTTCTTGGCTGCTTCGTCTACACTCGGAATATACATTGACATATTACTGTACCTCCTCAATAACTGCGCCTAAACTCTGGTTCACCATTGCCTGTTTGCTCAATCGGAAGGGGTTTTCGAGGAAACTTGAGATTTATCCTGTCTGCAATTTGAACTGCAAGACCGCTAAGACCAGGCTCTGCTTCTTTTACGGTATCTTTATACTCGTAGTTCATCTCATATTGCTGAAAATCAGATGGCTTTCTCCATACTTTTTTTACGCCGCCTTTCTCAACAGGCTCACTAGGACACACAGCAAATACTCTGGATTTATCCATTATCCCAACAAACAATCCGTATTCGAGCCAGACATTATCACGAGAACAGTATTGTGTCTCGTTTCGTAATTCCACTATATCATCAGGGGTAAATAGGGCGATTGCAAACCCCTCCTCTTTCTTTAATTTCTGCGCCCTATGAATTAGCGAAGTCAAAGTAACCTCGCCATTTTCCCACACCATTGGGTCTGACCATAAAACACAGTCGTAATCCATGTTCATATTGCGGAAACGGCTCATTAACAAGTTTTGCATCTTTTCTGCATAGGCGATTCCTTCGCTTGAACCCAATATAAGAACTGTTTTTTTCATAAACTATGTTCCTCCATTCTCACCTTTTTGGGGAATTGTTATTTCTATAAGCCAAGTTGCCGTAGCAACTTCCCTATTATCTTTTTTAACAATTGTAATAATTTCATCGTAGCTTATTGGGCCCTTCTCAAGTACAGTGACGAGTTGTTCTAAAATAGCATGATTATTGCTGAAATCATCTATTAATGTATTTTCTGTTCTATTATTCGGAGAAATCCATATCGTCTCTTTATTATGCGGAAGATAAGGTTTTAGGATTAGATTGGTCTTAAGCTGAGCGGTTCGTCTCTCTGCACTATCCACATAACTGGAAAACACCTCGAAATCAGGCCCATATTCCCGGATTTTCTCACCCAAAATTTGCTCTGATTCTATAGCCAGTGTCTCCCTTTTCGCCCAAAAGGATATCTGATTTTTATATGAAGCAGTTTTCAAAATGAGCTGACCAATAATTTTTCCTGCTCGGAGCCATATCTGTTGATCGCAATATGTGGTAACCTGTTCTTTAGGCCGTGTATTTGGTGTCAACAAAAACATCCAAAAAACATTTTGTAAACCTATGCCGCAATCAATAAAGCTAAGAAATTGTGAAATTTTCTCCTCCTCGTCGGGAAAAGCGTCATATACATATCTGATGTTCTCGTATGTATAGCATGTTGAATCTGAACACATTTTAGATAAATGACACGAAATAAATTGCCTAACGTCCTCTGCATCGGCTACGCTAGAATCGGCAGATACCACAACATATTTATTTGCATCGCCCACCCAGCTCACCTTCTCTCCTATAATTGGACATTTTAATTATAATCAATCATTTGTTATAATTCAACTGCTATTTTCTCTTTTGCCCTTTATATTTGGCGGAATTTAGAGATAATAACGGTTTGGTTAAATCTGAAGGAAATTAGTTTTTTTATTAAAATGTAAGAATTCTATAAATAGTATCTAATAACATCGCCCGAGGAGACTATGGGTGGCGTTTCCAAACATATGCGTTTTCTGTTTGCTCTTATAGTGCTTATGTATGCAAGGGGTAAAATGGTGACAGGAAAATATATAATATCAGAAAAAATACGTTGCACAATAAGACTATGAGCGGCGTTTCCATATAGATCAAACGGAAAGGAGGTTTCCCGTTGCTGGCCAGTCTGTTGACTGGTCTTTTTTTATGCCATGACTAAGGAGGTTAAAGATGGCAGACGATAAAAAGAACATCGGCCCGGAGGCTGAAAAGCCCGGTGAGGCTCCCCAGGAGAAAAAGGTGGAACCTATCAAGGACACGCCCCCGGCGCCGGAGCAGCCGGCTCCCGGTGCGCCGCAGGCCCCCGTGGTGGAAACGGCACCAAAAACGCAGCCCGCTCCCACGGTAGAAAGTAAGCCCGAGGAAAAGGCTACCCCCGCTCCGAAGGTGCTGGATTTCAGTGCCGCAAAGAATAAGGCTCCGGCAAAGGAGGAAACAGCCCCGGAGAAAAAGCCCGCCAAGGAGCAGACGGAAGAAAAGCCCAAGCGTGGCCGTCCGGCCAAAACGGACAAAGCCGCCCCCGCTGAAAAGCCCAAGCAGCCCCGAGACAAAATGTCCCAAAGTAAGAAAGCTCCCGGTAAAGAGGCTCCCATTCCCCATAAGCCGGAGGCACCGCCCAAGGCGGCCAATGCTCCCGAGCAGGAGCAGCCTGCCGCTCCCCGTGACGCTACCCGCGCCGAGAAAGAGGAAATCGTCTATCTTGACCTTTCCGACCTGCACCCGTTCAAGGATC
>CAKTRJ010000047.1 GCA_934597345.1 uncultured Oscillospiraceae bacterium
AAGCAAACCCAGCGCACAAGGCGCAGAAATACAAATTATGAAAGGTAGGAACAGACAATGGCAAAAACAATTTTTGAGGAAATGGGCGGTACTTACACACAGGTTGGGGATTACCTTCTCCCCAATTTGGAACTGCCCGAAGAAGAGCAGCAGCCCATCGGCGTGTGGGGACAACGCCACCGGCGCTACCTAAAGGAGCACCGTCAGGCCGCTTATGCAACCCTGCTCACCAGTGAAAAACTGAACAGCTACCTTGCCGACATCGACCGCCAGTCGGAGGAGATGTTCTCTCGGCTGGTAAAGCAGATGGCCGAGGCGGAAGGCGTCACGGAGAAGCTGAAAGCCGCCGACCCAATGGAGTGGGTCAGAAGGATGAATAACATCCGAAATAGGGCTATGGAGATTGTAAATAGCGAGTTGATCTACGCCAGAGAGCCAGCAGCACGTATTTCCGCTTCTGTGGAAACCTTGGAGCCGCCCAAAGTGTTTTGGAAATACTACGATTTGTACCGGCGCAAGAGAATTTCGCTGAGTGAATATGCTGCCGCTACGGGATTATCGGCTTTTGCAATCCGGCATTTTTTGAAGAATGTTGTTGAGAAACGCCCAAAAACCATTGAAAAGCCTAAGCAAATATGATATACTATATTTTGTATAAGTATCTGGAGGTGCCGAAATGCAGATTACTGATTACATAGACGCCGATCTTTTAGATAAATTTGAGTTCCACAACTATAACCACGCTATTGAAATCATTACTCAAGCTTTTCCTGAGGAGTGGCGTGAAGTCGTTGAGTGCCTAAGAAAACTCGACATTACCACAGATGACCTGCGTGAAGCGGGCGGAAACGAGACTAAGATTCCCAAGAAATTTGACGATGTTCTCTACCCGTATGGGTGGAGAGAAATCCGGATTTCAGGTGACTTACACATCAAGTTTTATCCAAGACAAGCCGATCAGAGGGGACGCTTTTCCAGCGTTCCTTTTGAGGAGCGTGTGACGGAGAACTACATCGACGGTCATAATATTGATTTTTTGAAGGGTCGAATTGCATTTGACCTCGAATGGAACAGTAAAGATCAGACCTTTGACAGAGATCTGCTTGCAATGCGGACATACTATGATTGCGACATTGTAAGCGCCGGTATTATTGTCACCCGTTCGCAAGACCTGAACGACGTGTTCAAAACCGTGTATGACTATGATAAGAATTCCCGCACTTGGAAGCCCATTATGCGTAAATACGGCGCAAGCACTACTTGGATGGGAAAGCTGCTATATCGCTTAGAGTCACGCCGCAATGGTGGATGCCCCGTTTTGGCTATTGGCATTAAGAAAACTTGTGTTTCAGATTGGGAGGAGGGATACATAGATGAGCACGCTTCAGGAAACATCTGAAAACCTTCTCTCTTTCTGCGGTGATAAGCGCTATTCAACGATTTATGCTGATCCGCCTTGGCGCTTTCAAAACCGCACTGGAAAAGTCGCCCCAGAAAACAAGAAACTGAATAGATATGAGACAATGTCATTAGCAGACATAATGGCGTTGCCCGTTGAGCAGGTCGCTGCAGCAAAAAGCCATTTGTACCTTTGGGTTCCCAACGCTCTTCTGCCAGATGGTCTGGCTGTTATGAAAGCGTGGGGATTTGAGTATAAGGGAAATATCATTTGGGAAAAGGTGCGGAAGGATGGTGGCCCGGACGGGCGAGGAGTCGGCTTCTATTTCCGTAATGTGACTGAAATTCTGCTTTTCGGGGTCAGAGGTGACAATTTTAGGACGCTGGCTCCGGCCCGCTCTCAGGTCAACCTCATTCGGACGCAAAAGCGTGAACACTCACGGAAGCCTGACGAGATTATCCCGATCATCGAAAGTTGCTCTCCGGGACCGTTTCTTGAGCTATTTGCTCGTGGTGACCGTGAAGGCTGGGATATGTGGGGAAACCAAGCGACCGCAGATTACGAGCCTACGTGGAGTACTTACAGCAATCATACCACAAAGCAAGCATCAAGCGTGTGATTGCCGTAATGCTTTTTGCTTGCGTTAAAGCCTATACGACAGTAGGTTGTCATTGATAATTGAGGAGGATAGTATGGAAAAATCAAAAGTTTTTGTAATTATGCCCTTTTCAGATGATTTTTTTGAATCATACGAAATGCTCAAAGAGCATTTTCAAGATGACTTTGAGTTTTCACATGCAGGTGATGAAGATAATCAGCAAAACATTCTTGCTGACATCATTTCTCCAATATATGCCGCGGATGTTATTTTAGCAGATCTTACTGGGCTAAATCCAAATGTTATGTATGAGTTGGGCCTCGCACATAGTTTCAATAAGAAGACAATTATTATTACGAGAGATGATCTTGGAAAGCTGCCATTCGATCTAAAACAATATCGTGCCAAGGATTATTCCACCCATTTTAAGAAATTTTTTGATCTTATTGAATATCTAGAAAAGAATCTTAGAGGCGCTGTTAATGGAACGGTCGTTTTTAGTAATCCTGTAAGCGATTTCCTTGATAAAAATCGAATTCAGCTGAAAAGTTTATTTGTTTCAGATGACTATTCGTTGGAGATTCCTGAAGGGGAAAAGGGATTCTTAGATTTTTTAGCGGATATTGAGGAAGATACCAGCCAGATGAATGATGAGATTACAGCTATATCCGCAGGCATGGAAACGATGAGTTCTGGAATAAACGAATGTACTGAAGAAATCAACCGTGTTCAAAAAAGTGGCGGCAATGGTACGGCGGCGTTTGTGAGAAAGCAATCTAAAAAGGCTGCCAGCTATATTTCCGAATTTAGCAAGCAACTAAAGCAACATACAGAATCGATACAATCGCTTTGGGCTAAAATTGAAAAGAACACTTTAGGCTTGTTAGAAAATGAGTATGCGACCAAGCCTGAAAACAAAGAGTCATTGACCGATTATATAAAGGCCTTGCATAAGATGATGCTTTCAATAAAAGAAGCTAATCAGTCGGTGACTGTAATGAAGGAAACCTCTCTTAACAACCTCGGCATAGAGCGGAGCATGAATCAGTCTATTCGCTTTCTGGATCAAGATCTCTCAGAATATCTTGATATGACCGAGCAAATGGTGAAGTCCATTGAAAGAATCATTGGAAAAAGTAGGTTTATTATTGGCGATGTTCCACTTGAGTAAAAGTATTCTCCAGAATTTATCAAAGCATCCGACAACAAAATGACAACAGGAATTATGATACATCGTAATTCTTGGATAATCTAAGTAATCCCGATAATCGGAACTAAACCACATATACAAAATCGTTTAGGCCACGGTTTCATGGAGCGAGTGGGAATAATTTCAAACAACAACGAGCCGTCCGGCGATCGCCGGACGGCTCGTTTGTCATATCTTTTCCATTCTGAACGAGAAGCGGTAGGATACCTCCTGCCCGTCCTCTGGTATGAGGTAAGGGTCGCTGGCCTCTATCAGCACATAGCCGGAGTAGCTCACGTCGCAGGATACCAGGAAGCCATCGGCGGTGAAGGTGGAGCTTTCATAGCTGTGATCCTTGATGATGTTCATCAGGTCGTTCTGGGCGGGAGAAAGGGCGCTGTACCGGTTTTCCGCGCAGACGTAGGAGAGGGCGGCAATGACCATCTGCCGGTAGTAATGCTCGGGCCACAGCTCCGGGTCGGAGGTCTCAAAGTGGAAGCTGACGGCGGTCACAGAGCCGCCGGTCTCGGTGATGGTAAAGTCCGGCGGGGCGCTCCAGCCACCGATATAGACGGTATAGGGATCCTGCTGAACGCCACGCCATTTGCCGGTCTCATCCAGCGTGCCGCCGAAGTGGAAGCCATGATAGGCGGCAAGGCGGTTGAAGTTGTCGCAGAATTCCGCCGTGGTGATGTCGCCCCGGTGGCGGGGCAGCTGGGCCGCTATGATGGTCAGCACCATCGCGCCCAGCACGACGATGATGTACGCGCAGGCCAGCACCGGCGCGCGCCACCGCTTCTGTGTCCGCAGGGACAGAGAGGTCTCCACCTCCCAGGGAAGGCCAGAGCCCTCGTCGCAGGCTTTATAGCTTTTCCACAGGCGGATCAGGCGGTAAATGGGGATATAGCCGCCCATGCCGTACCACAGCACCGACAATGTGCGGGAGAACCCGGCGGAGTAGCTCAGGCGGACGCCGTCGCTGTCCGTGACGGACAGGCCCATGATCCATTTGCCGGGCGTGGCGCCCCACAGATGCAGCAGCAACGGCTCCAGAAGGACCATGATCAGCAGGGACATCACCGTATTCAGCAGGCCGGAGCCGGTGCTGTTCTGAATGGCACTGCTGCCGGAGAGCAGCTCAAGGAAGCTGCCCCACAGGGCGGTGTACAGGAGAAGATCCAGCATGCGGGCAAAGAACCGCCGTCCCGGCGACCGGACAGGAGGGATCACGTCGGCGGACAGGGCGGCCTCCTCCACAGTGCGGTCCAGCGCGTCCAGATACTTCTGGGCGTCCAGCGTCTGATAGGTGACGCCGTCGGCGCGCATGTCCCGGCACACCCGCTCCGAGCGGTCGATGTCCTGCCGTTCCGCATTCAGGGCGGCAATGTGACGATCCACTGTGTGGAGCAGATCGTCGCTGTCGTTGTGCAGGGCCTTGATCTCCTCCAGCGGGATGTGAAGGCTTCGCAGCAGCTTGATGCGTTTGAGTACCTCCAGATCGTGGTCGGAGTAGTCCCGATAGCCGTTGGCACTCCGCGCCGGAGACAGAAGCCCTTCGGACTCGTAAAACCGGATGTTGGCCCGGGTCATACCGGTCCGGGCTTCGATATCTTTGATGGTCATGGCGTCACCTCCTATGGTAATAGTAAGCGATAAAGGGACTTTACAGTTAAGTACTTTTTTGAAAAACGGCAAAAAAATTCGGAGATATGAGTTTTTTCTTTACTTAACGGACGGGGAAGGGTATACTGATGAAAACTTGTTTTGCCAGGGAAGGGGACAACAATGGAACTGATCTGCTTGGGTGACAGCATTACATACGGCTACGGCGTGCGTTCCGCGCAGCGTTGGACGACGCTGGTGGGGCAGGCGCTGGCCTGCCCGGTGGTGAATCTGGGGGTGTCCGGCGATACCACCGGCGGGATGCTGGCACGGCTGAACACGGAGGTCATCCCGCGGCTGCGGCAGCAGCCTTTGGGGATGCGGTCCACTGTGCTGCTGATGGGCGGCGTCAACGACATCTTTTATTCCGGCGAGGATACCGGCGCACGGGCCAATATGGGCGCCATGGTGCAGCAGGTGCTGACGGCGGGAGGACGCTGCGTGGTGCTCTCCCCGCTGGCGGCGTCCTTTCCCACGGTGACGCCGGAGTGGCGGGAGGTGATGCGGCCCTCCAATAAAGCGGTGATGGAGGCGTATCACCAGTGGCTGGCGCTGTTCTGCCGCACGTTCCATGTGCCGTATGTTGAACTGTATGATCTGCTGCGGGACGCGGACGGTACGCCCCGGCCGGAGATGTATCTGGATGGCCTGCATCCCACGGCGGAGGGCCACCGGCTCATGGCGGAACGGATCGCCAACGGATTGCGAAAATAAGCGGATCGGGCATTTGTTTCGTAAGCATCCCATTTTTGAGCAAAAGTTCACAGCATTTGGCCTTGTAATTTGCCGTATATTCGTATAAAATAGATACTGTCTTATTCCAACCGCCGGTGGTCACTCCACTTTATGACCGGCGGCGGCAAATTAAAGGAGGAAGATCCGCTGTGGCTGGCGGTGCGGCAGTGTGGAGACCTGTCGTAAGGCGGTGCGCCGGGAGGCGGCTGCGAGACTGTTCCTTGCGGAGGCGGAACAGTTACAGTCAAGAATGTATGGCAAAGGTCGTATTGAAGGATCTCAAGAAGATCTACCCCAACACCGAGAAGAAGAAAAAGGCCAAGAAGGGCGAGGATCCGGAGAAGAAAACCAATCTTCAGATCACCGAGGAAGGCGTCGTGGCCGTCCAGCAGTTCAATCTGGAGATCGCGGACAAGGAGTTCATCGTACTGGTGGGCCCCTCCGGTTGCGGTAAGTCCACCACCCTGCGCATGATCGCCGGTCTGGAGGATATCAGCTCCGGCGAGTTGTGGATCGGCGACAAGCTGATGAACGACGTGGAGCCCAAGGACCGTGATATCGCCATGGTGTTCCAGAACTACGCCCTGTATCCCCACATGACCGTGTACGAGAACATGGCCTTCTCCCTGAAGCTGAAGAAGGTACCCAAGGATGAGATCGACAAGAAGGTGCGTCAGGCGGCGGAGATCTTGGACATCACCCAGTATCTGGACCGCAAGCCCAAGGCCCTGTCCGGCGGTCAGCGCCAGCGTGTGGCCATCGGCCGGGCCATCGTCCGCGACCCCGCCGTGTTCCTGATGGATGAGCCTCTGTCTAATCTGGACGCCAAGCTGCGCAACCAGATGCGCGCCGAGATCATCAAGCTGCGCCAGCGGATCGACACCACGTTTATTTACGTCACCCATGACCAGACCGAGGCTATGACCCTGGGCGACCGTATCGTCATTATGAAGGACGGCTTCATCCAGCAGATCGGCACGCCCCAGGAGGTCTTTGACCATCCCGCCAACCTGTTCGTAGCCGGCTTTATCGGCACGCCTCAGATGAACCTGTTTGACGCACGGCTCATCAAGCAGAACGGCAAGTACGCTGTGACGCTGGATGGCATCACTGTAGAGCTGGCTGACGACAAGCAGCAGCGTTTG
Source organism: uncultured Oscillospiraceae bacterium (assembly GCA_934597345.1). GTDB lineage: Bacteria > Bacillota > Clostridia > Oscillospirales > Oscillospiraceae > Vescimonas. Next base: position 6,729 of record CAKTRJ010000047.1, read on the forward strand.
AGCGCCAAGGATGTGCCGGAGCAGGACGTGGTGCTGGGTGTCCGTCCCGACCACATCATGCTGTGCGCCGACGGCATCAAGGGCAAGGTGGATGTCAGCGAGCTGATGGGCTCCTCCGTGCATCTGCATATCACCGCCGATGGCAAGGACGTGGTGGTCATCGTGCCCACCAACGGCAATGCCGCCCACTTCCCCATGGGCAGCGAGGTCAACATGATCTTCGGCGGCAACGTGGCACATGTGTTCAGTAAGGAGACCGAAAAGAATCTGGAGTGGTAACACGCTTTGTGAAGAACCATAGAAGCAGACAGCCGTGCAGGCTGTCTGCTTTTTTGCCGGATGAACGGCAAAGGAGCGGCACACACCGTGTGCCGCTCCTTTGCGCGGAAAATAAGTGAGAGAACAAAGGAACGTTATAAAATGGTGCACCACAGGCACAGGTTGGAGACGCTCCACACCGGCATCAGCATGGCGGATACGGCCACCACCGGCGTGACGGCGCTGGCCAGCAGGCAGCCCAGGGTCACCAGCGTGATCAGCAGAATGGCAACTGCGATCACCAGTTTCAGGGTCTTGTTGTTTGTCTTTGTCATGAAAAGCAGCTCCTTTCTTTTTCAGATGTGTGTCAACATCTGTCTTGCTTTTTCTTGTATCCTATTATATACTGTTTTATAAATAAGTAAAATTGATGTTCATTATGTTGACATGCAGAAAGGTTATTTGAATATGCACCGGTATAAAGCATTTCTGAAGGTGGTGGAGGTGGGCAGCTTCACAAAAGCGGCGGAGCTTTTGGGCTACACCCAGCCTGCGTTGAGCCAGATGATGACCTCGCTGGAGCGGGAGCTGTCCATGAAATTATTATACCGCTCCCGCTACGGCATCCGTCTGACGCCGGAGGGGGAGCGGCTGTATCCATCTGTGGAGACCGCCGTGCGGCAGTATGACGCCATGCGCCGCAGTGCCGACGAGATCAGCGGGCTGGAGACAGGCGTCGTCCGCATCGGCACGGTGTCCAGCGTGTCGGCCCACTGGCTGCCCCAGGTGATTCGAGCCTTCTGGAAGAAGCACCCCAACGTGCAGATCGTGCTGCATCAGGGGGATTATTCTAGTATTCAGGAGTGGGTGCGCACCGGCGCGGTGGACTTCGGCTTTGTGAATCCCCATGCGGTGAAGGGACTGGAGACGATGGTGGTGAAGTCCAGCCAGTTCCGGGCGGTGGTGCCTGCCGGTCATTCGTTGGCGGAGAGAGACTGTGTTACGCTGGAAGAACTGGCGGGAGAGCCGTTTCTGATGGTGGAGAGCGGCGCCTACGGCGAGGTGGAGGAAGCATTCGCCGCCGCGGACATCACGCCGAATGTCCGGCTGCGGGTGCATGACGACTATTCTCTCATGTCCATGATCGAGCAGGGGATGGGTGTTTCCATCCTGACCGAGCTGGTGCTGCGCAAAACCAACTACGATGTGGTGCCGCTGCCCATTGACCCGCCCATCATCCGGACACTGGCTGTTGTCACCAAGGAGCGCCGCACTTTGCCGCTGGCGGCCAAGGTGTTTATCGAACAGCTGATGGCCCAGCGGGAGCAGCTGTTGTAAGACAGAGAACGAGGGAGGTACGCGTTTTTTGCGCACCTCCCTCGTTTGTTCAAAATACGTCCGGGCGGTCGGCGTAGGCCAGGTCTGCCGTGGCGGCCTTCAGCTCCTCCATGCTGCGGATGTCCCGCTTGCGCAGGTCGGTCTGGGTCTGGGCGGGCAGGGCGTAGAAATAGGTATACGCCTGGGGATCGTTGTTGAGCAGATCGGTAAGATCGATGGCATACTTCATAAAAAAACACCTCCGCCGCTAGTGTGCGCGGCGGAGGTGTCGTTTATGCGGTCAGCGCTGGTACTCGAATTCCAGGTCGTACATGCTGACGATGTGGCCGTCCTGGATCCCCATCTGCTCCAGCCGGTCGAACAGACCGCTCTGGCGCAGCATTTTGTCGAAATACATGCGGCTTTCGTAGTCGGAGAAGTTGATGTTGGCCATGAGCCTTTGCAGCCACGGACCCTCCACCAGCCATGTGTCGTCCTCCCGGTGGATCTCCAGCGGCTCGGAGGTGTCGATCTGGGGCGGGCGGGGCACATACTCCGGCTCGTACACCGTTACCGGCGGCAGCTCGCTGAGCCGCTGGGCGATGTGCCGCACCAGTTCGCGGGTGCCCTGATGGGTGGCGGCGGACATGGCGAAGAACTCGTAGCCCAGTTCCTCCACATGGGCGCGGAAGGCGTCCAGTTGCTCCTCGTCCATCAGAAGGTCGGTTTTGTTGGCCACGGCGATCTGGGGACGGGTGGCCAGCTCGGGGCTGTACTCCTTCAGCTCGGCGTTGATGGCGTCAAAGTCGGCGATGGGGTCGCGGCCTTCGCTGCCGGAGACGTCCACCAGATGCACCAGCAGGCGGCAGCGGTCGATATGCCGCAGGAAATCGTGGCCCAGACCCGCACCCTCGCTGGCGCCCTCGATGATGCCGGGGATGTCGGCCATGACGAAGCTGACGCCCTCGTCCACATATACCACGCCCAGATTGGGGTACAGGGTGGTGAAGTGATAGTTGGCGATCTTGGGGTGAGCCTTGGTGACCACGCTCAGCAGCGTGGATTTGCCCACATTGGGGAAGCCCACCAGCCCCACGTCTGCCAGCAGCTTCAGCTCCAGCACCACGTCGTGGCTCTCACCGGGTAGGCCCGCCTTGGCGAAGCGGGGTACCTGACGGGTGGGGGTGGCAAAGTGCTGGTTGCCCCAGCCGCCCCGGCCGCCCTTGCACAGCACATAGGGCTGGTCGTCGGACATGTCCTTGATGATCTCGCCGGTCTCTGCGTCCCGCACCAGCGTGCCGCGGGGGACGCGGATGGTAAGGCTCTGACCGTCCTTGCCGGATTTGCGGCCGCCCTGACCGTCCACGCCGTTGGACGCCACATATTTGCGCTTATAACGGAAGTCCATCAGGGTGGACATGTTGTCGTCCACCTTCAGAATGATGGAGCCGCCGTCGCCGCCGTCGCCGCCGTCCGGGCCGCCGGCGGCAATGTATTTTTCCCGATGGAAGGCCACCGCACCGTTGCCGCCGTTGCCGGCGCGGCAGGTGATGCGTGCCTTGTCGATGAATCCGTTTGCCATTGTGTTACCTCATTCTATCTGAAAAATGTGCCTTTTACACCTAGTATATCCTATTTTAGCGGAAAATTTGCCCTGCGTCAAGTAGCCTGCTTTAAAGGCCCCCTTGTGTAAAGGGGGCTGGCCCGGCGTAAGCCGGGACTGGGGGATTGTCCGCTATCCGACAACCCCTCCGGCGCTTCGCGCCACCTCCCCTTGCACAGGGGAGGCAGGGGCAGGGCGGAACACCGCTTCTCTGGAGTTTCCACCCTTTGCTTTGACAGCAAAAAACACGCCTGCCGTGCGGCAGGCGTGTTTTTGATCAAGACAAAATTACTCGGCGGGGTAAACAGAAACCTGCTTACGATCCTTGCCCAGACGCTCAAAGCGGACAACGCCGTCAGCCTTGGCGAACAGGGTGTCGTCGGTACCCTTGCCCACGTTGGTGCCGGGGTGAATGTGGGTGCCGCGCTGGCGAACAAGGATGTTGCCAGCCAGAACGAACTGACCGTCAGCGCGCTTGGGGCCAAGGCGCTTGGACTCGGAGTCGCGGCCGTTCTTGGTGGAGCCCATACCTTTTTTATGGGCGAAGAACTGCAGACCAATGTGCAACATTTCGCAGTACCATCCTTTCTAAAAGATACGGAAGGAGAGAGACTTATGCCTCCATCACTTCGATGTTTTCCGGATATTCATCGTGAAGCTGAGCCAGATAGACCATCAGTCCCGTCATGAGATTCTGACAGGTGGACTCCGCTGTGGGCGCCAGTCCTCCGGGCAGCCGGAGCGAGATGGCGGCGGTCTCCTGATCGACCTTCACCGAGGCGCACAGCCCCATCACGTCGTTGACGGTGGCTTCCACCAGCCGCACGGCGCTGGTCACGGCGGCGCAGACGATATCCTCGCCCTCTTCGCCGTATCCGCTGTGTCCCTGTGCATCAAATCCGATGATGCGGTCTTCCACGGTGTGGAAAATGACGCTCGTCATGCTGTCACCTTAGAAGCTGATCTTGCCGATCTCGACCTTGGTGTAGGGCTGACGATGACCCTGACGTTTGCGGTAACCCTTCTTGGGGGTGTACTTGAAGATACGGATCTTCTTGCCCTTGCCATTCTTCACGATGGTGGCATCCACCTTCGCGCCCTCCACCACGGGAGTGCCGAACTTGGTGTTCTCGCCGTCCACGATCGCCAGCACCTGGTCAAACACCACGGAAGCGCCAGCCTCGGCGTCCAGCTTTTCGATAAACAGAGTGTCGCCCTCAGAGACGGCGTACTGCTTACCACCGGTCACGATAATAGCCTGCATTACTTGTTGCACCTGCCTTTCCTTTATTACGGACTCGCTGTCGGGGGCGTTTGGCGAAAGCCAAAACTTTTGACCCATTCAAAGCGGCCTTACTAGTATAACAGCGGAAAATCCCTTTGTCAACAGAAATACCGGGATTTTTTGCAAAATGTGTTGCAAAAAACGGACTTTTTCCCTTACTCCGGATAGACCAGCTTTTCCACCGTCCAGCCGTCCAGAATACCGGCGTAAAACGCGCAGCACTCCCGCGCCAGCGCCACGTCCAGGTTGACATAATTCCCACATTCGCGGGAGGACTTGCCGGGCATGGGGCCTTCCCACGCCGCGCCCTGTGCGAACACCTGCCGCAGCAGGTCGATGGCCTGCGTGTCGGTGAGCTGAGCGCTGTCAAACAGGAAGTAGAAGCCCGTCTGGCAGCCCATGGGACCGAAGTAGATGACGGCATCCTTCTGCTCGCTGTTGCGCAGGGCGGTGGCGATGATGTGCTCCACCGAGTGCATCTGGGCGTTGGTCAGCAGGTCGCCGGTGTTGGGCCTCTTGAAGCGCAGGTCAAAGGTGGTGACGCTGCCGTCCCGGCGGCTGAGGTACAGCCCCGGCGTCAGCACGTCGTGGTTCACGGTAAAGCTTGCGATACGTTCCATGGTTCAGTCCTCCAGATGATCCACCAGGGCCATGACGGCGGCGTTCAGATCCCGCATGGCGGTGGGGAAATTAAAGTTATAGTCGTGCTTGCTGGTCAGGCAGTCGGACACGGATTTCAGCGCCATAAAGGGTACGCCGCAGCGATAGCATACCTGGGCCACGGCGCCGCCCTCCATCTCACACAGCAGAGGATGGAAGGTGTCCCGCACCCAGTCGGCACGATCACCGGGGATGCCGAACCAGTCGCCGGTGGCCACGGTGCCGGTGCGGTAGGGATAGCCGGTCTTGTCCATGGCGGCCCGGGCCTTTTCAAAATCAGCGGTGGGGAAGTCCACCCGATTGACGGTGGAGATCAGTCCGATGGGGTCGCCCACGCCGGTGGTGTCCACATCGTGCTGGATAAACTTTTCCGCCAGCACCAGTGTGCCGATGGGCACCTCCTCGAAGCAGCCCGCCACACCGGCGTTGAGGATCAGGTCGGGGTGGTAGCGCTGGATCAGCACCGCGGCGGCCATGGCGGCGTTCACCTTGCCCACGCCGCCGCAGCAGGCAATCACGTTAGGACGGATGCGGTAAAAGGACACGCCGTATACCGTCTCCATAGGCTCGGCCCCGTGGATGAGGCTGTCGATCTCCGACGGCATGGCGTAGAAAAGGGCAATATTCATAGGTACAGACCTCGTTTCGTTGTGTTGCTCCTATTGTAAATATGGCGCGGGGCAAATGTCAAGTTGCATTTGCCTGCCGCATGGGGTAAAATGAGAAAAAATGACTGGGAAAGGAGCACCCCATATGACCGTTGCGGGGATCATCTGTGAATTCAATCCGCTCCACAGCGGCCATGCCTACCTGATGGCTCAGCTGCGGCAGCATGGCGCGGACGCCGTGGTCTGCGCCATGAGCGGCAACTTTGTCCAGCGGGGCGAGCCCGCGCTGGTGAACAAGCTCTCCCGTGGGGAGATGGCGGTGGACTGCGGTGCGGATCTGGTGCTGGAGCTGCCGACTCCGTGGGCTATGGCCACGGCGGAGACCTTTGCCAAAGGCGGCGTCCAGCTGCTGGCTATGGCGGGCTGCACCCACATCGGCTTCGGCAGCGAGTGCGGCGATGCCGCGCTGCTGCAAGGTGTGGCGGACACGCTGTTGTCTCCCGATTTGCAGGCGGATATCCGTACGGAGCTGGCGGCAGGCGTTACCTACGCCGCCGCCCGGCAGAAGGCCGTCGAAGCCCGTCTGGGGGCTTCCGCGTCGGTGCTGCGCCAGCCCAACGACACGCTGGCTGTGGAATATCTGAAGGCCTACCGCCGACTTGAGGTTGACATAACACCGATCGTGGTGCGGCGGGTCGGCGCCGGCCATGACGGCGCTCCGTCGGAGGGCTATGCCTCCGCCTCCTATATCCGCCAGATGGTGCGGCGGGGTGAGGGAGAGTCGGCTTTCTCCTTTATGCCGGAGGCCGCTTCAACGGTACTGGCTCGTGAGCTGGCGGTGGGGCGTGTGACGGACAGCCGCCATGTGGAGCGGGCCATTCTGGCCCGTTTGCGGCAGATGACAGAGGAGGAATTTGCCGCCTATGACGGCGGCGGAGAGGGCCTGTACCACCGGGTGTACGACGCGGTGCGTCGCTGCGCCACGGTGGAGGAGCTGCTGGCGGCGGTGAAAACCAAGCGCTATCCGGCGGCCCGTCTGCGGCGGCTGGTGCTCGCGGCGTGGCTGGGGCTTCCCAAAGCGCCGGAGACCGTACCCTACGCCCGTGTGCTGGCGGCCAACGAAACGGGCCGCGCCCTGCTGCGGCAGATGCGGAGGGCGGGGCAGCCGGTGCTGACCAAGGCGGCGGATGTGGCGGCTCTTGGCCCGTCTGCGGAAGAGCTGTTCCGGCGGGAGGCGGCGTATACCGATCTTTATACGCTGGCTTATGATGCGCTGGAACAGTCCGTACCCGGCAGCGACTGGCGGCTGACGCCGGTGATGAAAAAATAAAACGTGAGGATATATCCTCACGTTTTATTTTTTCATTGGCCCTGATTCTTGCGGTGGAGGCGGATACGGTCGGCGATCATGGCGATGAATTCGCTGTTGGTGGGCTTGCCCTTGGCGCTGTTGACGGTGTAGCCGAAGTAGCCCTGCAGGGT
>CAKTRJ010000048.1 GCA_934597345.1 uncultured Oscillospiraceae bacterium
GGTGTGGGCACCCCGCCCTACGGGGTTTCACCGTACCCTTTCGTAGGGCGGCCTGCCCTCAGGCCGCCGCCCCCTACGGGGTTCTACCGACGGGGCGATGTGTTTACCGTGCGGCGGGGTGTGGGCACCCCGCCCTACGGGGTTTCACCGTACCCTTTCGTAGGGCGGCCTGCCCTCAGGCCGCCGCCCCCTACAGGGTTCTACCGGTGGTGCGTGTGTTTGCCGTGCGGCGGGGTGTGGGCACCCCGCCCTACGGAGTTTCACCGCACCCTTTCGTAGGGCGGCCTGCCCTCAGGCCGCCGCCCCCTACGGGGTTCTACCGGTGGTGCGTGCGCCATCGAAAAACCTGTCATTGCGAGGAGCGAAGCGACGCGGCAATCCGTCTTTCTTTTATCGGGATACGGATTCCCTGTTGCGGTGTCCAAAATTTCGTTGCGGCATTTAAGCCGCCGAAATTTTGACCGCTGCCACTCGCTCACCTCGCTTCATCTGCCACTGGCAGCGCTCGGATCGCTCCCCACGCCAGTGTGCGCACTGGCTCGGAATGACAGAAGTGTGCCGCTCTTATTTTACCGCGCGGCTTCCGCCCAGTGGTTATCCACCAGCTTGTCGAAGTCCACCCACTGATCCTCCGTCAGCTCGCCCGCCTGGGTCATGACGGTCTCCAAGCGTTCCAAGGACGCCTGCTCCATGGTCAGGGGCGTGTTCCACGCACCGATCTCACGGTGGCGGGCGGTGACGGCGGTCAGCGTGTCAAGGCTGGTATCGGGGAACTGGCCAATAATTGCTTCGGCCACCTCATGGTCGGTGTGGGAATCCACCCAGTCCATGGCCTTGGCCACGGCGCGGCAGAAGGCGGCGATCACGTCGTCATGCCGGGCCGTGTAGCTCTGGGAGGCGAAATAGGCGGTGTAGGGGATGCGACCGCTCTCCGCGCCGATGGAACAGAGGATATACCCCTCGCCGGAGGTGACCACCTGGGTGGCGGCAGGCTCGAACAGCGTCACATAGTCGCCCTGCCCGCCGGTGAAGGCCCCGGCCATCATGTTGAACTGGACGCTGGTATCCACGATCACGTCCACCTGTGGCTCCAATCCGTGCTGGCGCAGGACGTATTCCAGCGTCATTTCCGGCACGCCGCCCTTGCGGCCGCCGATGATGGTCTTGCCCCGGAGATCCTCCCAGTCGAAGGGATCATCCGTGCGGCCCATGAGGAACGCGCCGTCGCAGGCCGTCAGCTGGGCGAACACCACGGGATAGTCGTCCTTGCCCTGGTTGTAAATGTAGACGCAGCTCTCCGGCCCGGCAAGGCCGATGTCGCTCTGTCCCGACACCACGGCGGTCATGACCTTGTCGGCCCCGCCGCCGTTGGTCAGCTCGATGGCAAGGCCCTCCTCCGCGAAGAAGCCCAGCTCCATGGCCACATACTGCGGCGCGTAGAACACGGAATGGGTCACCTCGTTGAGCCGGACGGTGGTCAGCTCCTTCTCCGTCTGCCCCGCGCCGCAGCCGCACAGCAGCGGCAGCAGCGTCAGGGCGGCAAGAATTGGCGCGAAGATCTTTTTCATGCTTTTACCCCCAATAAACGATACAGTATTTTTTCCACCCACAGCACCAGCCGGTACATGATCACCGCGGCCGCCAGAAGCAGCAGCACACTGGTCATCACCAGATCCATGTTGAACACCTGAGAGCCGTAGACGATCAGGTAGCCCAGCCCGGCCCGTGAGACAAGGAACTCGCCCATGATGACGCCCACCCACGAGAGGCCCACATTGACCTTCAGGGTGTTCAGCAGCGTGGCGTAGTTGGCGGGGAACACCAGCATCCGCAGCGTCTGCCAGCGGCTGGCCCCCATGGCGGCCATCAGCCGCAGCTTCTGGGCGTCCGTGGCGCGGAAGCCCTCATACATGTTCAATATGGTGACGATCAGCGAGATGGCCAGCGTCATGACGATGATGGCCCCGGTGCCCGCGCCCATCCACACGATGAAGATGGGCCCCAGCGCCGTTTTCGGCAGGGCGTTGAGCACCACAAGATACGGATCCAGCACCCGGCTGAGGGTGGGCCACCACCACATGGCCACGGCGATCAGCGTACCGGCGGCAGTACCCAGCAGAAACCCCACCGCCGTCTCCCAGCAGGAGGTGCCCACATGCACCAGCACGTCGCCGCCCCGGCACAGGTTGACGAAAGTGGCGGCGATGCGGCTGGGACAGCTGACCAGAAAGCCGTCGCTGAGCCCCACGCGGCAGCTGAGCTCCCAGAAAGCGAAAAAGCCTACCAGCAGGGAGATCTGCCAGATACGCACCCGCCGGGTCTGCCGCCGCAGCGCCAGCAGATACCGCGCCCGCTTGGGCGACAGGGCCTCATTCATGCAGCTCCAGCTCCTTCCATATGGCGTCGAAGTAACGGGGGAAGGCCGGGTTCTCCCGCCGCTGCATGGGCGCGAGCGTCCGCAGCTCCCCCATGTCGAACACCGCCTTCACCACGGCGGGCCGCCGGGACAGCACCACCACCCGGTCCGACATGCTGACGGCCTCGGAGATATCGTGGGTCACCAGCAGGGCGGTCTTGCCCTCGCCGCGGATGATGCGCCAGATGTCGCCGGACACCGCCAGCCGCGTCTGATAGTCCAGGGCGGAGAACGGTTCATCCAGCAGCAGGATATCCGGCCCCGTGGCCAGCGTGCGGATCAGGGCGCAGCGCTGGCGCATGCCGCCGGAGAGCTGGTCGGGCCGCTTGGCGGCGAACTCCGCCAGGCCGTAGCGCTTCAGCAGGGCATCCACATGGGCGCGGTGGTCCGGGTCCCGGTCACGGCGGATCTCCAGCCCCAGCAGCACATTGTCCCGGATAGTGCGCCATTCAAACAGCTGATCCCGCTGGGGCATGAAGCCCACATGGCCGCCGGCCCCGGATACCGGCGCGCCGCACAGCGTCACCGTGCCGCCGTCCAGCGTCTCCAGGCCCGCCAGCGCCCCCAGCAGTGTGGATTTTCCGCAGCCGGAGGGCCCGACGATACTGACGAACTCCCCCTCCGCCACGTCGAAGGAGACGCGCCGCAGCGCCTCCACCTCACCGTTGCGGGCCTGATACGTCAGGGCGGCGTCCCGGATCGAAATGATTTGGTTCATATGCGCCTCCCTTTTGCGTGTTGAACGCTTCGCGGGAGAAAATGTCTCTCCCTGCATCAGTATATTGAGTTGCTGACCCGTTGGTTACTCGTTGACATTTCCGGGCCTGTGGTGTACCATGGACGTACAGTAACAAACAAGGAGGATGTTCCCATGAAGAAGATCATTTCCACCGCCAACGCTCCCGCCGCCATCGGCCCCTATTCCCAGGCCATCGACTGCGGCACGTTTATCGTCACCTCCGGCCAGGTGCCTATCGATCCCGCTACCGGCGAGTTCGTGCCCGGCGGCATCACCGAGCAGACCCGTCAGTCCCTGACCAACGTGAAGGCCATCCTGACCGAGGCCGGCCTGACCATGGACAACGTGGTCAAGACCACCGTGTTCCTGAAGAACATGGGCGACTTCGCCGCCATGAACGCCGTGTACGCCGAATTCTTTACCGAGGGTCAGTATCCCGCCCGCTCCGCCGTGGAGGTAGCCGCGCTGCCCAAGGGCGCACTGGTGGAGATCGAGACCATCTGCATCAAGTAAGCTTTCCTTAACCCGCGCAGCGTCTCCGGCAGGCCGCCGGAGACGCTGCTTTTTTGCGCTTTGGCGGTTGCAAAGGCGGCAAAAACAGGCTATACTGAAGAAAAATCCACACGGGAGGTGCGCTTATGGGAGTTTTATACGCTCTGGAATCCATCCGCACGCCGTTTCTGGACACCGTCTTTTCCCTGATCACCCATCTGGGCGAGGAGATGGTGTTCATGATCGTGGCGCTGTTCGTGTTCTGGTGCGTCAGCAAGAAGGAGGGCTATTACCTGCTGGCGGTGGGCTTTGCCGGAACGGTGCTGAACCAGTTTCTGAAGCTGCTGTGCCGCATCCCCCGGCCGTGGGTGCTGGACAGCAATTTCACCATCGTGGAGAGCGCCCGCGCCCAGGCCACCGGCTACTCCTTCCCCAGCGGCCACACCCAGAACGCCGTGGGCACCTTCGGCGGCATCGCCCGGTTCACCTGCCGGAAATGGGTGCGGGTGGTGTGCATCGTCATTGCGGTGCTGGTGCCCTTTTCCCGGATGTATCTGGGCGTCCACACGCCGCTGGATGTGGGTGTGGCCGCCGTGACGGCGGTGGTGCTGCTGTTCGTCCTCTATCCCGTCATGGAGCACAGCGACATCCGCCACGGCGTCATGGCCGCGGTGATCGGCGTGATGCTGGCGCTGGCGGCGGGATATCTGCTGTTCGTGTCGCTGTATCACTTCCCCGCCGATGTGGATGCGGACAATCTGGCCCACGGCGTGGAGAACGCATGGAAGCTGATGGGGGCCACGGTGGGCCTGCTGGCGGTGTGGTGGCTGGATCTGAAATTTATCCACTTTGACACCCGGGCCGTGTGGTATGTGCAGATCATCAAGCTGGTGGGGGGCCTTGTCCTGATCGTGGCCATCCGGGCCGCGCTGAAGGCGCCGCTGGCGGCGCTGCTGGGCCCGGGGCCGGGCGGCGCGGTGCGCTACGCCGTGATGGTGCTGTTTGCCGGAGCGGTATGGCCCATGACCTTCGCGCCCTTGTGTCACGCGCTGGAAAAACGGGTCTATTGACGGAATAGAGCCCCGGCCTGACGGTGCATACTAGTGGCTGTGAACGAAATGTAAAATTTTTCACGGCGGGAACAAATTGCCCTTCAAATTCGTCTATACTTGTGGTATGATGCTGATTACCGGCGCGGTATGCGCCGCCGTGACAGACACAAACAAAAAACGCCCGGCAACGGGCAGGATACAAAGGAAGGGATCTTGGATGAAAAAGATGCTCGCCGCCCTGCTGGCGGCTATGATGATGCTGACGCTGGCCGCCTGCGGCGGTGAAAGCGGCGGCAAGACCGTGGATGTCCAGAAGCTGGCCGACGATCTGAAGAACAACGTGCCTTACAGCGCCGACATGATCGTTACCGCTGTGGAGGACCTGAACTACAAGCTGGATCCTCCTGAGGGCACCACCATCGCCGGTTACATGGCCGACGGCAACACCGCCGACATGATCGTGGTGGCCCAGTGCGCCAGCGCCGACGACGCCAAAACGCTGTACGCCAACGTGCAGACCTATCTGGACGACCTGAAGCGGGAGGCCAACCTTTATCAGCCCGAGGAGGAGGCCCGTCTGGACGGCGCGCTGCTGCGGCAGGACGGCGCTGTGGTGGTGCTGTGCGTCAGCGATGATACCGCCGCCGCCACCGCCATCGTGGAGGGCTATGTAAAATGAGTCGGTACAGAGGACGCCGCGGCAGCCTGTCGCCCCTGATGCTGCTGATCGCGCTGGTGGTGGCCATCGCCGCCGTGGTATTGATCGTCATCAATCTGGGGAAAAATAAGACGCCCGCCAATGACAACGCGAACACCCCGCCCGCCGCCGGCGATACCACCGATCCCGGCAACACGGGCGATCCCAACGGGGGCGACAATACAGCGGACGTCCCCGCCCCCGCCTATCAGAAGATCGAGCTGAAGGGCGACCAGCAGCAGTATGACGCGGTATACCGTGTGGGCGACACCGGCTATGAGATGTACAGCTATGTGGACAGCACCGCCAAGAAGTACGCCGACAATGTGAACGCCGTGGCGGACGCGCTGGCGGGCAAGGCCAACGTGTACATGCTGCCCATTCCCCTCAGCTCCGGCATCAGCCTGCCGGACGAGCTGTACGGCAAGGATGTGTTCGGCGACCAGAAAGAGGCCGAGCAGAAGATCATCGGCTATATGAACGGCAACGTGAAGTCCGTGGCGCTGTATGACGCGCTGCTGGCCCACCGCACCGAATATGTCTATTTCCGCACCGACCATCACTGGACGGCTACCGGCGCATACTACGCCTATGAGCAGTTCTGCAAGGCCAAGGGCATCACGCCCACGCCCATCGCCAGCTATAAGGCGGACGAGTATAACGGCTTCCTGGGCACCTTCTACCGGGATTCCAACCAGAACGCCACAATGGGAGAAAACCCCGACAGGGTGGTGGCCTATCACCCCCTCAGCACCGAGGCCACGCTGGACTACGGCGACAGCGAGAACGCGAACCTGACCCGGGGCAAGATCATCTATGATGAATCCGACGCGCCCGCCAGCCTGAAATACGGCGCGTTCATCACCGGCGACAACGCCTATTCCGTCATCAACAACCCCGACGTGACCGACAGCTCCAGCTGCATCGTGGTGAAGGAATCCTTCGGCAATGCCTTTGTGCCGTTCCTGACGGATCACTACCAGACCATCTATGTGCTGGACTACCGGTACTGGAAGGGCAGCATCAGCCAGTTCGCCCAGGACAAGGGCGTGCAGGACGTGCTGTTCGTCAACAACCTGTCCGCCATCCGCTCCACGGCGCTGGTGGGATATCTGCACAACGTGGTGTGATGTCGGCGCAAAATGGCGTAATGCGCGGCGGCCTGAGGGCAGGCCGCCCTACGCACTGACCATCGGTAGAATTCCGTAGGGCGGGGTGCCCTCACCCCGCCACGCGAAAAACGGTATAGTCCATCCGCACAACCGATCATCCCCTGTGGGACAGAGCAGCGCTCTGTCCCACTTTCCGGCAAAAGCGCCGTAAACAAACCGTAAACGAAGGAGAACCCTTATGGTATTCAGCAGCACCGTCTTTCTGTTGATCTTCCTGCCTGTGGTGGCGGGGATCTATTTCCTGTTTCCCCGGAAGGCACGCAATACCGTGCTGCTGCTGTTCAGCCTTGTGTTCTACGGCTGGGGCGAGCCGAAGTATATCCTGATCATGCTGTTCTCCACGGTATTCGACTACACCAACGCCCGGCTCATCGGCCATTTTCAGGACGCCGGAAAGCAGAAGGCCGCCAAGGCCGTGCTGATCGTGGACGTGGTGGGCAATTTGGGGATCCTGGGCTTCTTCAAGTACACGGATTTCGCCATCGACAATCTGAACAGCCTCCTGAGCGCCGGTATCCCCGCGCTGGGACTGGCCCTGCCCATCGGCATCAGTTTCTACACCTTCCAGACCATGTCCTACACCATCGACGTGTACCGGGGCATCGTCAAGCCCCAGAAGAACATCCTCAACGTGGGCGCGTACGTGACGCTGTTCCCCCAGCTGATCGCCGGTCCCATCGTCCAGTACAAGACGGTGGAGCATGAGCTGATGTACCGCCGGGAGAGTATCTTCGAGGCCAGCCGGGGCATGCAGCGCTTTGTGGTGGGCCTTGCCAAAAAGGTGCTGATCGCCAATCAAGTGGGCGCTCTGTGGGAGCAGATCAGCGCCATGTCCGCACCCTCCGCCGTGACGGCGTGGCTGGGCGCCATCGCCTTCACCTTCCAGATCTACTTCGATTTTTCCGGATACTCCGACATGGCCATCGGTCTGGGTCATCTGTTTGGTTTCCATTTTCTGGAAAACTTTGAGCATCCCTACGAGTCCCGCACCGTCACTGAGTTCTGGCGGCGGTGGCACATCAGCCTCAGCACCTGGTTCCGGGAATATGTCTATATCCCCTTGGGCGGCAACCGTCACGGCAAGGCCCGGCAGATTCTGAACCTTGCCATCGTCTGGTTCCTGACGGGCCTGTGGCACGGGGCCAGCTGGAACTTTGTGCTGTGGGGCCTCTATTACGCGGTGCTGCTGATCCTGGAGAAGCTGTTCCTGCTGCGGTGGTTGGACAAGGCCCCCAAATGGGTGGGCCATGTGTACACCATCTTTGCCTTCATCATGGGCTGGGTGCTGTTCGCCATCACCGACTTCGGCCAGCTGGGACAGTACGTCTCTGCTATGTTCACCGCCCATTTTGCCGACGGCGCGGCGCTGTATCTGCTGCGCTCCAATGTGGTGCTGCTGATCGCCGCCGCCATCGGCTGCACCACCGGCCCGCTGCGGCTGTGGAACCGTGTGGAGGACAGGCTGTCCGACACCGCCGCCGTGACGCTGCGCACCGTGGGCGTGGTGATCCTGCTGCTGCTGTCTATCGCGTTTCTGGTGGGCGACAGCTATAACCCCTTCCTCTACTTCCGCTTCTAAGGAGGAGCATCTATGAGCAACCCTGACAAAGGCGGCGCGCGCCTGATGAAAAGTGAACACAAGCGCCGGGAGCTGGCGCCGCTGGCGGCCATCTTCGGTATTCTGGTGGCGCTGGCGCTGGCCTCGCTGCTGACGCCGGAGCGGGAGTTCTCCCCCAACGAGAACCGCTATCTCCAGCTGAAGCCGGAGTTGAGTTGGACGACGCTGATGGACGGTACCTTCACCAAGAAAGCGGAGGATTATGTCTCCGATCAGATCGCCCTGCGGGACACCTGGATGGAGACGGCCTCTCTGGTGCAGCGGGCAGCCCTGCGGCAGGAGATCAACGACACATGGCTGGGCCGGGACGGCCGCTACTTCGCCAAGGTGACGCCCGACACCTTTGATACCGACCAGTACGAGAAGAATCTGGAGCAGGTGCGGACGTTCTTCGACAACAATTCCGGCAAGGACTGCCGCATTATGATGGTACCCACCCCCGCCTATATGCTCCGGGATGACCTGCCCGCCAACGCGCCCCTCTTTGACGCGGCGGGATGCTTCGACACACTGACCAACCAGTTCGGGAAACAGGCTATCGATCTGCGGCCCGCCCTGACCCCCGACGCGGCGGACATGTATTACCGCACCGACCACCACTGGACTACCAAGGGCGCGCAGACCGCCTACGGCGTATGGTGCGCCGCCACCGGACACGCAGATCAGAGCTGGACGCTGACGCCCATGAGCACCACCTTCCGGGGCACGCTGTACTCCAAGGTGCTGCTGCCGGACAGCCCCTATGACACGGTGTCCATCGCATCTAGCGCCGCCATCCGCTCCATGGACTGCGACGGCGAGGTATCCGACAGCCTGTACAGCATGGCGGCACTGGAGGAGAAGGATCACTACAAGATCTTCATGGGCGGCAACTACGCCAAGGTGGTCATCGACACCGGCGCGAATACCGGCAAGTCCCTGCTGGTGGTGAAGGACAGCTTTGCCAACAGCTTCCTGCCCTTCCTGGTGAAGGATTATGACACCATCACGGTGCTGGATCTCCGGTTCTACCGGGAGGGCGTACAGCCGCTGGCGGATCAGGCTGACGATGTGCTGGTGCTGTATGAGCTGACCAACTTCGCCGCGGATAAGAATTTGTATAAGCTGAACAAGAGCTGATCATACACTGACAGGACCGCCCGCAAAGGCGGTCCTGTTTTTGGCCCCGATGCCAAAAACAGACCATTTCAGTATGGAAAAAGATTCCTAAATTTTACGTTTTCTTCAAAAAACACGGCAAATTTTTGTGAAAATCGTGACGGGTGTATTTGTTGAAGGGAGCGGCAAAACAGGCTATAATCAAGTTAAGTGAAAATTATGTGTCGCAAGGAGAAACCGCCATGGAGCGTATCAGCAAGGAAAACTACTATCTGAACATCGCCGAGACCGTACTGGAGCGGGCCACCTGCCTGCGCCGGGTGTTCGGCGCCATCATTGTGAAGAACGATGAGATCATCTCCACCGGCTATAACGGCGCACCCCGTGGCCGCCGCAACTGCGTGGATATGGGTCTTTGCACCCGCGAAGCCATGCGGGTGCCCCGGGGTGAGCGGTACGAGCTGTGCCGCAGCGTCCATGCCGAGGCCAACGCCATCATCTCCGCCGCCCGGCGCGACATGGTGGGCGGCACGCTGTATCTGGTGGGCCGCAACGCCCAGACCGGCGAGCTGCTCCACGACGCCACCTCCTGCGCCATGTGCCGCCGTCTGGTGATCAACGCGGGCCTTGCCAAGGTGGTGATCCGCAATACGGAGACGGCGTTTTCCACCGTGGATGTGCAGGACTGGGTGGATCTGGAGGACGACGTACCGGATCTGCGGTGAGGAGATCGTTCAAAGGCAATAAAGCCCTGTAGGGGCGGACGACCCTGTCCGCCCTATCTTCTCCGTGCGATCCATACGAACGGGCCGGCAGAGTCGTCAGCCCCTACACCAAAATATCGCATCCCGGCAATCCCCGGCACCCCCCGTTATCCCATGTATCCGGCCTGCGGGCCTGATCATAAAAAATGAATACGAAGGAGAATGTCATGATGTTGAACGACAAAACGGTAGCCGCCTATACGGCTATCCTGCGGGAAGAGCTCCTGCTGGCCACAGGGTGTACAGAGCCCATCGCCGTCGCGTACTGTGCTGCCAAGCTGCGCGAGGTGCTGGGCGGAAAACCGGAAGAAGTGCTGGCCGAGGTCAGCGGCAACATTCTGAAGAACGTGAAATCTGTGGTCGTACCCAATACTGATGGCCGTCGCGGCATCGACGCTGCCATCGCGGTAGGTATTGTGGCGGGCGACGCGGACGCGGAGCTTCAGGTGATCGCCAACGTCACGGAGAATGACGCAGCCGCCATCCAGGGCTATCTGGATGCCACATCCATCAAGGTCACATGTCCCGAAACGCCGTGCCTGCTGGATATCTTCCTGCACGGCAAGCGGGAGGGGCACACCGCCGCCGTGCGGGTGGCCAACAATCACACCAACATCATCTACATCGAAAAGGACGGGGAGGTCCTGCTGGAGAAGCCCGTTACCGCTAACGCGGAGGACAATTTGCAGGACAAGAGCGTTCTTAACGTGAAAGACATTCTCACCTTCGTTGAAACCGTCCCGTTATCCGCCATCGAGCCCATTATCGGCAGGCAGATCGCCTGCAACACCGCCATCGCGGAGGAGGGCCTGAAAAACAGCTGGGGCGCCAACATCGGCTCCACGCTCCTCCAGCGCAGCGATGACATGGAGACGCAGGCCCGGGCATGGGCCGCCGCCGGATCCGACGCCCGCATGAACGGCTGCGAGATGCCGGTGGTCATCTGCTCCGGCTCCGGCAACCAGGGCATCACCGCCTCCGTCCCCGTGTGGCGCTACGGCAGGCTCATGGGCGCCGACGATGAGAGGATCCTGCGGGCCGTGTGCCTCAGCGACCTGATCACCATCCACCAGAAAACCGGCATCGGCCGTCTCAGCGCCTACTGCGGCGCGGTCTCCGCCGGTGTGGGCGCAGGCTGCGGCATCGCGTGGCTGCGTGGCGCGGACTATGACGCCATCTGCCACACGCTGGAAAACGCGGTGGCCATGATCTCCGGCTGCATCTGCGACGGCGCCAAGGCCAGCTGCGCCGCCAAGATCGCCATGGGCGTGAGCTGCGGCCTGCTGGGATACGATATGTACTGCGGCGGCGACAACTTCCGTCCCGGCGACGGCATTCTGGGTACCGATGTGGAGGACACCATCCGCCATGTGGGCGTGCTGGCCGCGGAGGGTATGCGGGAGACGGACCGCGTCATCCTGCGGATCATGACAGAGTAAAAAACAGAGCGCGGGGTCTGCGTATGCAGACCCCACTTTTTTTGTGTCCGCCGTAAGCGTCCCGCCGTGCCGCCTCCTTTCGCCGCCGGAAACGTTTTCAGCTCAATCGAAAAAGATCGCCGATAAATGGCGATCATTAACATACCACCCGCATACGTTAGCAACTTCTGTATCCAAATGTCGTTTCATTAGCACCAATTTTATGAATATCGTGTTACTATTTAAAATCGTTAAGAGCAACAAATTTCGACACGCCGCAAGTCGAAAAAATGAGTACAAAGGAGAGTGTTTTCTGTGGCAACATTTATCATCGGACTCGTCATCCTGCTGGGCGGCGCGGCCCTGTACGGCCGCTTCTGCGAAAAGGTCTTTGGGCCGGATGACCGCAAGACCCCCGCATACACCAAGGAGGACGGCGTTGACTTCGTC
>CAKTRJ010000049.1 GCA_934597345.1 uncultured Oscillospiraceae bacterium
TCCTTGACCACCTCGGGGCCGATCTCCCAGCCGATCATCAGGGACATCAGCAGCGCACCCAGAGGCATCATAACACCCTCAGACAGCATATCCCAGAAGTCCAGCCAGTCGGCGGCCCAGGTCTGGGGATTCTCAATGCCCAGCAGGTCTGCCGGTGCGATGCCGGCACCGCCCAGGCAGTCGGCGCACACCAGAATGCAGCCCAGACCAACCAGTGCGGCGGCGATCAGGCTATAGGGCTTACGCTTGTCGCCCTTACCGGCTTCACGAGCCTTGTCGACGAAGTGGGCCACGATGACCTCCAGCAGGGAGATGGAGGAGGAAATAGCGGCAAAGACCACCAGCAGATAGAACAGGATGCCGAAGATGGGGCCAACAGCGCCCATGTTGTGGAACACGTTCTGCATGGTGATGAACAGCAGGGACGGGCCGCCCAGCGCGCCGTCGGGATCCAGAGCGAAACGGCCGGGGATCACGCACAGGCCGGCCATCAGGGCCACCAGGGTATCCATGACCACAATGAGGATGGCGTTCTTTTCCAGATTCTCCTTCTTATCCAGGTAGGAGCCGTAGGTGATCATGGCGCCCATACCCAGAGACAGGGAGAAGAACATCTGGCCGCCGGCGGTGGAAAGGACTTCAAAGAAGCTGGGTGCCTCGGCAATAACGCCGTTGGCCACGGACCAGCCGGGGATAAACATGTACTTCAGGCCGTCCACAGCGCCGGGCAGGGTGCAGGCGCGGATGATGCAGATCAGCAGGGCCACAAACAGGGCGGGCATGCCGATGGAGCAGACCTTTTCGATACCGCCGCCGATACCGCCCATAACGATGATCATGGTCAGGGCCACGAAGATCAGGCCATAGATGATGGCCTCGACAGGGTTGCCCATGAAGGCGCCGAAGATCTCGCCGCCGTTCATGCCATTGGAGCCGAAGCCGGCGCCGAACAGGTCGCCCACGTTCAGGACGGTGTACTTGATGCAGTAGCCGCCCAGCGCGCAGTAGAAGAACAGGATGAAGAACGCGGACAGGATGCCCAGCCAGCCCATCCAGCTGAACTTCTTGCTGAGCACCTTATAGGCGCCAACAGCACCGTGACCGGTCTTACGGCCCAGGGCCAGCTCGCCCACCATAACGATGAAGCCGCAGCAGACCGCCAGGATCAGGTAGATGATAAGGAACGTGAAGCCGCCGCAGGCGCCCATCTTATTGGGGAAGCCCCAGATATTGCCCAGACCGACCGCCGAACCGACAGCGGCCATCAGGAATCCAAAATTGGATCCAAAGCCTTTTCTTTCTTCCATTGTTTTCTCTCCTTAATACTTAGTTACCGTCCGGGGAAAATTACGGTATGCTGTGAGTTTACTATTTTCGGGAGCGGCTGTAAATAAGGCAGAGCTGTTCTTAACGCGGCCGTTGCGTGGCGGTATTTTTCCTTTATCCTCCCCTTATAAAAAACCCGTTATTTGTGAACAAAATCACAAAAAGACCTCCGCTTGGCACGGAGGTCTTTTGTCCATATTATGTAATTTTCGTGAGAAGAAATTTTTGGGGTTCAATCGCCTTCCCGCATGCGATAACCCACGCCCACCTCGGTAAAGAGATACTCGGGATGGCTGGGATCTTTTTCCACCTTGCGGCGGATATTGGCCATGTTGACCCGGAGGATCTGGTTGTCGGTCTTGGCCTTGGGGCCCCACAGCTCGCGGATGATGAAGTCATAGGTCAGCACCTTGCCGGCGTATTTGCCCAGCAGGGCCACGATCTTATACTCGTTGACGGTGAGCTTGGCATTCTCGCCGTGCATCAGCACCTGATGCTTGTCATAGTCGATGGTCAGGTCGCCGGTGGTGAACTTGCCGGACTGGGCGATCTGGGGATCGGACAGGGTGGTGCGGGTGTGGCGGATGGCGGTGCGGATGCGGGCCAGCAGCTCGGAGGTGCCGAAGGGCTTGGAGATATAGTCGTCGGCGCCGTAGTCCAGCGCCTCCACCTTATCATGCTCATGGTGCCGGGCGGAAACCACCACCACCGGCAGGCTGGACCATTTGCGGACGGATTTCAGCACCTCGATGCCGTCCATATCCGGCAGGCCCAGATCCAGAATGATCAGGTCGGGACAGTGTGAGGAGATCATGGTCAGTGCCTCCTCACCGCTGCGCACCACAATGGTGTCATAGCCGTTGGCCGTCAGGATCATGGAGATGAAATTGCTGATGCTCTGCTCATCCTCTACGATCAGTACCTTGTCTTTAATCTTCATGGTCGTCTTCCTCCTCCATAGGTAATTCTATCACAAACCGTGCCCCGCCGTGACGGGAGACGTTTTCGCCGCGAATGGTGCCGTCATGGGCCTGCATCACCGTCTTGCATACGGACAGGCCGATGCCCATGTTGCGCTTGCGGTCGCCCTGCTGGCTCTGGTGGGCACTGCTGTCAAAGAGATTATCCAGCTTGTCGTGGGCGATGCCCACGCCGTTGTCCTCCACGGTGATGCGGGCCATATCGTCATGCCGCTCCAGCGTCACGTCGATCTCCGTGGCGCCCTCGCCGTGGATGGCGGCGTTTTCCAGCAGGTTCAGCAGCACCTGCTCGATCAGCAGCTCGTCCATGGGCACCAGCAGCACCTCCTGGGGCAGATGGACATGCACCGGCAGCTGATTGCCGCGCTTGGTGAACTTGGCCACCGCGCCCTCGATGACCTCCTCGGCCACGGCCAGCGTCTTGGTGACCTTGGTGTCGTCGCCCTGTGCGCCGATGCGGGTGATGGACAGCAGGTTCTCTACGATGCGGATCAGCCAGCGGGCGTCCTCGTTGGCGGCGGACACCAGCTGGTGCCGCTGCTCCGCTGTCAGCGTCTCCTCCTGCTCCATCAGAACGTCGGTGGCGCCCACAATGCCGGTCAGCGGCGTGCGGATGTCGTGGGACACCGCCCGCAGCAGATTGGAATGGATGCGCTCCCGCTCGGCCTCACGCTTCAGGATCTCTACCTGCTTGGCGCGGCTGGTCAGCATGCCGGTGACCACCGAGATGAACATCATGACGATAAACGTCAGCGGGAAGCCCGCCAGCGTGAAGCTGATCTCCCAGTACGGCTCGGTAAACACATAGTCCACGCACAGCACGCCGGTGACGGCGATAAGGATGCTGAACAGATACCCGTCCGTCAGCAGCGCCGTCAGAAACACATCCAGAAAGAAGATCACCGCCACATAGCTGGTATCTCTGTGGGTATCCACCGACCGCAACAGCAGACACAGCACCACCGTGACGAAAAACAGCGCCGCCGAAATGATGAAATCCTTTCCCGAGTACAGCAGAGAGCTGTGAAATATCTTCTTCTTTTTCGTCCACTGTCCCGGCCACGGGATGTTCCATTTTTTCACGCGCTCCCCTCCTCTGCGCCCAACGCCGTAATTATTCTGTATTGTATCACAGATTCTTGTTAATGTGTTGTTAAAATGTTGTTAAGAGGGGCCGTTTGTCCAAATTTTTACAGGGACTTTATGGCCGCTGCGGCCGCGAAAAACCGGCCCCTGCCCGCAGGCATGGCCGGTTTTGTCGAACCGTGTATTTTAATGGAGAAATCTCCCGATAAAAAGCAAATCGCCACGGCACCGATGTGTCGTGGTTCCTTCGTAAGTGGGTGTCCTTACCGGTCGCTGGGCTGCCAATCGCAATCCGCGAAGATCATGTCGTCCAGATCACCCGTGATGAACTTGTTCAGCATCGTACATATCACGCTCCTTTCCTATTCGTATTTTACACCTGTATTATATGCCTCCCTTCCCCTTTTTGCAAGCTTCAATTTAGACGTATTTCACAATTATGTTGCATTTGTTTTTGGCAATTTGCACAGTGCCTCTTGCGTTTTTCCAAGGGACACATTATAATATATAATGGAATTTTAGGTTAACGCGGGGGTCGCGTATGAAAGAGTTTATTGCGGGACAATTTGATATTGCCGTCATCGGCGCGGGCCATGCCGGCATTGAGGCGGCGCTGGCCGCGGCGCGGCTGGGACTGGAGACCGTGTGCTTTACCATCAATCTGGACGCGGTGGGCAACATGCCCTGCAACCCGGCCATCGGCGGCACAGGAAAGGGCCATCTGGTGCGGGAGCTGGACGCTCTGGGCGGCGAGATGGCCAAAGCGGCGGACAGGGCCTGTATCCAGTACCGGATGCTGAACCGGGGCAAGGGCCCCGCCGTATGGTCCCTGCGGGCCCAGGCCGACCGCCGGGAGTATCAGAAGGTGATGAAGCACATACTGGAGCGCCAGCCTCACCTGACGGTGCGGCAGGGCGAGGTGGTGGACCTCCGGGCGGAGGACGGTCATGTGTCGCAGGTGGTGCTGCGGACGGGGGCGGTATTTCAGGTGAAGGCCGCTGTTATCTGCTCCGGCACCTACCTCCACGGGCGCACCATCATCGGCGAGTGCATCGAGGAGAGTGGCCCCGACGGCATGCATGCCGCCACGGCGCTGACGGAGCGCCTGCTGGCGCTGGGACTGCCCCTGCGGCGGTTCAAGACCGGCACGCCGCCCCGGGTCAACGCCCGGACGGTGGACTTCAGCAAAATGGAGCTTCAGGAGGGCGACCCCTCTCCCCTGCCCTTCAGCTTTGAGACGGCGCAGCCGCCGGAGAACCGGGCGGTGTGCTATCTCACCTACACCAATGAGGAGACCCACCGGATCATCCGGGAGAATCTGGATCGCAGCCCCATTTACAGCGGCGTCATCGAGGGCGTCGGCCCCCGGTACTGCCCGTCCATCGAGACGAAGGTGGTGCGCTTTGCCGACAAACCCCGGCATCAGCTGTTTATCGAGCCTATGGGCCTGGACACAGAGGAGTTGTACATTCAGGGCTTCTCCTCCTCCCTGCCGGAGGAAATTCAAATCCAAATGCTGCACACCATCCCCGGACTGGAACACGCGGTGATGACCCGGCCCGCCTACGCCATCGAGTATGACTGCATCGACCCGCTGGCGCTGAAGCCTACGCTGGAAACGAAGGCCGTGGCGGGGCTGTACGGCGCGGGACAGTTCAACGGCTCCTCCGGCTATGAGGAGGCGGCGGTGCAGGGCTTTGTGGCGGGCGTCAACGCGGCGCTGGCGCTGCTGGGCCGCGAGCCGCTGGTGCTGAAGCGCAGCGAAAGCTACATCGGCACCCTCATCGACGATCTGGTGACGAAGGGCACCGAGGAGCCCTACCGCATGATGACCAGCCGCTCGGAGTACCGGCTGGTGCTGCGGCAGGATAACGCCGACCAGCGGCTGACGGCCATCGGCCACCGCATCGGTCTGGTCAGCGATGAGCGGCTGGCGGCGGTGAAGGCCAAGTACACCGCCGTGGCGCAGGAGATCAGGCGGCTGGAGCGCACCGGCATCCCCGGCAGCGGCGCGCTGAACGCCCTGCTGACGGAACGGGGCACCACCCCCGTCAACGACGGGTGCCGTCTCATCGACCTGCTGCGGCGGCCCCAGCTCAGCTATGCCGATCTGCGGCCCTTCGATCCCGCGCCCCAGACATTGGCGGCGGACGTGGTGGAGCAGGTGGAGATCACCGTGAAGTACGAGGGCTACATCCAGCGGCAGCAGAAGCAGGTGGAGGAATTCGAGCGGCTGGAGCGCCGCCTGCTGCCGGAGGATATCAACTATGACCACATTCAGGGACTGCGGCTGGAGGCACGGGAAAAGCTCAGCGCCATCCGGCCCCGCAGTCTGGGACAGGCCGGGCGCATCTCCGGCGTGTCCCCCGCCGACATGGCGGCGCTGATGATCTATCTGGGAAAATAAGGAGGGCAAACCGATGAAGGTCTACGATCTGACCCACACCATCAAAAACGACATGCCGGTGTATCCCGGCACGGAGCAGCCGAAGCTGACCACCGCTTGCACCATCGAAGCGGCGGGCTATCGGGAGACGCTGCTGCACATGTTCTCCCACACCGGTACCCACATGGACGCCCCGGCCCATATGCTGCTGGACGGCGCGGCACTGGACAGCTACGGCGCGGACAAATTCACCGGAACAGCGGTAGTGGTGGACTGCCGGGGACAGGCGGCCATTACCCTTCCCCTGCTGCAAGGCTATGACCTGAACGGCGTGGACTTCGTGCTGTTCTGCACTGGATGGGACAAAAAGTGGGGCAGCCCCGAATACTATGAGGGTTTCCCCTGTCTGACAGCCGACGCGGCGGCGTATCTAGCCGCGCTGCCCTTAAAGGGCGTGGGCGAGGATACCATCTCGCTGGATCCCTGCGACAGCACGGACTTCCCCAACCACATCACGCTGCTGGGTGCGAACTTCGTCAACACGGAGAATCTGACGGGGCTGGACGCCTTGATCGGACGGCGGTTCACCTTTGTGACACTGCCGCTGAAATTTGAAAATTCTGATGGCTGCTCCTGCCGCGCCATCGCAATGGAGGAATGATACATGGGTAAGCTGCGGTTTTTGCTGGCACTGTGGCTGGGCAAACTGTCCATTCCGGCGCTGAAGATCACCCGTCACAACGGCACGGACTTTCCCGGCTCGCTGGCGGTGAAGGTGTGCCCCGACTTTCTGAAATATGTGGGCAAGCCCCCCATAATGGTGGCCGTCACCGGCACCAACGGCAAGACTACCGTCAGCAATATGCTGGTGGACATTCTGGAGGCGGAGGGCCACCGCGTGCTCAGCAACCGGGCGGGCAGCAACATCACCTCCGGCGTGTCCACGGCCTTCATCCGTAACTGCGACCTGCTGGGCCGGGTGAAGAAGTGCGACATGGCGGTGCTGGAGATCGACGAGCGGTCGGCCCCGAAGATCTACCCCTATGTGCGGCCCAACTATATTCTCATCACCAATCTCTTCCGGGATTCCATCATGCGCAACGCCCATCCGGGGTATATTGCCGACATTCTCAGCCGGAACCTGCCCCGTGAGAGCAAGCTGATCCTCAACGCCGACGATCTCATCTCCTGCGGCGTGGCGGAGGAGAACGTGCGGTGCTATTTCGGCATCGGGCGGATGCCCTCCGACGTGACGGACTGCGTGAACCTGCTGAATGACATGCGCATCTGCCCCCGGTGTGCCGGCAAGCTGCGGTATGAATACCGCCGCTATCACCATATTGGCCACGCCGTGTGCGAAAGCTGCGGCTTCCACTCTCCCGAGGCGGACTATCTGGCGGAGCAGGTGGACTTGCAGGCGCGCACCATGGTGGTACGGGAAAAAGACGGCATAACGTATCCCTATGAGCTGATCACCGACAGCCTCTTCAACATCTATAACATGATGGCGGTGATCGCCGCCCTGCGGCAGTTGGGACTGAGTCACGAGACCATCCGGAAGCGGTTTGCCGGGACGAAAATTCTGGAAAGCCGCCTGTCCGAGGAGAAGATCGGCGGCGTCAACGTGATCATGCAAATGTCCAAGGACAAGAACGCCCTGGCGTGCAGCCGGAACTTTGACTATATCCAGTCCAAGCCGGGCCGCAAGGAGCTGCTGGTGATGATGAACTGCATGGGCGTGTCCAAAAACTGGTCGGAGAATCCCAGCTGGATGTACGACACGGACTTCGAGTTCCTGAACCACGACGACATCGTGCAGCTGGTGTGCGCCGGGCCGCGGGCGCGGGACTATAAGCTGCGGCTGCTGCTGGCGGGCATCCCGGAGGAGAAGATCTTTCTGGAGGACGATGAATTCAAGGCGCTGGACAAGCTGTATCTGACGCCGGGCGACGATGTATATATCCTGTACGGCGTGGACGGCACGCCGCTGGCCTTCCGGGTGAAGGCGAAGCTGAAGGAAAAGCTGCTGGCGAAGGGAGGTCAGGCACAATGAGAGCGGAGATCCTATTCCCGGAGGTGTGCAACCTCTACGGCGACTTGCAGAACATCTACTATCTGAAGCGGTGCTGCCCGGAACTGGAGATCGTGGAGACCGACCTGAAATCACGGCCCGCCTTTCTGGACGGGGACGTAACGCTGGTGTTCATGGGCTCCACCACGGAGCAGGGCTTGCAGCTGGCGGCGAATGCCCTGCGGCCCTATCGGGAGACCATCGCCGAGAAGGTGGACGCGGGACAGCTGTTTCTGGCCACCGGCAACGCGCTGGACATTCTGGGCGACGCCATCGACAGCGACATGGCGCCCCGGATCGAGGGACTGGGCCTGCTGCCCACCCGGGCGGAGTATCACATGATGCAGCGGCACAACAGCTACTATGTGGGCAAATTCGGTGACATGGACATCGTGGGCTTCAAGAGCCTGTTCGGCCACTCCCACGGCACGGGTGAAGCGCTGTTCGACACGGTGAAGGGCGTGGGCCGGGACGGCGAAGAAGGCTCCGGCGAGGGCTTCCGCCGTGGCGGACTGATGGCGACGTATCTCATCGGGCCGCTGCTGATTTTGAACCCACCCCTGTGCAAGTGGCTGCTGCGGGAGATGGGCGCACCCACCGACACGCTGGCCTTTGAGGAGACCTCCATGGACAGCTACCGCAAGCGTGTGGCGGAGTTCATGGAGCCGGGACGGAGCTGGAAGTATTAAAAACCGGTCTGCATTGGCGCACGAAAACAACAGGACACGCCGCAAGGAGGAGAATATGAAAAAAGCGAGGACTTATCAACTGATTCTGATCCCTCTCCTTTTCGTCATTGCTGCTGTGGTAGGAACCCTTGCCTACAGCCGGTGGGTTGCGAACCACACGGTACCCGGTCCCGGAAGCCTGGAAGGCCGTTTGCAGGGCGTTGGCGATTGGGCAAAAGGCGAACAGGGATTGGAACTGCTTGGCGCGTATACCTTTGTCACCACAGAAGAAATCGACACGGCCCGCATCAAAAAAGTATATGCCTATCAGCTTTCGGATGACTCTGTTTACGGCTGGCTTTCCTTTCAGCAGGAGCAGCAGGAGGATCAGTGGGAGGAAGAAAGCGCGGTGTCCGGCACCGATGCCAACTACGTCAAGGTACTGCTGGAAGCAGAGGCGCAGCATTGGGAAAAGGATTTGTTTTTGGGCCACTATAGTCTGAGCGGGGTGTTTTTTGCCATCAGCGACAGCCCCGAAGCCTTAGCGAGTTATTTTCTCAGCTGCACAGAGGGTAACTACTACCGCGGCTGATCCGGAGCGTTCGGGGCGTCGAGGACGCCGCCCCCTACAGCAGGCGACCCAAGTACACAGCAGGCCCGTTTTGCGGTGCAAAATGGGCCTGTTTGCGCAACTCTACGCTGCGCAGACTGATTTCCGGAACGGCGGGGTGGACATTTCGGCCCCGGCTGCGGCATACTGGCACCACGACGAAAGGAGCGTGACCATATGGATACCATGAAAACCGGCAGCTATCTGGCGGCGCTGCGGAAGGGCGCGGGGATGACCCAGCAGGAGGTGGCCGACCGCCTTGGCGTGTCCAACAAGACCATCAGCAAATGGGAGAGCGGCGGAGGCTTTCCCGATATCGCCATCCTTCCGGCGCTGGCGGAGCTGTACGGCGTCACCGCCGACGACATTCTGGCGGGTGAAACGGTACGGGGCACCACCGGCGGCCATCAGGTGGAGCAATACCTTGCCCGCCGGGGCGAACTGCGCTGGCGCATCTGCTATGCGGTGGCGGCGCTGTGTCTGCTGGCGGGCGTGCTGTTTGCCGCCGTACTGTGGGTGGCATGTCTGACGACAGCAGCAGCCGCTGCCGCGATATGGATCGGCTGGGGCAGCTGCCCCAAAGACGCGGTGCGCCGCCGGATCGCCATGCTGCTGCCCTGCGGGGTGATGCTGGTGTGGATCCTTTCCTACTATGTTTTTGCCTGCACCCAGCTGCCGTATAGGCTGCTGACAGACTACCCCAACGGCCACTCCGTGGTATACTATCTGCATGACTTCTTCCGGTGGGATCTGACGCTTCTGCTGCTGCCGCCGCTCTATCTTCTGCTGCGGAGCGCCGTGCGGAAATGGAGCGGCGAACGGCATCTGCTGCCCTGCCCCTATTTTCAGGTGGCGGCCGGTCTGTGGGCCGTATCGGCGGCAGTGGAGGTCCTCCACTGGATCGTGGCGCTGCCGCCCACGCTGGCCTATGCCGCCACCGATTATCCCTCTTATTTCCAATCCTATGAGGCGCTGGAGCAGAACTTCTCCGCCACTCTGGCGTTTTTGAGGGTGCCGTGGATCACCTTTGCCGTCACCATTCTGGCGCTGATCGTCACAGCGGTGGTGTCCCGGCGGAAGCAGGACGCGGAGTGACCGGAACCGGGTACGGTAGGGCGGCCTGAGGGCAGGCCGCCCTACACACACCCCCGATAGAACGCCGTAGGGCGGGGTGCCCTCACCCCGCCGCTATTCGATTCATGCCGCGCAGCGGCATACCACGACTCTTCACTTTTCACTCTTCTCCCTTCACTGCAAAAAAAGATGTCTGCCGCAAGGCAGACATCTTTTTTTGCTTTTGTTACGCCAGGTCGGGGAAATTCTTCACCACGGCGGCGCATCTCGGGCACAGCTCGGGGTGCTCCGCGTCGCTGCCCACGGTGGGCAGCACCTTCCAGCAGCGCAGGCACTTGGCGCCGCTGGCGGGGCGGACGGCCACGGTCAGGGCGTCGCCCAACTCCACGCGCACCTGAGACACGATCAGCAGATCGGCCAGCATGGCGCTGTCCATCTCGGCCAGGAAGGCATCCTCGGCGGGAACGGTCAGGTCGACCTCCGCCTCAAGGCTCTTGCCGATGGTCTTGGCGGCGCGGGCCTGCTCCAGCTCGCCGTTGACAGCGTTGCGCAGGGCGGCGATGCGGCTCCACTTGGCCATCTCGTCCTCGCTGAGGGCGTAGCCGTAATAGGGCAGCACCATCTCGTTGAACAGCACGTTCCGGGCGTCGTCGCTGTGGCGGTGGGGCATGGCCAGCCAGATCTCATCGCAGGTGAAGGCCAGGATGGGGGCGAACAGGCGGGTCATGGCGTCCAGGATCAGGAACAGGGCGGTCTGTGCGCTGCGGCGCTCCAGGCCCTCGGCGGCGTCGCAGTACAGACGATCCTTCAGGATATCAAAGTAGAAGGAGCTGAGGTCGACGACGCAGAAGTCGTTGACCATATGGGACACCACATGGAACTCATAGTTGTCATAGGCGGCGAACACCTTGGTGATCAGGTCGTTCAGGCGGGTGACGGCCCACTTGTCCAGCGGCAGCATGTCGGCGGGCTGTACCAGATCGTCTGCGTTGAAGCCCACCAGATTGTCCAGGCAGAACTTGGCGGTGTTGCGGAACTTCAGATAGTTCTGGCTCAGCTGCTTGAAGATCTCGTCAGAGCAGCGGACATCCACGTGATAGTCGGCGCTGCCGGCCCACAGACGCAGCAGATCGGCGCCGTACTTGTCGAAGATCTCGGCGGGATCCATGCCGTTGCCCAGAGACTTGTGCATGGCCTTGCCCTCGCCGTCCAC
>CAKTRJ010000050.1 GCA_934597345.1 uncultured Oscillospiraceae bacterium
CGAACACGGAAGTTAAGCTCGCTTCTGCCCACAATACTTGGCTGGAGACGGCCCGGGAAGATAGGTAGCGCCAACACGAAACCCCTGTGACGATAGTCACGGGGGTTTTGTTATATCCAATATTGGTACAGTGAGGTGAATATGAGATGGGAAAGAAGCTTATGCTGCTTTTTGCGGTAATGCTGCTTTTTTTGCCGTGATGGGCTACAACGTTGAATTGATTTTGTCAGATCAGCTCAGCGAGATAAGTACCGTCGAGATGTCTGCCATGGTTGCAAGTGTTTCGTCAGTCGATGCGGACAATGGCTATGTAATTTCTGTGAAAGAACCTGATGGGCAACTGCTCATTCCGGCTGCAATCGCACAGAATATGGATGTAACTGAAATCACGGCTCTACAACCTGGAGTAGTGATTTCATTTCGTATATCAATTTCTCAAATAGATCATTTTCGTGAAACGCGAACTGGGACGATTGTAGCCCTGAAAACAGATCATGAAATTCTGTCAGTCGATGATTATAACAACATCATGCATGAGGAGGTGCGATTGGCAAAAGTTGTTGGTGTCGGCATACAGATAATTCTTTTGATCTTGTCGATTTACTCGATATATCGAAACCGGACGATGCTGGTGACATTGTTAAAGCGGCTATTCGGACGTTGATCTCTGTTCGGTGTAGGGATGATCTTCCATTGAGCGTAGGGACGGTGTAGAACCCTGCCCCTACGCTTAATCAATAATACATGCTCCGTGCGGAAGGGCAGAATAGCGGCGTTTTGTGAGATCTGTGAATTCTGCTCTGAAATAGCAGTCTTCTTTTGTCAGCATTGACACTTTACATTAGCGTGATAAAGTGGTAGAGTATTATCATACTAAAAATACAGAACGGCGACAGGAAGATCGCCGTCGAAAAAGGAGAAACGTAACATGAAAAAGTTTTTGGCAATGATGCTGGCACTGATCATGGTGCTGAGCCTGGCGGCCTGCGGTAATCAGGCGGCCCCCGATGCAAACACTGACGACAACAGCGACACTTCCGCTGAGGTGACTTACGCCGTGGAAGCCGGCAGCGCCGGTGAGGAAGTAGCCAACGAGAAGGGCTGGAAGATCAACTCCGTTGCATCTCAGGCTGACGCTCTGATGGAAGTGGATGCCGGTACCTCTGATGCCGCCATCATCGATCTGCTGATGGCCGGCGCCATGGTGGGCGAGGGCACCAGCTATCCCGACCTGAAGGTTACCGATCAGAAGCTGACCTCTGAGCTGTACGGCGCCGGCTGCCGCAAGGGCAGCGATCTGGCCTCTTACATCAACAGCGTGATGTCCGCGGCTTATGCCGATGGTAGCATGGTGGAGCTGGCCAAGACCTACGGCGTGCAGGAGGCTCTGCTGGAGCAGCCCGCTGCTGAGTTCGTCGCATCCGAGTCTGACAGCGATGTGGCCTACATCCAGGAAAAGGGCAAGCTGGTGGTCGGTATCACTGAGTTTGAGCCCATGGATTACAAGGATGCCAACGGCGAGTGGATCGGCTTTGACGCCGACATGGCTAAGCTGGTGGCCGAGAAGCTGGGCGTTGAGGTTGAGTTCGTGGTCATTGACTGGGACATGAAGGTCAACGAGCTGGACAGCAAGAACATCGACGTGGTGTGGAACGGCATGACCCTGACTGAGGGCGTGACCGCCGCTATGGAGTGCACCAACGCTTACTGCGAGAACGCACAGGTGGTCATCACCAAGTAAGTTGCCAAACGGCAAAAAGTATGCTATCATAGTATCCCATGGCAGAGGGCGGAACACGTCCTCTGCCTTTGGGCGGCTTTTGAAACGGTTATTTTGTCGCTCTTTGCAGCCCCCATTATACATTAAAGGAGTTTTGTCATGTTCTGGACCGTCACCCTCGCGCTGCTTCAGGGTATGGGCGAGCTTTTTAAGATCTTTTTCCTGACGCTGCTGTTTTCCCTCCCGCTGGGATTGCTCATCGCCTTTGCTCTGCGCAGCCGGTGCAAGCCGGTGAGCTGGCTGTTCAACGTGATCGTGTGGATCATCCGCGGTACGCCGCTGATGCTGCAGCTGATCATTATTTTCTACGGCCCCGGCAAGTGGTTCAACAACAACATCTGGGGCTACTTCTCTGACGGCCGTATGGCGGCGTGCGTGATCGCCTTTGTGATCAACTACGCCTGCTACTTTGCCGTGATCTACAAGGGCGGCATCGAGAGCGTGCCAGTGGGACAGCGTGAGGCCGGACAGGTGCTGGGCATGACCAAGAGCCAGATCTTTTTCCAGGTCACGCTGCTGCAGATGGTCAAGCGCATCGTACCCCCCATGTCCAACGAGATCATCACCCTGGTGAAGGACACCTCTCTTGCCCGGATCATCGCCATCATGGAGCTGACCAAGATGGGCGAGAGCTTTATCAAGTCCAAGGGCATCACATGGCCGCTGTTCTATACGGGCGTGTTCTATCTGGTCTTTGTGGGAATCTTGACGCTGCTGTTCAACTATATCGAGCGGAAGCTCAGCTACTTTAAGTAAGGAGGTATCACCATGGCGATTCTGGACGTACAGCACATCGAAAAGCACTTTGGCGATATCCCGGTGCTGAAGGACATCAGCTTCTCTCTGGAGGAGGGGCAGGCTCTCAGCATCATCGGCTCCTCCGGCAGCGGAAAGACCACGCTGCTGCGGTGCCTGAACTTTCTGGAGACGCCGGATCACGGCGTGATCTCCGTCCGGGGCGAGACGCTGTTTGACGCCGCCGACCCCGCCACCCGCAGGGAGGCGGACATCCGCAAGAAGCGGCTGCACTTCGGCCTGGTGTTCCAGAGCTTCAACCTGTTCCCCCAGTACACGGCGTTGGAAAACGTGACGCTGGCCCGGAAGCTGATGGCAAAAACGGAAAAGACCGGCGAGAGTGAGACCGCCATTCTGGAGGAGGGTAAGGCGCTGCTGGAGAAGATGGGCCTTGCCGACCGGATGGAGAACTATCCCCACCAGCTGTCGGGTGGACAGCAGCAGCGGGTGGCCATTGCCCGCGCACTGGCCATGAAGCCGGATATCCTGTGCTTCGACGAGCCTACCTCCGCCCTTGACCCGGAGCTGACCGGCGAGGTGCTGAAGGTCATCCGCAGCCTTGCCCAGCAGCACACTACCATGATCATCGTCACCCATGAGATGGCCTTCGCCCGTGATGTGGCGGATCAGGTGATCTTCATGGACGGCGGCGTGATCGTGGAGCAGGGCCCGGCCCGTGAGGTCATTGACAATCCCCGGCAGGAGCGCACCCGCCATTTTCTGGCCCGGTACGCCGAGCAGTAAAGAGTTTTATCCCGCCGCGGCTGATGCCGCGGCGGGATTTTTTGCGGTTTCTGATTGAATCCGCCCTTG
Source organism: uncultured Oscillospiraceae bacterium (assembly GCA_934597345.1). Taxonomy (GTDB): domain Bacteria; phylum Bacillota; class Clostridia; order Oscillospirales; family Oscillospiraceae; genus Vescimonas. The sequence goes on from CAKTRJ010000050.1 coordinate 3,389, forward strand.
GATTGCGGTATAATATATCAGATTTTATTTCGATAAGGGAGGCTATCCCATGACATTGCGAGAGTATCTGGATTCCATCAAGCATAAGACCGTGGCCGTGGTGGGCATCGGCGTCAGCAACGAGCCGCTGATCCGCATGCTGCTGGGCGAGGGCATCGCCGTCACCGCCTGCGACAAGCGGACGCGGGAGCAACTGGGCCAGCTGGCCGGTGAGCTGGAAGGTCTCGGTGCGCGGCTGCAATTAGGCCCGGACTATCTGGAGGGGCTGGATCAGGACGTTATCTTCCGTACGCCGGGCCTGCGGCCCGATGTGCCGCAGCTGGCAAAGGCCGTAGCGCAGGGAAGTGAGCTGACCTCCGAAATGGAGATGTTCTTCCGGGTGTGCCCCTGCACCATCATCGCCGTCACCGGCAGCGACGGAAAGACCACCACCACTACCATCATTGCTGAACTTCTGAAGAAGGCGGGCAATACCGTCCATGTGGGCGGCAACATTGGCCATCCTCTGCTGTGTGAGGCGGGGGAGATGCGCCCCACCGACTATGCGGTGCTGGAGCTGTCCAGCTTCCAGCTGATGACCATGCCGTACAGCCCCCACATCGCCGTGGTGACCAATCTTGCCCCCAATCATCTGGACGTTCATAAGGATATGGCGGAGTATGTGGCCGCCAAGGAGAACATCTTCCGCCACCAGAAGCCGGGAGATAAGGCCATCTTCAACCTCGACAACGCCATTACCCGCCGGCAGGGGGAGAGCGTCCCCGACCGGGCGGTGTATTTCAGCCGTCAGGGCGAGCCGGAGAAGGGCGTGTTTCTGCGGGGCGACGCCATCATATGCCGTGACGGCGCGGGCGAGCGCACCGTCATGACCACCGGGGATATCAAGCTGCCCGGCGTCCACAATGTGGAGAACTATATGGCGGCCATTGCCGCCGTGGACGGTCTGGTGCCGGATGAGACCATCCGGGAGTTTGCCCGTGAATTCGGCGGTGTGGAGCACCGTATCGAGATGGTGCGCACCTATAAGGGCGTGCGGTACTATAACGATTCCATCGCTTCCAGCCCCAGCCGCACCACGGCGGGCCTGCGCTCCTTCCCGGAGAAGGTGATCCTGATCGCCGGCGGCTATGACAAGCACATCCCCTTTGATGCCCTGGGCGGCGAGATCGTGGAGCATGTCAAGCTGCTGGTGCTGTGCGGCGCTACCGCCGGCAAGATCCGCACCGCCGTGGAGAACGCCGATGGCTATCAGCCCGGTCATCCGGAGATCGTGGATGTTACGCCCTTCCAGAAGGCGGTGGAGACCGCCCGCGACCGGGCTGTTCCCGGAGATGTGGTGACGCTGTCGCCCGCCTGCGCCGCCTTTGACCAGTTCAAGAACTTTGCCGAGCGTGGCAAGACCTTCAAGGTCATCGTCAACAGCTGGGAGGAATAAGGATAAGCCGCTGCGGCATACCCTTCCCGTGAGGGGAGGTGCGTGCCGTGGGACGCTTGCGCTATCTGCGCCTGACCGGGCGGCAGCGGGCCGGGATCTGGCTGACGCTGCTGGCACTGGCGCTGCTGGCGGCAGCGGCGTCGCTGCTGTGGCACCTGAAGCCGGTGATGACCAGCATGGCCACGGCGCGGGTGTCCAACACCGTCAACCGCATCGTGTCCGCCGCCGTCAACGAGGCGGTGGCAGACGGTGAGATCGACTATCAGAATTTTGTCATCTTCGACAAGGACGACACGGGGCATATCACCGCCCTGCGCAGCAACGTGGCGGAGGTGAACCGCATGCAGGGCCGCATCGCCGACGAGATCCTGCTCCGGCTGTCGGAGATCTCCACCAGTGAGCTGGAGATCCCATTGGGGACGTTGACGGGTTCGGCGCTGCTGGCGGGCCGCGGCCCCAGCCTTTTCGTGCGGATGCAGGCGGTGGGCAGCGCCAGCGCGACCTTCCGCAACCAGTTCACCGCCGCCGGTATCAACCAGACCCGGCACCAGATCTTTCTGGACGTGGATGTGTATATGAGCATCCTGCTGCCGGGGATGAAAACCTCCACAAAGGTCTCCAACGAGATCGCCGTGGCGGAGACGGTGATCGTGGGCGGCGTGCCGGACACCTATACCTATTTCAGCACCATGCCCGACGAGATCGGCCAATATGCCGAGGATTATATCATGAACAACGGATAAATGAGGAAACGCCATGGATTATCGTGAAGAAATGAAGCAGCTGCGGGAGACCCTGAACGCCAACGGGTACCTCTACTATGTGCTGGACGCGCCCACCATGTCGGACTATGAGTACGACCACCTGCTGCGGCGGCTGGAGGATCTGGAAAAGGCGCATCCGGAGGAGATTACCCCCGATTCCCCCACCCAGCGGGTGGGCGGCAAGCTTCTCAGCCAGTTCGAGGAGGTGCGGCATGAGGTGCCGCTGGAGAGCCTGCAGGACGTGTTCAACGGCGACGAGGTGCGGGACTTTCTGGAGAAGGTGGCCGCCGACCTGCCGGACGCCCTGTACAGTGTGGAGCCCAAGGTGGACGGCCTGTCCGTGGCGCTGGAGTACCGGGACGGCGTGTTCGTCCGCGGCGCCACCCGCGGCGACGGCCGGGTAGGGGAGGACGTGACGGAGAACCTGCGCACCATCCGCTCCATCCCCATGATGCTGCCGGAGAAGCTGCCCCATCTTATCGTCCGGGGCGAGGTCTATATGGCCCGCAGCGTGTTCGAGGAGATCAACGCCCGGCGGGAGATCGAGGGCAAGCCCATGATGGCCAATCCCCGCAACGCCGCCGCAGGCTCTCTGCGTCAGCTGGACCCCAAGATCGCCGCCCAGCGGCGGCTGGATATCGCCATTTTCAATTTACAGCTGGCCGAGGGCCGGGAATTCGCCACCCATACCGAGACGCTGGACTATCTGGCCTCTCAGCGCTTCAAGGTGATTCCCCACAAGCCGTTGGGCAGGGCGGAGGACATCCTCACCGAGATCGCCCGTCTGGGGGATGAGCGCATGGCGTTCCCCTTTGATATCGACGGTGCGGTCATCAAGCTGGACAGCCTGTTGGAGCGTGAGGTGCTGGGCAGCACCGCCAAGTGCCCCCGCTGGGCGGTGGCCTATAAGTACCCGCCGGAGCAGAAGCCCTCGGTCTTAAAGGATATCGTGGTGCAGGTGGGCCGCACCGGCGTGCTGACCCCCAAGGCGGTGCTGGATCCGGTGCGTCTGGCGGGCACCACCGTCACCTATGCCACGCTGCACAATCAGGATTTCATCACGTCTAAGGATATCCGCATCGGTGACACCGTCATCGTCCAGAAGGCGGGCGAGATCATCCCGGAGATCGTGGAGGTGGTGAAGGACAAGCGTCCGGCGGGCGCTGTGCCCTACTATCTGCCCGAAGTGTGTCCCGTGTGCGGCGCACCGGTGAGCCGGGACGAGGACGGCGCGGCCATCCGCTGTACCGGTGCCGAGTGTCCCGCCCAGCTGCTGCGGAACCTGACTCATTTCACCAGCCGCGCCGCCATGGATATCGACGGCGTAGGCCCGGCGGTAATCCAGTCGCTGGTGGACAGCGGCCTGGTAAAGACCGCCGCCGACCTGTACCGTTTGCAGGTGCAGGATATTGCCCAGCTGGACCGCATGGGCGAGAGATCCGCCGCCAACGCCGTGGCCGCCATTGAAAAGAGCAAGGAGAACGACCTGTGGCGGCTCATCAGCGCTCTGGGCATCCGTCAGGTGGGAGACAAGGCCGCCAAGGTGCTGTCCGCCCACTTCGGCAGCTTCGACGCGCTCTCCGCCGCGTCGGAGGAGGAGCTGACCGCCATCGACGATGTTGGCCCCATCACCGCCCGCTATATCCGCCAATGGCTGGAAAGTCCCCAGTCCCAGGATCTGCTCTCACGGCTCCGGGAGGCGGGCGTCAACATGACCAGCCATCAGGAGAAGGTGGATGATCGCTTCACCGGACAGACCTTTGTGCTGACCGGCACGCTGGAGAAATTCACCCGTGACGAGGCCGCCGCCATGATCGAGCAGCGGGGCGGCAAGGCCAGCGGCTCGGTCAGTAAGAAAACCACCTATGTGGTGGCCGGTGAAAACGCGGGAAGCAAGCTGCGCAAGGCGCAGGAGCTGAACATCCCCGTGCTGACAGAGGACGAGTTCCTCTCAATGCTGCAATGACCCATTGCAATAGACTACTTTGATAAAGGAGGGACTTTCTATGGCTGGCAACACCGACCTGAAGCTGAGGCATCAGGTGATTTACAGTATTTTCGTCCGCGGACACACGAGGGAGGGCACCTTCCACGCCCTGGAGGGCGATCTTGACCGCCTGCGGGCACTAGGCGCGGATATCCTGTGGCTGATGCCCATCCATCCCATCGGGGAGGAGGGCCGCAAGGGCACCATGGGCAGCCCCTACGCTATCCGGGACTACCGGGCGGTGAACCCGGACATGGGCACCATCGACGACCTGCGCCATCTGGTGGACGCCATCCACGACCGGGGCATGAAGTGCATCATCGACGTGGTGTATAACCACACCTCGCCGGATTCCGTGCTGGCCGCCGAGCACCCGGAGTTCTTCCTGCGGGACGCGGAGGGCAAGCCCACCCGCAAGGTGGCCGACTGGTGGGACATCGTGGATCTGGACTACACCAACCGCGGCCTGTGGCGCTATCAGATCGACACGTTGAAGCAGTGGGCCGCCATTGTGGATGGTTTCCGCTGCGACGTGGCCAGCGCCGTGCCGGTGGAGTTCTGGCAGCAGGCCCATGATGAGGTGGAGACCGTCCGTCCCGGCTGTATCTGGCTGGCGGAGAGCGTCCACGGCGCCCATGTGCTGGCCATGCGGAAAATGGGCGCGTACTGTGCCACGGATACCGAGCTGCATCAGGTATTCGACATGAGCTACGACTACGATGTGTGGCCATGGTACGAGGGTGTGCTGGCCGGCAAGGTGACCCTGCGGGAGTACGCCGGTATCCTGAACTATCAGGAGCTGACCTACCCCAACAGCTATGTGAAGGCCCGGTATCTGGAAAACCACGATACGTCCCGGGGCGCTTCGTGGATGCACAGCGACACGCAGCTGGACAACTGGCTGGCCTTCCTCTACTTCCAGCGGGGCGCCACCATGCTGTACAGCGGTATGGAGTACGCGCCCTGTGAACGGGTGGACTTCTTTGAGAACCAGAGCAACTACGGCGACATGCGCCGGGACGTGCAGCTCCGGCTGCGGAAGCTGAAGGAGATCAAGGAGACTCTGCCCATCACCGGCGGCTATTGGCTGGAGGAGGCGGACGGTCTGATGCTGGGCCATTACGAAGGCCCGGAGGGTAAGGTGCTGGGCGTGTTCGACCTGCTGGAGCGCGGCGCGGGCTGCGTGAAGGTGGAGCTGCCCGACGGAACATACCAAAACCGTCTGGGCGGCAGCGTGACCGTAACGGACGGACATCTTGCGTTTGACGGTGCGCCTGTGGTGATCTGATTTGACTTTTTTCACAAAAAAATTCACCCCTCATCGGGGAAAACGCAGAAATCCTGTCGGTTGAATTGACTTTCCCTCGAAACGTGTTACCATATAATATTGTATATCTGTGCGTTTTTGCCGTGTTTTTGCGGTGAAATGTGCCCGGAATAAAGAGGAGGAAAAGAGAAATGAGTAAGCTCATGAAGATCTGTGACGGTAACGAAGCGGCGGCATATGTGGCATATGCCTTCTCTGAGGTTGCCGCCATCTATCCCATCACGCCGTCCAGCCCCATGGCCGAGCACGCGGATGAGTGGTCTGCCAAGGGTAAGAAGAACATCTTCGGCCAGACTGTCCGCCTGGTTGAGATGCAGTCCGAGGCGGGCGCCTGCGGCGCATGTCACGGCGCGTTGGAGGCCGGCGCACTGGCCACCAGCTTCACCGCTTCCCAGGGCTTGATGCTGATGATCCCCACCATGCACCGTATCTCCGGCGAGCGTCTGCCCGGCGTGCTGCATGTGGCGTCCCGTACCGTGGGTACCCATGCGTTCTCCATCTTCGGCGATCACTCCGACGTGATGAACTGCCGCCAGACGGGCTTTGCCCTGCTTTCCAGCGGCAGCGTCCAGCAGGCCGCCGATCTGGCCGCCGTGGCCCACCTGAGTGCAATCAAGGCCCGCATCCCCTTCCTGCACTTCTTTGACGGCTTCCGCACCAGCCATGAGATCCAGAAGATCGACGTGCTGGATTACGACGAGTACGCCAAGCTGGTGGACTATGAGGCTCTGGCCAAGTTCCGCGCCAACGCCCTGAACCCCGAGGATCCCCGCATGCGTTCTCTGGTGGATAACCCCGATATCTACTTCCAGCTGCGCGAGTCCAACAACACCGACTACGCCAATCTGCCCGACGTGGTGGAGGACTACATGGCCCAGATCAGCAAGCTGACCGGCCGTGAGTATCACCTGTTCAACTACTACGGCGCACCCGACGCCGAGCGCGTTATCGTGGCCATGGGCTCCATGTCCGGCTGCGCCCAGGAGGTCGTCAACTACCTGAACGCCAAGGGCGAGAAGGTGGGTTTCCTGCAGGTGCACCTGTTCCGCCCCTTCTCCGCCAAGCATCTGCTGGCGGCCATGCCCAAGACGGTGAAGAAGATCGCCGTTCTGGACCGCGTGAAGGAAGCCGGTTCCATCGGTGAGCCTCTGTACGAGGATATCTGCGCCGCTTACATCAATGACGCCAACCGTCCGCTGATCTATGCCGGCCGCTACGGCCTGTCCTCCAAGGACACCACCCCCGCCCAGATCAAGGCTGTGTTCGACAATCTGAGCCTGTCTGAGCCCAAGAACCACTTCACCATCGGCATCGAGGACGATGTGACCCATCTGTCCCTGCCCGTGGGCGCGCCTCTGCTGACCGAGCCGGAGGGCACCATCGCCTGCAAGTTCTGGGGTCTGGGCTCCGACGGTACCGTGGGCGCCAACAAGAACTCCATCAAGATCATCGGCGAGACCACCGACATGTACTGCCAGGCGTATTTCGAGTATGATACCAAGAAGTCCTTCGGTATCACCAAGAGCCACCTGCGCTTCGGCAAGCACCCCATCAGCTCTACTTATTACGTCTCCAACGCGGACTTCATTGCCTGCCACAACCAGACGTATCTGACCAAGTACGACATCATCTCCGAGCTGAAGCCCCACGGTAGCTTCCTGCTGAACTGCGAGTGGACGGAGAACGAGCTGGAGCAGCACATCCCCGGCGATATCCTGAAGTACATTGCCGAGAATGACATCAAGTTCTACATCATCGACGCCAACAAGGAGTCTCAGGCGCTGGGTCTGGGCAATCGCTCCAACATGGTGCTGCAGGCCGCCTTCTTCAAGCTGGCCAACGTCATCCCCGTGGAGGACGCCGTGGAGCACATGAAGGCCGCCGTCAAGAAGACCTACGCCCTGAAGGGCGAGAAGATCGTCAACATGAACATCGCCGCCGTGGACGCCGGTATCAACGCCCTAGTGGAGGTGAAGGTGAAGCCCGAGTGGAAGAACCTGTCCGGCGCCGCCATCAAGCCCGCCGACGACGACCTGCCCTACGTCATCAAGAACATTCTGGTGCCCATCAACGCCCAGAAGGGCGATGACCTGCCTGTCTCCGCCTTCAAGGGCATGGAGGACGGCACCATGCCGCTGGGCACCTCCCGCTATGAGAAGCGCGGCAT
>CAKTRJ010000051.1 GCA_934597345.1 uncultured Oscillospiraceae bacterium
AGTAGTTGGCGGTGGTGGGCACGCCCATGCCCAGCACGATGCAGCACAGCATGGTCAGCACCAGGCCGATGATGGTCACGTTGCCCGCCAGCTGAACGATGGCGTTGATCAGGATGGAGGCCAGACCGGTAACGGTAATGCAGCCGGCGATAATACCCGCCATGCCGCAGGCCACGGCCACAGTGATGGCGCCGCGGGAACCGGCTTCCAGAGAATCCACCGCGGAGAAGAAGGAGCGCTTGCCGGCAGTACCCAGCGCCTTGCCGGTGGCCTGAGACGCGTTGTCCTCATCGCCCCGCTTGCTCTGTAGGAAGAAGTTGACGAAGCCCACGGCGATGGCCGCCAGAATAGAATAAGCGGCGGAGTGGGACATGGTCTTGCTGCCGGAGGACACCAGCCACACCAGCAGGATCAGGGGAATGATCAGATAGAAGTCGCGGGCCAGATCCTTCCACTTGGGCAGCTGGTCGCGGGAAATACCTTTCAGACCCAGCTTCTTGGCCTCCAGGTGGACGGCAATGAAGATGCCGGTGAAGTACAGGATGGCAGGCAGGATCGCCTTGACAGCCACCTGGGCGTAGGGGATCTTCATGTACTCCGCCATCAGGAAGGCGGCGGCGCCCATGATGGGGGGCATGATCTGGCCGCCGGTGGAGGCAGCCGCCTCGACGGCGCCGGCGAACTCCGGCTTATAGCCGGTCTTCTTCATCATGGGTATGGTGAAGGAGCCGGTGGTGACGGTGTTGCCCACGGAGGAGCCGGACACCATGCCGCACAGAGCGGAGGAAATGACCGCCACCTTGGCGGGACCACCGCTGGACCAACCGGCGATGCGGTTGGCAAAGCTGATGAAGAAGTTAGCAATACCGGTGCGCTCCAGGAACGCGCCGAAAATGATGAACAGGACGATATAGGTATAGCAGACGCTGATGGGGGTGCCGATCACGCCGGAGGTAGTGTAGAACAGCTTGTAGATGATGGTCTTGAGGGCGTCATACAGCGTGGCGGCGTTCACCGCACCGGCGTAGCTCAGCTGATTGGCAAAGGCGTAGACGATCAGCACACCTGCCACGCACAGAATGGGCACGCCCACGCAGCGGCGGCACAGCTCCATCAGCACCAGCACGCCCACCACGCCGATGATCACATGCGCCGGCTCGATACGGGTGGACAGACGCACCAGCGTCATGGCGTTGATGGCGAAATAGAAGAAGCAGCCCGCGCCGATGACCATCAGCGCAATGTCATACCACGGCAGGGCGTTCACATGGACGCTGCCCTTCTTGGCCGGGTAGGTCAGGAAGCCGATGATGATGATGCAGCCCACGAAAATGGTCAGGCGAATCTCCGGCATAGCACGGGAGAACAGGGTCATGGCGATGCAGAATACGGCAAATACTGCCATAATGATGCGGACGATCAGTTTGGGAGTTCCCTCCCAGATGCGGGTGGCGGACTCGCGGTCGTATTTACGCATCACCGCGTCCAGATCGGTGGCGTCGTTGGCGCCGCCGGTCTCCGCCGCGGGAGCGGTATCCACCTTTTTCTTATGCAGACTCATACTTGGTTCTCTCCTGATTCTGGAATAATGTAGCGAGAACTACGGCGGGTCACCCCGCCGTAGTCTCAAAAAGTGTCAATACGCTGTTAAGGTTTTGCCTCAGTCTGCAAAGTATACATCCTTGGCGATAACCGTCTTGGTGTAATAGTCAGAGGTCTCCAGCAGGGTGGCGATGTGCTCGTCATCCAGACTGACCAGATAAGTATCCTTGGTGGTGGCCAGGTCGGTCACAGCGGTGGTAGGCGCACCGGCCACGATGAAGGCGGCGTCGATCTGGCCGTTCTTCAGGGCGTCGGCGCTGTCACCGAAGGACTGATAGGTGGGCTTGATGTCGCTCTCGGTCAGGCCGTAAGCGCCCAGCACATCGATGGCATTGAAGTACACGCCGGAGCCGGGAGCGCCGATGGACACAGCCTTACCCTTCAGATCCTCCACAGTCTTGATATCGGGGTTGGTGGTAACGATCTGCACCTGCTCCATGTACAGGGCGGCCACGGTGGAGAAGCCCTCGACCTTGGCGTCGAACAGGTTGGTGCCGTTGTAGGCGTAAGCCATAACGTCGGACTGGCAGAAGGCCAGGTCGGCGGTGCCGTCAGCCAGCTCCTGAATGTTGGCCTGAGAGCCGTTGCCCACCAGACCCACGACGCTGACGCCGGCGTTGTTGGAGGCGTGCTGCGCGATCACGGAGCCGAAGGCGTAGTAGGTGCCGGACTCGCCGCCGGTGACGAAGCGCAGGTTGCGGGAATCGGTGGCGCCAGCGCCTTCCTTCACGGAAGCGACCTCAAAGCCCTTCTCGGCGAAGTACTTGGCAGCGCCGGGATGATAAGGCACGGAGGTGATGGAAGCGCCGTACTCCAGGCTCAGCTCAGCGTACTTGGCATGGCTGCTGACCAGAGACTCGGCATTGTCAAAAATGTCGGCCACAAAGTTGTAGATATCCTGCTCGGACACGTCGTCGCGGGCCAGGATCACCGCGCCCACGGCCACGGTGGTGGTGTCGGTGTGCTCGACAACGGCGTCGCTGCTGCCGTTATCGCTGCCGCCGCCGCAGGCCACCAGGCTCAGGGCCATGATCAGCGCCAGGATCAATGCAAAAAACTTTTTCATGGTATACTCTCCTCACTTTATTGTGCCGCGTGCCGCGGCCAAATTGGATTCAACGGACGTATTATACTCCCATCTTCTCTTTTTTGCAAGTCAAAACGGCAAGAAATTCATTTTTTATTTTTACGTTTTCTTTATGGCATACCGTCGCATTCATGTTTTGCCTTGTTTTTCCCCCTCTCCGCGCCGTCTTTTATGCATTTCCACGCTGCATATTCATATTTTTACTCTGGCGAACCGCCCTTTACTATGATAGAATTCCTGCATATTTGCAGCAAAAAGGCGGCATCCCTGCAATTTCTTGCAGGGATGCCGCCCATATGCCGTTGGATATCACTTATTTGCTGCGCTTGAGGGCCTCGCACAGCAGCTCATACATCCGCTCGGTGGAGGGAACGCTGAGCCGCTCACGGACAGAGTGCACATCGTGCAGCTCGGGGCCTATGGAGATGGCGTCCAGACCGGGGATCTTCTCGATCAGCAGACCGCATTCCAGGCCGCCGTGAGTAGCCTCCACCACGCCCTCCTTGCCGGTCAGGTCGTGATAGGCCTCCAGCACCATATCCCGGAAAGCGGAGTTGCGCTCGTACTGCCAGCCGGGGTACTTGCCCCGCTCGGTGACGGTGCCGCCGGCGAACTCCACGATGGCGTGGACGCGCTGGGCCAGCATCTCCTTCTGGGAGGCGATGCTGGAGCGGATGGAGAAGGTGATGTGCAGGCCGTCTTTCTCCAGCTTCAGCACGCCCATGTTCAGGGAGGTCTGGGTCAGGCCGGGGAAGTCCACGCTCATAGCCTGCACGCCCTGGGGCAGCGCCAGCAGCGTGTGCAGTATGATGTTGGTGGTGACCTCGCTGATGGCGGCGGTCACGTCGGTCCTGGCGCAAGCCAGGGTAATGCCGTCGTCGCAGCCGGTGTACTCGTTCTTCAGGACGGCGTCGAATTCCGCGATGAACGCCTCAAACGCCGCCTCCTTCCCAGCGGGGATGGCCACTACCGCGTCGCAGCGGGAGCAGATCACGTTGTCGAACTGGCCGCCGGACACCGCCGCCAGCCGCAGACCGGGGAAGCGCTCCATGGCACTGTACAGCACCCGGCCCATCTGCTGGTTGGCGCTGGCCCGGCCCAGATGGATATCCGCGCCGGAGTGGCCGCCCTGCAGTCCGGACAGCGTGACGGCATAGCCGCTCATGCCACTCACCGGCTCCATGGCGCCGGGCAGGTGGCAGTCAGCCCGCATACCGCCGGCGCAGGAGACGGTAAACACACCCTCAAGCTCAGAGTCCAGATTCAGCAGCTTTCTGCCCTTCAGGTCAGAGCAGTCCAGGGCGAAAGCGCCATCCATGCCTACCTCCTCGTCCACGGTGAACACCGCTTCAATGGGAGGATGAGCCAGCGTATCGTCCGCCAGAATGGCCAGGATCATGGCCACGGCGATACCGTTATCGCCGCCCAGAGAGGTCTTGTCAGCCCAGACCCACTCGCCGTCAGTGACCAGATCAAGGCCCTCCACAGCCATGTCCTTGGTGCAGTCGTCAGTCTTGGCGCAGACCATGTCGATGTGGCCCTGTAAAATGATAGGCGCGGCATTCTCATAGCCCGCGGAGGCATCCTTCCAGATGATGACGTTGTTGCAGGGCTCCTGACGGCACCGCAGGCCCAGCTCCTTGGCAAAGCCCACGCACATATCGCTGATGATCTTGGTGTTGCCGCTGCCGTGAGGCACAGAGCACAGCTTTTCAAAATACTCAAATACCTTTTCAGGCTTCAGTCCGGATAAAACTGCCATAGTATTTACCTCCATTTACTACAATGGCCGATACAGCCCATGCTGCGACCGCATGGGCTGTATCAGATCGTTATTACATATCGGGGAGCGTCGCGTCGTCGCCGGTCAGCAGGCTGTCGTCGCCGCTGGGCGTCTCGCTGTCATCAGGCTCCTCAGTCGCGACCGGGACAAACTCGGTGAGATATGCCTCCTCCGGCAGTCCGGCCAGATAACCGGGAATGTTGATGATCACGCCATCCATATTCTTGGGGATGGGGATCTTGTAGGTCTGCACCTCTTCCGCGCCGTTCTTGGTCTCCATGATCTCCAGCGTCGCGGTAAAGGTCTGGCCCAGGCAGGTGGTGGAGCCGCGCTCCTTGTCGTACAGCTTGGTCAGCTGTTCGCCGTCCACGGTGACCGTCACCTTATAGGGGGCCTTATAGGTCTGACCCTCGTATTCCAGCGTTTTGTTGTCCAGATAGATGGTATGGCCGCGGCCGATGATGCTCATGATCACGCCGAGCACGATCAACACTACGACGGCGGCGATCCGGATGATCCATTTGCGTGCTTTCATTCCGTCTTACCCTCCTCTTCCAGCTGGGCCTGAGCCAGCATCTGGCCCAGCATGCTCTGGGACTTGCGCTTCTTGGCCTCGTACATGACCAGTGCGACCGTGATAACGGCGTAGGAGATGAACACGCGGAAATACTCGCCGATCATGGAATCGCCGGTGATCTTGGTACCGGCAAAGGGCGCCACCACGAACATAGTATGGAACAGAATAACGCCCAGGAACACATTGCCGATGGACGCCTTTTCCACGGACGCGCCGCCCACCAGCAGCGCCGCGATGCAGAACATACCCACGTTGGTATGGGCGGTATAGGTGGGGAAGTTACCCATGTTCTGCAGATAAATGATCATGCCGAAACCGGCGAACACGGTGGACATGATGATGGAAATGATACGGGTGCGCTCCACATTGATACCGGCATCGCGGGCCACTTCCATATCCTGGCCCACGGCACGCATGTCCTGACCCAGCTTGGTCCTGCGGAACCACAGGATGAACAGGCAGGCCAGCGCGATGATGATCAGGGTCAGCACAGGAATCTTCACGCCGCCCACATAGACGGCCAGGGCGTTATCAATGCTCTGGCGCATGGGCAGCAGGCTGACGGTATTGCGGATACCGTAGCCGCGGGGCAGCTTCAGAGAGTTATGGGCGATGGGGATAATGGGGCCCATCATGTACAGCACCACCAACTGATACACACCGCCCATAAAGAAGGCGATGAAGTAGCTGGTGATCATCTCACGGCCCTTGGCCCGGTTCAGGATCTTGCCGCACATCAGGCCCAGCAGCACGGAGATGGGAATGGAGATGATCGCCGCCAGGATCAGGCCGGGGATGCCCCAGATCTGCCAGTCGGCCACCAGGATCAGGCCGATCTCACCGGCCATGGCGCCCAGGGTCATACCGAAGTTCAGACCCATACCGGCCATGATGGGGATCAGCAGACTCAGGATCATGAAGGAGTTACGGCCCAGACGGGTCATGACCTCATTGAGCACATAGCTGGGCGAGAAGCCGGACAGCGGGATCATAATCAGGCAGATGATGATGAACAGCACAGGCACCGAGTTGTCGCGGACAATGCCCACAGGGCTGAAATTCTTCCGTTTTCCTTTCATGCTCAGCGCCCCCTTTCAGTCTTTCTGGTCAGAGCGTACAGGATCATACCGTTGGAGACAACGATACGGATGACCTCGGACATATCCATATGGAAGGCAGAGTTCATGACCGTGGGGGTCATGGTGACGATGCCCTGATAGAGGAACGTGCCGATGATCACGTTGGCGATGGACGCCTTGTTCACCGAGGCGCCGCCGATCAGAATGGCGGCCACGGCGGGCATTGCCATCCAGAAGGGACCCATGTACAGCTGGATGAAGCCGAAGCCCTGCTCATACACCAGGATACCCACGGCGCCCAGCCAGGTGGACATGACCACGGAGATCAGGCGGATCTTATCCACGTTGATACCGGCGGCCTTGGCGAAAGCGGGGTTGGAGCCCACAGCGGTCATGGCGGTACCGGTCTTGGTGTGCAGGAACGCCCACATCAGGAAGGCCAGCAGCGCGAAGAACAGCAGGCTGCCGGTGGGGATCACCAGATTGATACCCAGAGCCTCGTTCAGGTCGATCATCAGGAAGTTGGCCAGCGCCTTGTCATAGAAGCCCTCCAGGGAGACGACGGTACGCAGGCCGGTGCCGGCGAAGCCCCAGACCATGGTAGGGCTGTGATACGGCAGCAGCAGCCACATCATACACATGAAGGACACTGAGGAGAAGCCCACATAGGTGGCGACCATCATCTCGCCGCCCTTGATCTTGTTCAGCAGCCAGCCGTAGCCGCCGCCGAACAGCAGCGCGAAGGGGGTGGAGATCAGGATGGCCATGATAAAGCTGGCAAAACCGGTGAAGCCCAGCTCAATGGACAGCGTGGCGCCCAGCAGGCCGGAAATGATGCCCAGCGGCAACCCGAAGTTCAGGCCGCAGCCGGAGTGGATCATGGGGACCATGGCCAGCACCAGCACGGCGTTCCAGCTGAAGCGTGTGATGGTGTTGGTCAGCTGGGTGGTAAAGTCCGCGCCCACGATAGGCGCCGCGATGAACAGCAGCAGCAAAAAGCCCGTAATGATCAGGCGGGGCAGGCCGAAGCTGTCCACCAATTGTGCAAATTTCGTCTTGTTGCCAAGACTTGTCGTTACATTTTTGCCCATCTTGTCCTCCTTACTTCACCTGACTGACCATCAGCATACCGAATTCCTCGGCACTGTGGTCAGCCGGCAGGATACCGGCGATCTTGCCGCCGGAGACGATGGCGATCCGGTCACAGGTCATGCGCAGCTCCTCCAGCTCGGAGGAGATCATCACCACGGTGATGCCGCTCTCGCGGTTGAATTTTTTCAGCGCTTCCAGCACCAGCGCCTTTGCGCCGACGTCGATGCCGCGGGTAGGCTCGGAGACAAACAGGAAGCGGGGCTCCAGCGCGAAAGCCTTGGCCAGGCAGATCTTCTGCTGGTTGCCGCCGGACAGCTCTCTCGCCTTCTGCAGGGAGCTGGTGCACTTGATCTGCAATTCGTCGATGTACTTCTGGGTGACCTCATGGATGGCCTTTTCGTCGCGCCAGGTGAAGAACAGGCGCTTCTTCAGGAACTTGTCATGGATCTGCATGGCGGGGAAAGCCACGTTCCACTCCAGAGACTCGTCCAGCAGAAGGCCCACGCCGCGGCGGTCCTCCGACACGAAGGCCAGTGAGGCGTCCAGACATTTGCGGGGGCTGTTCAGGTCGATGGGCTTGCCGTCGAACTCCACGGTGCCGCCGGCCTCATACAGGCCCATGATACCGTTGGGGATGCCCAGCTTGCCCTGGCCGGCCAGACCGCCGATGCCCAGGATCTCGCCCTCCTTGATGTCCAGGTTCACGTTGCGGACGATCTCGCCGGGCATATCCACCCACAGCTTGCGGATGGACATGATGGCCTTGGCGTCGGGATCGATCCTGATGTCCTGGGCCGCGGCGTTGCTTTCCACATTGCGGCCCACCATCCACCTGGTGATGTCGGACACATCCGTTTCCTTGGCGGGGGTATCCTTGACCACATAGCCGTCGCGCATGATGACCACCTTGTCGCAGACGGACAGGATCTCATGGAGACGGTGGGTGATGAAGATGACCGCGATGCCGCGGGCGGACATGCCGCGGATGGAGTCCAGCAGCGCGTCGGCCTCCTTCTCCGTCAGCACGGCGGTGGGCTCGTCCAGGATCAGCAGCTTCAGGTTTTCCTTACTGAGCTCGCGGGCGATCTCGGTAAACTGCTTGTGGCCCACGGGCATGCTGCTGATGACCATCTTCTGGTCGATCTCCACGCCCATTTTTTCGATGGCGCTCTTGGCGCGCACATCCATTTCCTTATAGTTGAGAGTGTCCATTCTATCGCCGAACACTTCTGAGATGACGTTTTTCTTTTTCGGCTCGCGGTTGAGCAGAATGTTTTCCGTGGCGGTAAAGCCCGGGATCAGGGAAAATTCCTGGTGCACCATGCCGATACCGGCCTTCAGTGCGTCAAACGGCGTATTGAAGGTCATCTTCTCGCCGTTGATAAGGACGTCGCCTTTATAACCGCCGGTCTCGCGGATCACGTCCATGCCGAACAGGATCTTCATCAGGGTGCTCTTTCCGGCGCCGTTTTCACCGACCAGACCCAGCACCTCGCCCTCTTTCAGCGTGAAGTTGATGTCCGTCAACACCTGGTTTCCGAAGAAGTCCTTCTGGATGTTGCGCATCTCCAACAGGGGAGCATTCTTATTTTCCATAATATACCCTACCTAAAAGTAAACAGGGGGGAGGAATCCCTCCCCCCTGTCCTATACGTTGTGCTTTACAAAAGCGATGTCAGCTGATGGTGAAATACTTCTCGGGGATCTCCACCTCAGCGTTGCCCATGAACTTGCCGGGATCGCCCATGATGTAAGTATCCTGATAGATCAGGAACACGTTCTCGGACTTGACGCCGGTGGTAGCGTTGGTGTAGCCAGCGCCGTTCCACTCAGCCTTGGGAGAATACTTCTGCAGAGCGGAAGCAACATCGTCCATGTCGCAGATCTCAGCAGTGCCGTCGATGACGTTCTTGGCATGCTGGGCCAGGCCGGCGGACAGGGTGTAGCCATAGGAGTAAGCCCAGGTGCCGAAGCGGCCGGCGCCGCCCTTCTCATTGATGGCAGACTCGACCTTGGCCAGGATCTTCTCGAAATCACCGGCTTCCTCGGTCAGGTCCAGACCCAGAGCGCCGGGATAGCCCATCAGGGGAGAGGGCAGGTCAGCCTCGATGAAGTAACCGCCGTACTCCAGCAGCTGCTTCAGCAGGGGCTCGGTGTGCGCGTCGTTGGTGCAGAAGTAGGCAGCGTTCTGGCCGTACTTGCCGACCCACTCGGGCACCTTCTCCAGGATGTAAGCCTGAGCGCCGGACACGCCAACGTCAGAGGTGGGGTCGGGAGCGGTCTCCAGGACGAACTTCATACCGAACTCCTCGCAGGCGGCCTGCATGATGGCCACACGGCGGCTCATGGTCTCATAGGCCATGTGACGGGGGAAGGAGATGTGCACGAAGGTATCGCAGCCCAGCTCGTGAGCGGTGCGGATGATCAGGTAGCCGCGGGAGACGAAGTCGTTGTTGCAGACCAGGTCAGCGGCGGAGCCGATCTCGGGCAGGTCCTCGTGGGACTCACCAGCGATGCAGA
Organism: uncultured Oscillospiraceae bacterium; assembly: GCA_934597345.1. GTDB lineage: Bacteria > Bacillota > Clostridia > Oscillospirales > Oscillospiraceae > Vescimonas. The sequence goes on from CAKTRJ010000051.1 coordinate 9,741, forward strand.
TGATGTCGGGGCGGGTCTCTTTGATCTTACGGAAAGCCTCAGTGGTGCCGGGCACAGCCTGGTTCACGATGATGGCCTTCATCTCGGGATCAGAGGACAGGTTCACGATGTTCTGGATGGTGGTCTCCAGCTCTTCGGTGAAGTTGTCGGGATAGATGGCCAGAGTGACCATATCCTCGCCATACTCAGCCTGGAAAGCCTCGGCGCCGCGGCGGTCGTCCTCGGACTGAGAAACGGAGCCGGTCACGATACCGATCTTGTACTTGGCGGTCTCGCCGTCATTGTTGCCGTCATTGTTGCCGGCATTGCTGCCGTCGCCGCCGCAGGCCACCAGGGTCAGAACCATGGCCAGAGCAAGCAGCAGGGTCAAAAACTTCTTCATACTTACCTCCTGTTTTTTTCATTTTTTTGCAAAATGGTGCTATGGGGTACTGTAATTTTACCAGATAGATTCACATCTTGTCAATACGAACAAGGCCATGTCTCACGGCCAATCAATCGACATTTGTTTTTATAATGCGCACATATCCCGGTTTTTCTTGTGATTTTGAACAAAAATTCCCCTGCTTTCTCAACTTTTTCGCTGCATTTTTGGTTTTCCCTCCAAAGGGTGATTTTCACTTGAGGAAGGAAATTCTTTTTTATCCCCCCGCCTGCGCGGGGTTTTTGCCCCGGCGGACGCCGGAAGTGTCCGCCCCTCTCCCCTTTTCCGGACAAAAAAGCCCTCCCGGTCGGTGGGATACCGGTCGGGAGGACTGTATGATTATGCAGAAAACTGTATTATTATATAAGGTGTCGCGGCGCTCAGTCGCGGGACTTGCTGTCCACGATCTCGTGCAGCTTGGCGCTGAAGTCGGCCAGCGTCATGGCGCCCAGATCCTCGCCCTTGCGGGTACGGACGGAAACGGTGCCGTTCTCCATGTCGCGGTCGCCCACCACCAGCATGTAGGGGATCTTCTGCATCTGGGCTTCCCGGATCTTGTAGCCCAGCTTCTCGCTGCGGCAGTCGTCCTCGGCGCGGATGCCCGCGTCCACCAGCTTCTGGGTCAGGCCCTTGGCGTATTCGTGGGCGCGGTCGGTGACAGGCAGCACGTTGACCTGGACAGGGGTCAGCCACAGGGGGAA
>CAKTRJ010000052.1 GCA_934597345.1 uncultured Oscillospiraceae bacterium
TTATACCCTCTTTCAGTCTCGCAAATTTTACGGGACTTTTCTCATTTCAGCTATTGACTTTTGTTTGCAGGACTCCTATCTCTCAAGATCCGCTGCCCAGCGCCAGGGCGATCAGCCTCGGCACGACGGCCAGCTCCAGCACTGTGCCAGCCAGCAGCAATACAAAACACACAAAAAGACGTCTTCGCCCTCCGCCCGGCGCCGCCTTCTCTCCTTGCAGGCGGCAAACCGTCCGGTCAAAAGCCCACTGGGCGATCAGCAGGACGCAGGGCAGCAGTATGGCAGCACGCACACCGAAGGCCGCCAGCGTCAGCATAAGGCCGCTGCTGCCGAACGCCGCCGCAAAGCAGCTGACGGCAAAGGACAGCAAAAAGCCCTGTACCGCGCATACCACGGGGATCATGACCGCACCAAAGGTGCAGAAGCCCAGCAGCAGCAATAAAAGCGGCACCCGGAAATACGCGGCAAGCACTCGCAGCAAGGACAGCGGTTCGGCAGTAAGCTCAGACGCGACCCCGGCATAGCTCTGCAAGTATTCCGTCAACTCACTGCCGCCATCCTTGAGAAGGGGCGGGCCTATGAGCTGCCCGGCAATGATCCCGGCCGCAAAAAAGGCACACAGCGTCAGCAAACGCAGGAAATGCGGTCGAGACGCCTGTGCTCCATGTAAGACCTTTCGCATTTTCATGGCTGTCCACTCACCTCGCTCCAGTCTATGAGACAAGCAGGGCAAATAGAAGCCTTTGGTTACCATAAATACTATAGGGCAAATCCCTGCGATTCGCAAGAACTTTCCGTGATTTCTTTCATTTTTGTCACTTATGTTAAAACGTTATGTAAACAACATTATGTAAACTATGTATACTGTGGTACAAAACAGGCTCATCGCGGCCATATGTGGTGCGACATTGCAAATCCAGCACCATATATTGAAAATCAAGCTTATTTACCTGTATCAAGTACATTTCTTGTTGTTTTTCGCAAAAATATCTGCGAAGAGAAGAATTTCGTGATTTTTACCATTGACCACATTATGTCACCGCGTGCTTCCGCCGCTTCACTGTCGTCTTGGCCGGATACTTTGCCCGTTTCTTCCGCTTCTTCCCCCTGCACAGCACGCAAGCCAGCACTCCGCCGCCCCATACGCAGCCGGTGATCCATAGGCCATTCTCAGCAAAGTCGATTGGCTCCGATGTGGCCAGCGCCGCACCCCACAGCAGCCCGTACAGCAGCAGCGCCACCATCAGTGGCAGCAGCGGTTCACCGCTCCCCTTCCCTGCCACGCACCCGCCCAGCAGCACCGCCAGCCCACAGCAGCCGCATACCCATGCCGTCATCATGTCCGGCGGCAGCGTTCCCTTTACGATCAGCAGTGCCCCCAGCATGATGCCCAGCAGCAGCAATGCCAGAGCCGTTCCCAAACCGATCCAGGTACGTTTTCCCAACAGCTTTCCCAATGTCATACGCTCCCCTCCCGTTCTGTTGACACTGTATGCAGGAAGATGGCAAAAAAATGCAGCCCTCTGATGAGAGCTGCATTTTTACGGTTGGGGATAACTTACTCCTCGGTCTTTTCCTCGGCGGCAGGCGCTTCGGCAGGAGCCTCGTCCTTGGGCGCTTCCACCTCGGCGGGAGCTTCTTCCTTCTTAGCCTTCTTGCCGCCGCGCTGCATAGCAGCTGCCTGCTCATCCAGCGTGCCCACCTGGCCGATTGCGGACTTCAGGAACTCGATGCGGACGCGATCCTCGCTGGTCTCGATGACCACGGTACGGTCGGTGATGGAAACAACACGGCCATATACGCCGCCGATGGTGGTCAGCCAATCACCCTTCTTCAGGGAGCTGCGCATCTCCTCAGCCTGCTTTTTCCGCTTGTTCTCAGGACGGATCAGCAGGAAGTAGAAGATCGCCAGCATAACGACGATCATCAGGATGGAGGACATACCGCCGCCAGCCGTGGTGGAGGTGCCGGATTCGGCATAGGCCGTTGTAATCAGATCAAACATAGGGGATACTCCTTTTCAAAAATATCTTATTTATTATACAAAAGACTTGTCCGTTTGGCAAGGGTTTTGGCAACACTTCCCAAGATTTTTTACACTTTTTCCGCCAGCTTGCGGCTGTACTCAGCCCGGAAGGCATCAAATTCATCTGCATCTAAAGCCGTGCGGATACGCTCGGTCAGCTTATTATAGAAGTACAGGTTGTGCATCACCGCCAGGCGCATGCCCAGCATCTCCTGGGCCGTGAACAGATGGCGGAGATAGGCGCGGCTGAACTTGCGGCACACCGGACAGTCACACCGGGAATCGATAGGCCCGTCATCCAACTTATACTTGGCGTTTTTGATATTCATGGCGCCCTGCCAGGTGAAGAGCTTACCGTGACGGGCGTTGCGGGCGGGCATGACGCAGTCGAAGAAGTCCACGCCCCGGGCCACGCCCTCGATGATATTGCTGGGGGTGCCCACGCCCATCAGATACCGGGGCTTGTCCGCTGGCATATAGGGCTCCACCGCGTCAATGATCTCATACATCACCTCGGTAGGCTCACCCACCGCCAATCCGCCGATGGCAAAGCCGTCGCAGTCGATCCTGGCGATCTGCTGCATGTGCCAGATGCGCAGGTCGGCATAGGTAGCGCCCTGGTTGATGCCGAACAACATCTGTTTCGGGTTCACCGTGTCCGGTAGGCCGTTGAGGCGGTCATGCTCCGCCTTGCACCGCTCCAGCCACCGCAGCGTCCGCTCACAGGAGGCTTTCGCGTAGTCGTAGGGGGCGGGATTCTCCACACACTCGTCAAAGGCCATGGCGATATCGCTGCCCAGATTGGACTGGATGCGCATGCTTTCCTCCGGCCCCATGAAGATGCGGTGGCCGTCCAGGTGGGAGGCGAAGGTCACACCCTCCTCCTTGATCTTCCGCAGGCTGGCAAGGGAAAACACTTGAAAGCCGCCGCTGTCCGTCAGGATGGGGCCATCCCAACCCATAAACTTGTGGAGGCCGCCCAGCGCCTTCACCGTCTCGTCGCCGGGGCGGAGGTGCAGGTGGTAGGTGTTGCTCAGCTCGATCTGGCAGCCCAGCTGATCCCGCAGGTCGAAAGCGTCGATGCCGCCCTTGATGGCGGCCTGGGTGCCCACGTTCATGAACACCGGCGTCTGTACCACGCCGCCGTGGGCACACTGGAACTGTCCCCGCCGGGCGCGGCCCTGTTTTTTAATGACTTTGAACATACATCGCTCTCCTAAATCAGTGAATGAACATGGCGTCGCCGAAGGAGAAGAAACGGTACTTCTCCTTTACCGCCTCCTGATACGCCGCCAGGATATGCTCGCGGCCCGCCAGCGCTGAAACCAGCATGATCAGGGTGGATTCCGGCAGGTGGAAGTTGGTGATCAAGGCATCCGTGGCCTTGAAGCGGTAGCCGGGATAGATGAAGATATTCGTCCATCCGGCGCTGGCCTTCATGGTGCCGTCCTCCCTCGCCCATGATTCCACCGTGCGGCAGGAGGTGGTGCCCACGCAGATGACGCGGCCGCCGTTGGCACGGGTGCGGTTGATGAGGTCAGCCGTCTCCTGGGGGATGATACAGTACTCGCTGTGCATCTCATGTTCGGTGATCTCATCCTCCTTCACCGGGCGGAAGGTACCAAGGCCCACATGCAGCGTCACATAGCCGATGCCCACGCCCATGGCCTGTACCTTTTCCAGCAGCTCCTTAGTGAAATGCAGGCCCGCCGTAGGCGCGGCGGCGCTGCCCACCACCTTGGAGTACACGGTCTGATAGCGCTCACGATCCTGCAGTTCCTCTTTGATATAAGGCGGCAGGGGCATTTTTCCCAGGCGATCCAGCACCTCCAGAAAGATGCCCTCGTAATCGAAGTGCACCAGGCGGTTGCCGCCGGGCAGCTCCTCTGCGACCTCGGCGGTCAGCTGACCGTCACCGAAGGAGAGCTTTGCGCCCTTGCGCATCTTCTTGCCGGGCCGCACCAGACATTCCCACGTCTTGTCGCCCCGGTCGATCAGCAGCAGCACCTCGCACGCGCCGCCGCCCGGCATACGCTGGCCTAGCAGACGGGCCGGCAGCACACGGGAATCGTTGAGGATCAGACAGTCGCCAGGGTGAAGATACTCCGGCAGATCGAAAAAGTGCCGGTGCTCCCACGCGCCGGTTGTCTTATCCAGCACCAGCAGGCGGGAAGCGTCCCGCCGCTCGATAGGCGTCTGGGCGATCAGCTCCTGGGGCAGGTCGAAATAAAAGTCATGTGTTTTCATATGGTTACTCATTTCTATAAGGTATTCCGTAATTTATTATCATAGCATACTCTCCCCTTTTCTTCAACTATTTTCTTCTTGCAACGGCGTTGACGGCGTTGCAACGGCAATTGCAACGCCGTTTTACATAATATTTCATTGAATCCTTCGGTTTATCGTTGACGCTGGTGGAATGAGGATGTATAATGTGAAATGTAGCCATAATTTTCTGATCACATCACAGAAATTCAGGAGGAAACGTACATGATCAATACGATCAATGGCATCTTGGAAGCCGCCAAGGGCGGTAAGACCGGTGTTATCGCCGTGGCCGCCGCTCACGACCAGCCCGTCATCGAGGCCGTGGTAGAGGCCCGCAAGGAGGGCATCGCCACTCCCATTCTGGTGGGCCATGTGGACGAGATCAAGGACATGCTGTCCGGTCTGGGTGAGAACCCCGCCGATTATGAGATCGTCACCGGTGACAGCGACACCGACTGCGCCGCCAAGGCCGTGGCCCTGTGCGCCGAGGGCAAGGCCAATTTCCTGATGAAGGGCATCCTGGGCACTGCCGATCTGATGCGCGCCGTGTTCAACAAGGAGTGCGGCCTGCGTACCAGCCATCTCACCACCCACTGCATGCTCTATGAGATCCCCGCCTACGGCAAGATGGTGATCCTCACCGACGGCGGCGTCAACACCTTCCCCGATCTGGACAAGAAGGCCGAGATCCTGGAGAATGCCGCCATGGTGCTGCACGCCCTGGGCTATGAGAGCATCAACGCCGCCTGCATTTGCGGTGCGGAAGTCGTCAATCCCAAGATCCAGTCCACCGTGGACGCCGACGCCCTGGCCCACATGACCGAGCGCTGGAGCAAGTACAACATGAACGTGTGCGGCCCCGTGGCTCTGGACCTGGCCGTCAGCAAGGAGGCCTGCCACCACAAGCACTACACCGCGCCCGGCGCAGGCGACGCCGACATTCTGCTGGTGCCCAACTATGAGGTGGGCAACGGCATCGGCAAGGCCGCTTCCCTGTTCGGCAACGCCAAGAACGCCGGTATCATCTTGGGCGCCAAGGTGCCTATCGTGCTGGTGTCCCGTGCCGACAGTGCCGAGTCCAAGCTGGCTTCCATCGCCGCCGGCAGCGTGCTGGCTCAGCGGATGGAGCTGAACTGAGGTCACGGTTGTTTCGTTTGCATAAATTTTTCTCTAAAAATCCGTTTTCTTTGATAAATGCTTGACAATCAGTGAAAACACTCGTATAGTAATAGTTGGTCATGCATGCGTTTGAGCCGCATGCGCAATATAAATAAGGAAAAGAAGAATAGGAGCTGTTATCATGGTCAATCAGGAATACTACACTCTGGGTACCGCCCCCTCTGTTATTCGTCAGCTGTTCGCCTATGGTCTGGAGCAGGCCAAGGTCGTCGGCCCCGAGAATGTGTACGACTATTCTCTGGGCAATCCCAGCATCCCCGCCCCCAAGAAGGTCAATGAGTCCATCAAGAAGATCGTGGACGAAACCGATTCCATCAAGCTGCACGGCTACTCCATGGCTCCCGGCTTTGAAGAGGCCCGCGCCGCTGTCGCCAAGGATCTGGCTGCCCGTTTCGGTCTGGATGTAAAGGCCAGCGAGCTGTTCTTCACCTGCGGCGCCGCTCCCGCCCTGATCTCCATCATCAAGGCGCTGATCGTGGACGCTGACACCGAGATCATGGCCATCGCCCCCTTCTTCCCTGAGTATCGTCCCTTCGTCAACGCCAACGGCGGCAAGCTGGTGGTCGTTCCCGCCGACACCAAAGCCTTCCAGATCCATCTGGACGAGGTGGAAAAGCGCATCACCAAGCACACCCAGGCCATCATCGTCAACTCCCCCAACAACCCCTCCGGCGTCGTGTACACCGAGGAGACCCTGAAGGGCCTGGCCGCCCTGCTGGAGTGCAAAAGCGCTGAGTATGGCCATCCCATCTACATCATCGCTGATGAGCCTTACCGTGAGCTGGTGTACGGCGGCGTGAAGGTCCCCTTTATCCCCTGCCTGTACAAGAACACCATCGTGTGCTATTCCTACTCCAAGTCCCTGTCCCTGCCCGGCGAGCGTATCGGTTACGTCTACGTCCCCGGCTTCGCTGACGACAGCCATGACGTGTACGCCGCCATCTCCGGCGCTGCCCGCATCATGGGCCATGTCTGCCCCCCCACGCTGATGCAGAAGGTCATCGAGTACTGCGCCGAGGAGCGCCCTGACCTGGTGGCTTATGATGAGAACCGCAACCTGCTGTACAACAGCCTGACCGAGATGGGCTATGAGTGCGCCAAGCCCGACGGCGCCTTCTATCTGTTCGTCAAGGCTCCCAACGGCGACGCCAACGCCTTCTCCGAGAAGGCCAAGCTGGGCCACAACCTGCTGGTGGTCCCCGCTGACGGCTTCGGCTGCCCCGGCTTCTTCCGCCTGAGCTACTGCGTGTCCAACGACATGATCCGCCGCAGCCTGCCCGCTTTTAAGGCCATGATTGAGTCCTATAAGTAAGATTTCTTCCCAAAATCGCCGCATCCACAAGGATGCGGCGATTTTTTATGCCAGATTTAGGGATTTTTTCTCTTGCCAATTTCCATGCACTTTATTATAATAGAGTGTATATTTGTTTGAAAGAGGTGCTTAGGCATGAGTAAGGTTTTCATTCCCGCCGGTTACAAGACGCCGCTGTCCGTCTATGAGATGCAGCGCGCCATCGAGTTCATCAAGAGTAACTTTCAGGTCAATCTGGGGCAGGCGCTGAATCTGCGCCGGGTCTCCGCTCCCCTGTTTGTCCGTGAGGATTCCGGTTTGAATGATAACCTGAACGGCGTGGAGCGCCCTGTTTCCTTTGATATCCCCGATGTGGGCGCTAACGGTCAGGTGGTACACTCCCTGGCCAAGTGGAAGCGTCTGGCGCTGAAGCGCTATGAGTTCAACGTGGGCAAGGGCCTGTTCACCGATATGAACGCCATCCGCCGCGACGAGGAGGTAGACAACCTCCATTCCGTTTATGTGGATCAGTGGGACTGGGAAAAGGTCATTTCCCGCGAGGATCGCAATGTTGATTTCCTGAAGCAGACTGTCCGCGCCATTGTGGGCGCTGTGGTGGAAACCAATGACGCTTTGCAGATCGCCTTCCCCAGCCTGCACACCAAGCTGGATCGTGAGGTCTATTTTGTCACCACCCAGGAGCTGGAGGACCGCTGGCCCGAGCTGACGCCCAAGGAGCGTGAGTATGCCATCTGCCGTGAGCATCACACCGTGTTCCTGATGCAGATCGGTGATAATCTGAAGCGTTCCGGTAAGCCCCATGACGGCCGCGCCCCCGACTATGACGACTGGTCCCTGAACGGCGACATTCTGCTGTACAATCCGGTGCTGGACAGCTCCTTTGAGATCTCCTCCATGGGTATCCGCGTGGATGAAGCCGCCATGGACTATCAGCTGAACGTCCGCGGCTGCAATGACCGCCGCGAGCTGCCCTTCCACAAGATGCTGCTGAATGGCGAACTGCCCCTGACCATCGGCGGCGGCATCGGCCAGTCCCGCCTGTGCATGATCATGATCGGTACCTGCCACATTGGCGAGGTGCAGGCCAGCCTGTGGGACAAGGATACCGAAAAAGCCTGCGCAGATACCGGTATCATGCTGCTGTAAAGGAATTTTACATCACAGAAAAAGAGAGCTTTGCGGATTCCGCGAAGCTCTCTTTTATGATCTTTCCGCTTATTGCAGCGTACCATTGATTGACAAGGGCCCTTGTCAATCAATGGTATCCTCCAGCTGCTGCAGATCCGCCATCATCTGGTCAAAGCCGGAGTAGTCGGCGTTTTCCAGTACGTCCTCGGCCCGGCGGATATCCTGGAGGATGGTCTCGCTCATAAAGGCATACGCGCCCCGCTGCTTCTGGCACCAGGTGCGCTGCTGCCCGATGACGGCCCGGAGCTTTTCGATGGCCTCAGCCCGGAACTCCTCTGTCCGGCGGTGGGCGTTGATCTCGATGTCCGCGATGTGCTCCTTCAGGTGAGCACACTCGCGGGCGGAGGCACGCAGGCTCTCGTTCTCCGCCTCCAGTGCTTCGCAGCGTACCGCCAGCTCCGCGGCACGGGCCTGGGCCTCGTCCAGCCGCTGCTGCAAGGATTCCTGATCCTGCTCCTCCTGCTTCATCTGCTTTGTCTGGGCATGCAGGGTACGCAGCGCCTGCTCGATCTGCTCATTATCAGCCTTCAGCTTGGCGTTTTCCGTTTCCAGCGCATCCAACTTCTCCTGAGTCTCCTTGGCGGTTTTTTCGATGTAGTTGACCACATCCCCCCGGTCAAAGCCGCCAAACATACAGGTTTTAAAATTCGCGTTCATAGTTTTCCCCTCCGCAGATGAAATACATTTCTCTTTCTACTAAAGATACCACAAACGCCGCCGATTGACAACCAGAAAAAAATCAAAAAAAGCAAAAATACCTCTTGCATTTTGGAAAAATGTGTGCTATTATTAGCAAGTCGTCTGGAAAGATATGCGCCGTTAGCTCAGCTGGATAGAGCGTCTGGCTACGGACCAGAAGGCCGGGGGTTCGAATCCCTCACGGCGTGCCAAAAGTCCTCGAAATCGTCTGATTTCGAGGACTTTTGCTTTTTATAAGTTGCCATTTTCGGACGCTGCTTTTTCCTGACCCAAACGCTGACCCCAACGGGAGCGGGTAGCGGAACGCATTAGACAGCACGGGATAGGATATTGCCCATCGTTTGCGCCGCTTTGAGTTGGGCGTCGGTGGTAACATGGGCGTAGGTGTCCAGCGTGAAACCCGCCGAGTAGTGGCCGAGCATATTGCTGACGGTCTTGACGTCCACGCCGTTCTGCAGGGCCATCGTCGCGAAGGTGTGGCGGAGATCGTGGAATCGGATGCGGGGCAGCCCCGCCCGTTTCAGCACCCGCTGGAGCATGTGCAGCACGCTGTCCGGTGACATGGGGCCTCCGGTGGGCGATGGGAATACCCATTCGCTGTTGCCCGTTTTTCTTCTTTGTTGCATCAGAACGTCTATCGCATCCGCCGACAGGGGCAGTGTGCGGTAGGCGTTTTTCGTTTTCAGCGGGGCTTCGACCACTTTGCCGTTTTGCCGGGAAATGGCCCGCTGGATTTTCAGCACACCACGGTCGAGATCAACGTCCGTCCACTTCAATCCCAGCAGTTCGCCGCGCCGAAGTCCGGTGGCGAGGTCGAGGTAGTAGAGCTCGTACACGCCGCTGTCCCTGGCCTCCTGGAAGAAGGCGCTGAGCTGGTCGGCGGTCAGGGTCTTCATTTCCTTGTGTTCGACTTTCGGCAGGGCGCAGCCCTGCGTTGGATTCTTGCTCACCAACTTCTGTTCCATAGCGAGGTTGTACGCCGAGCCGATCATCTGATGGATGTTTCGCACGGTTTTCGGTGCTAACCCTTTCGGCTTTTTCTTGGCCTCGACGCGGTCTACTCGCCCGCTGTCCAGCAGGTGCTTGTAGAACCGCTGTAAATCCAGAGAGGTCAGATCTGCCAGCGGGATGCCGCCGATCTGCGGCTTGATGTGGTTTTTCAGAAAGCCTTGTGAGGTTTTGAAGGTGGATGGTCTGAGTTTTACTCTGGCATAGTTTTCCATCCAGACCTCCAGCCAACTTCCCACGGTGTAGGTCTTGGCCCGCCCATAGTCGATGCCGATGTTTTCCTCGATGGCTTTCTTGAGTTTCTCCTTAACTTCTGCCTGTGTTTTGCCGAGGACATTTTTGATGATGGCCTTTCCGGTTTCCGGATCGTGACCGACTGTGTACCGGCCCTCCCAACGACCATCCTTGCGTTTTCGGATGTTGCCCTCGCCGTTTGCTCGTCGCTTTGGCATGGTATCAGCTCCTTTCGCAACGAACAATACCGTAACCAAGGGAACAAAGCTACCGAAAAGCCGAACTGTTATCAGAAAGTTATCATTTGCACCTCGGAGCCGCGCCGCCTTATCTTTGACTCTGCCAGCGCAACTGAGCGCACCCGAGATCTCTGTGGATCATTCCCCCGGCATATTGCCAAATATGCCGCAAACAGGTGTATTTACAGCACAAATCTAAGCATTCCTTTTTGCGCCGCACCCCTTTGACCACATATTTGCCCACAGA
>CAKTRJ010000053.1 GCA_934597345.1 uncultured Oscillospiraceae bacterium
CCGTAGGTCACCTTATTGCCGCGCATGGCCTTGCCGGTGAGGCGGCCACGGTGTACTCTGCGGTACTTAACTCTCTTGGGCAGAAGCATTACTGTGCGCCTCCTTCTTTCTTTTCTGCGGGCTTGCGGAAGCCGCCCTCGGGACGGGGACCGCGGTTGAAACCGCCGTTCTGACGGTCACGGTTGAAGCCGCCGTTCTGACCATCGCGGCGGAAGCCACCACGGCGGTCGCCGTCACGGCGGTTGCCGCGACGCTCACGACGCTCCTGATAGGGCTTGCTGGTGTCCAGGGTACGCGGAGTGGTCCGCAGAGCCTGGGACAGGATCTCGCCCTTGTAGATCCAAACCTTCACGCCGATGCGGCCGAAGGTGGTAGCAGCCTCAGCGAAGCCGTAGTCGATGTCGGCGCGCAGGGTCTGCAGGGGGATGGTACCCTCGTGATAGTGCTCGGAGCCGGCGATCTCACGGCCGCCCAGACGGCCGCTGCAGTTGCACTTGATGCCCTTGGCGCCGGCGCGCATGGCGCGGCCCATGGCGTTCTTCATGGCGCGGCGGTGGGAGATACGCTTCTCCAGCTGGGCGGCGATGTTCTCAGCCACCAGCTGTGCGTCCATATCGGGGTTGCGGACCTCGACGATGTTCAGCTTGACGGTCTTGCCGATCAGCTTCTCCACGTCCTTGCGGTACTGCTCGATCTGCTCACCGCCCTTGCCGATGACCACGCCGGGACGGGCCACGTGCAGGTAGATGGTGACGACCTCGTTGCTGCGCTCGATCTCGATCTTGGAGACGCCGGCAGCGAACAGCAGCTTCTTCAGGTAGACACGGATCTTGTGGTCCTCGACCAGCAGGTCGCCGACCTTCTCATTACTGGCATACCAGCGGGAATCCCAGTCCTTGATGACGCCCACGCGCATACCATGGGGATTGACTTTCTGACCCATTTAACTGTTCCTCCCTTTCTTAGTCTCTCTCGGCGACGGCCAGCGTCACGTGAGAGGTTCTCTTGTTGATGCGATAGGCGCGGCCCTGGGCGCGAGGCATCATGCGCTTCAGGATAGGGCCGGGGGTGGCGAACACCTGGGTCACGACCAGCTTGTCGGGATCCATGCTGAAGTTGTTCTCCGCGTTGGCGCAAGCGCTCTTGAGCAGCTTGACCAGGGGCTCGGAGGCAGACTTGGGGGTGTTCATCAGGATGGCCATAGCGGTCTTGGCATCCTTGCCGCGGATCAGGTCGCAGACGATCTGGACCTTACGGGGGGAGATACGGACGTATCTCAGATAAGCCTTAGCTTCCATAATTCTCTGCAACCTCCTTACTTAGATTTCGCGTGGCCGCGGAAGGTGCGGGTGGGCGCGAACTCACCCAGCTTGTGACCGACCATATCCTCCTGCACGTAGACAGGCACATGGCGGCGACCGTCGTGGACAGCGATGGTGTGGCCGACGAAGGCGGGGAAGATGGTGGAGCTGCGGCTCCAGGTCTTCAGCACGTTCTTCTCGCCCTTGGCGTTCATCTCTTCAACCCGCTTCAGCAGCTCAGGGGCAACATACGGGCCTTTTTTGATAGATCTGCTCATATTCTCTTGCCTCCTTTACTTCACGTTGCGACGCTTGACAATGAACTTGTCAGTGGGGTTCTTCTTCTTGCGGGTCTTGTAACCCAGAGCCGGCTTGCCCCAAGGAGTGACAGGGCCGGGACGACCGACGGGGGACTTGCCCTCACCGCCGCCGTGGGGGTGATCGCAGGGGTTCATGACGCTGCCGCGAACGGTGGGACGCCAGCCCATGTGACGCTTACGGCCGGCCTTACCGATCTGGATGTTCTCGTGCTCCAGGTTGCCGACCTGACCGATGCAGGCCTTGCAGTTGGTGCGGATGATGCGAACCTCGCCGGAGGGCATACGGATCTGGGCGTTGTCGCCCTCCTTAGCCATCAGCTGGGCATAGGCACCAGCGGAGCGAACCAGCTGTGCGCCCTTGCCGGGATGCATCTCGATGTTGTGGATAACGGTACCCACGGGGATGTTGGCGATGGGCAGGCAGTTGCCGGGCTTGATGTCGGCAGCCGCGCTGGAGATCACCTTGTCACCGGCAGCCAGACCAACGGGGGCGATGATGTAACGCTTCTCGCCGTCCTCATACTGCACCAGCGCGATGTTTGCGCTGCGGTTGGGATCGTACTCCAGGCGCAGGACGGTCGCCTCGGCGTCCATCTTGTCGCGCTTGAAGTCGATGATACGGTACTTGCGCTTCTCGCCGCCGCCGCGATGGCGGACGGTGATGCGGCCGTAGCTGTTGCGACCAGCGTTCTTCTTCAGAACCTCAGTCAGGCTGGCTTCGGGCTTGGCGTGCTTGTCGATGCCGTCGAAGCCGGAGACAGTCATGTGTCTGCGGGAAGGGGTGGTCGGCTTAAAAGTTTTAATAGACATTTTCTAACACTCCTTCCTTTCTTACACCATACCCTCGAACATTTCGATGGTCTTGGAATCAGAGGTCAGCTGGACATAAGCCTTTTTCCAGCTCTTGCGATGGCCGGGACGGCCAGCGCCCAGACGCTTGGCCTTGCCGTCATAGTTGACGGTGTTGACCTTAGCGACCTTCACGCCGAAGATCTCCTCGACGGCGTTCTTGATCTCGATCTTACCGGCGTCGGGAGCCACTTCAAAGACGTACTTCTTATCAGCGACGGCAGCCATGGAACGCTCGGTGATGATGGGACGGATGATGATGTCGTATACGTTAGCCATTATGCGAACACCTCCTCGATTACTGCGAGGGCGTTCTGATCCAGCACCAGGTACTTGGCCTTCAGAATGTCATAGACATTGATCAGGTTGGCCATGCTGGTCTCGACGCCGGGGATGTTGCGGGCGCTCTTGACGATGACTTCGTCCTTGGCGGGGGTGACCACCAGAGACTTGCCGTCAGCCTTGACGGCGGCCAGGAACGCGCGGAAGTCCTTGGTCTTGATGCTGTCCATCTTGATGGAGTCGACGACGATGATCTCGCCGGCGGCAGCCTTGGCGGACAGAGCGGACTTCAGAGCCAGTCTCTTCACCTTCTTGTTCAGAACGTAAGAGTAGTCGCGGGGCTTGGGAGCAAACACGATACCGCCGTGGGTCCACTGGGGAGCACGGGTGCTGCCCTGACGGGCGTGGCCGGTACCCTTCTGACGCCAGGGCTTCTTGCCGCCGCCGGAAACCTCGCCGCGGGTCAGAGCGCTCTGGGTGCCTTGACGGCAGTTTGCCAGGTGGTTCTTCACCACTTCGTGAACGACGGCCTGGTTGGGCTCGATGCCGAAGATGGCGTCGTTCAGTTCAACAGTACCGACTTCTGCGCCGGCCATGTTCAACACTTTAATAGTAGACATTTACCTTAAGCACTCCTTTCCTTACTTAGTACGCGCGGAAGCCTTCTGGGGATTACGGCCGGAAGCCTTCTGCGGGTTGTTGCTGATTCCGGACTCAACGTGCTTGACGCGGTGGGTCTTGACAGTGCTCTTGATCAGCACCAGACCACCCTTGCAGCCGGGAACAGCGCCGCGGACAGCAATCAGGTTCAGCTCGGGATCCACCTTGACGATGTCCAGGTTCTGGATGGTGATCTGGTCGCCGCCCATCTGGCCGGCGCCGATCTTGCCCTTGAAGATACGGCTGGGATCGGTGGTGGAGCCCATGGAACCGGCATGACGGTGGACGGGGCCGCCGCCGTGGCTCATGGGAGTGCGCTGGGCGCCCCAGCGCTTGATGACGCCCTGGTAGCCGTGGCCCTTGCTGGTGCCGGTCACGTCCACGAAGTCGCCCTCTTTGAAGGTGTCAGCCTTGATGATGTCGCCCACGTTCAGTTCGGCGGCGTTCTCAAGGTCAAACTCGCGCAGGTACTTCTTGGGAGCAACGCCCGCCTTGTTCAGGTGGCCCATCTCGGGCTTGGTCAGCTTGCGCTCGGGAATATCCTCGTAGCCCAGCTGCACAGCGGCGTAGCCTTCCTTTTCGGCTGTCTTCTTCTGCACGACGACGCAGGGACCCGCCTCGATAACGGTGACGGGGATCACCTTGCCGTTTTCGTCGAAGATCTGAGACATGCCGACTTTCTTGCCGATGATCGCTTTCATGTATGATCCTCCTGTTAAGGTTATTGGTCGACATAGTTCAATCTCCATTGGGTAGAGACCGCTTGCTCTGCCGACGTAACCCGTCCGCCTTAACGCAAGTCAGCGGACATTGGGTTGCAAGCATGATAAAAGGGGTTTGCTTGTTTGAGATCGCGCGGTACTTATTATAATGCGTACCTTACAGCTTAATCTCGATCTCCACACCAGCGGGCAGATCCAGGGCCATCAGGGCCTCGACAGTCTTGGGGGTGGAGTTGGTGATGTCGATCAGTCTCTTGTGGGTCCGGCGCTCGAACTGCTCACGGCTGTCCTTATACTTGTGGGTAGCGCGCAGGATGGTGACGATCTCCTTCTTGGTGGGCAGAGGGATGGGGCCGGACACGGAAGCGCCGGTGCGCTTGGCGGTCTCGACGATCTTCTCTGCGGACTGGTCGATGACCTGATGGTCATAGGCCTTCAGACGAATGCGGATCATTTCTTTTGCCATTTTGGTTCGTTCCTCCATAATTTGTACGGTTTTTGCTGCTTTGACCAATGCCGTACGGTGAGAAATTTCTTATACGCCGTTCCGTGCGTATCATTCCGACTCATAAGAAACACCGGCGCAATCCGGCCGGTGTGCTTCTGGCGCAGCGATCTACGCTGACGTACACAGAATTTCCTCAGCCGCCCGATTATCGGACATACTCCCCGAAAGTTACCGGCTCACGCCGCAATCTTTCGGTTCATCGCAATTGTAAACGCCTCCGGGTGTGCAGCACCCTTTTCGCGCGTACCCACATATAATAAAGGAAAATCCCCCTGTTGTCAAGGGGATTTTCTCTTATTTTTCTAAAATTTTTCAGGTATTTTCAGCGTTTTGCCTGTCCGCCATGGCAAGCCAACGATTGGCCGTAGGGGCCGGCGTCCTCGACGGCCCGCCCCCTTACGCAAGCGCCTTCGTGTTACGGCGGGGCGATGTGGGCATCGCCCTCTACAAACGATTCAATCACCCTTCTATCGTCTGCACCGTGCCCACGAACAGCGGCACATTGGCGTCGTTGAGGATCACGAATAAGAATGGCCGGTTCAGGTTCATCTCCACCACGGGAGGCGGCTCCTCGGCCGCCGTGGTATCCACTACGATTTCCGTGTAGGCCGCGGCCTCCACGCCATCCTCGTCGATCTTGACGCGGGCGGCCTGCATGACGCTGCTCACCACGGCGCCGCTGTCGGTCAGCGGCGTGAAGTCCGCCGCGTCGGCGTCAAAAGCGTCGGTCACGCCCAGCGCTTTCAGGACATCCATCAGGTCAACGGAGGACTTCACATCGAACCTCGGCACCGACCACACCACGTCGGCCATGCTGTACTCCCCCGTCAGCTCCGTCAGGAAGCCATCCCGTGCCAGCAGGCTCTCCGGCGTCACGCCCTCCTCCGGCAGCACGAACACCATCCGACCATATTTCAGTCTCCTGGGCGCGGCGGTATAGCCCTCGCCCTTCCGGTAAGTGCCTTCGTCCGTCCGGTGCATAAAGTCCACTTGCTGCTTGCTGCCGTCGGCAGCGGTAAAGGTATCCGTTTCCGTCCGGCTGCTCTCGAAGGTATCCTGCCAACCGGCCTTATAATATATGGTATTGTACAGCCGCAGCAGGTTGTCCGCATCCGTGCGGATATCCCCCGTCTCTTCAGACAGCAAGCCGCCAGTCTGCTGGTTCAGCCAGCTGGCAATGGCCTTGTCCGCCTCCTCCGTCCCCATGGGCACCCGGTAGGAGGAAGCATAGTACCACTCCGCCAGCGTGTCCGTCGCCGACTGCTTCACATCGGCATCCTCCTGCAGGAACGCGGCGTTGGCCAACCGGCACACGGCATCATCGTCCCGATAGACGCTCAGCCACAGGTCTTTGATCTGCTGCCGCAGCGCTTCCGTGTCGGCAGCGCCCAGCAGATCCATCACCTGCTGCTTTGCCTCGCCGTCCGTCAGCTCCGTCAGCATCCCCAGCGCCACATAAAGACTGATGGGCGAATAGACGGTATTCTCCTGTCCGGCGAAAATTTTCCCCGCCGTTCTTCCGGCAAAGTCCAGCACCGCGCCGTTCTCCGGTTCCACATTCATGCCCAGCGCCTGTATTTCCTCCAGCCAGGCATTCAAGTCTGCGAGATAGGCGTCCCAGTCCCCGCCCATGCCGTTTTCCTTGGTATAGTCTCCGAGCCGCGGCTCCTTGGGGTACACCGGATAGGCCGCCTCCCTGACCGCATACTGCGTCAGATCTACCGCCGGATCCGGCCGCTCCGACCGGCAAACCACTTCCTCTGCTCCGCCGCAGCCCGCCAGCATCAGCGCTGCCAACACACCGCACAGGATCGCTCTCATTCGCTTCATATCACATTTCCTCCATCGTCTGTATCACACCTACGAACAGCGGCACGCCATCCTGCTCAAGAACGAACACAAAGGGCCGGTTCAGATCCATCTCCTCCTCAGGCAGCTCCCGCGGCATTGGGTCGCCGCCAGCAACCTCCACCTCGGTGTAGGCTGCCGCTTCTACGCCCTGTTCGTCGATCTTCACCCGTGCCGCCTGATTGACGCTCTCCACATACACCAGTTCCTGCTCCGTCAGGGATGAGAAGTCCGCCTTGCTTACGTCAAAGGCGTCCGTGACCCCCAACGTCTCCAGAACATCGTTCAGTTTCATGGAGGCATGCAGGTCAAACTTCGGCACCGACCAGTTGACCCGCACCTCCCATTCGTCCACAGCCAGCGGCTCGCCCAGGATGTTCTTCCGCTGCAAAAGCTCCTCCACCGTCACGCCCTCGTCCGGCAGATAGAAGGTCATGGCGCCGCCATCCTTCAGATACAGCGACGCGCGCCGGTAGCCCTCGCCCAGCGCCACAGGGCTTCCCTCAATGGAGATGTGCATGAAATCACATGTCTGCTCCGTGCCGTCGGCAGCGGTGAAGATATCCTGTTCCGTCACGCCCTCGAAAAACTCAGTCTGCCACGCTGCTTTATAATATAATGTATTGTACAGCCGCAGCAGGTCTCTCTCCTTCGTCTTGATGGCCCCGGTATCCTCGGTCAGCAGGTCGTTGGTCTGCTCATTCAGCCATGCGGCAATGGCCTCGTCCGCCGCCTTGCTACCCATGGACACTTGATACGAGGACGCATAGTAGCTCTTCGCCAGAACGTCCAGCGGCTCCTTATGGAACGTCATATTCTCGTTGAGGAACGCTGCGTTGCCCAGCCACAGGGCGCTGTCCTTCCCGTCACGGTACAGCTGCCGCCACAGCGTCTGCGTCCACTGCCGCAGTTCCTCACTGTCGGACACGCTCAGCAGATCCATCATCTGCTGCTTCGTCTGCCCGTCCGTCAGCTCCGTCAGCATCCCCAGCGCCGCATACAGGCTCAGCGGGGAATACACCGCATTTCCTTCTCCGGTGAAAACGGCCGCCGCCGTTTCGTCGCTGAACTGCCGCAGCGTCTCCGTGTCCACCCGATCCTCCGTTTTCCGCGTCCATGCGGGCGTACCAGCCTCCGCAACGGCATACTTTCCTATTCCCGAACCGCCGCAGCCCGCCAGCATCAGCGCCGCCAGCACACCGCATATGATCGCCCGTGCCTTTTTCATCACATGTCCCCCCTGTTCCCGATCTTCCTGCGCTATTTGGTTCTATTTTCCTATTTATGTGACGAAAACGCAAGGGCAAATGTTCCCGTTTTTCGTTCTTCACAGAAAATTTTTACTTTACGCCTTTACTTTCACGCGCGAAAGCGTTAAAATATGAAAGTAACCGAGGCTCACAGGGAGCCATCGGATCGAATAAGGGGAGGAACGATTATGGCCGTGCATACCACAAAATGCAAGATCGCCAAGAAGGAAAAGAACGACCGCCTGTATAAGGCGATCCTGACGCTGGAGACCGAGGAGGAGTGCTATAACTTCTTTCAGGATCTGTGCACCATCCCGGAGCTGCGCTCCATGGAGCAGCGCTACGAGGTGGCCACGCTGCTGAGTCAGGGTCTGATCTATAACGATATTCTGGAGCGCACCGGCGCGTCCAGCGCCACCATCAGCCGCGTGAACCGCAGCCTGATCTACGGCGCGGGCGGCTATGAGAGCGTGCTGGAGAAAATGCGCGAACTGGAGGAAAAGGACGCCAAGGAGAAGGAGTCCGGGGAATGAGCGCCTATGACGCGCTGGCCGCCAGCTATGACACGCTGACCGAGGACGTACAGTACGAAAAGCGGGCCGACTTCATCGAGAAGCTGTTCCGCCGCAGCCGTATTCCGGTGCATACCGTGCTGGATCTGGCCTGCGGCACCGGCGCCATGACGTGGCTTCTTACCGGCCGCGGCTATGAGCTGATCGCCGTGGACAACAGCGAGGACATGCTGGCCGCCGCCATGAGCAAAAGCGGCACGGTGGAGGGCGTGGCCCCCATCTTCCTGCACCAGTCCATGCCGAAGCTGGATCTGTACGGCACCGTGGACGCCGCCATCTGCTGTCTGGACAGCCTCAACTACCTGACCCGCCCCGCCGACGTGCAGCGCACCTTCCAGCGGCTGCACTTGTTCATCGCGCCCGGCGGACTGCTGGTATTTGACGTCAACACCGTGGAGAAGCTCTCGGCGCTGGATGGGCAGGTGTTTCTGGATGAGACGGAGGACACCTACTGCGTCTGGCGCACCGAGTATCACCGGGGGCTGTGTACCTACTATGTTGACCTGTTCCGCCAACAGCCGGACGGCGCGTGGGAGCGGGACTTCGAGATCCACCGCCAGCGGGCCTACACCGTGGACGAACTGACCGAGTGGCTGAAAGCCGCCGGCTTCACCGACGTCCGCACCTATGGCGACATGGTGCGCCGCAGCCCCAAGGAGGGTGAACAGCGCATCTACTTTACCGCCATACGCAAATAACCTCACAAGGAGTGATTTTTCTATGGATCACATCGTAAGAGCCATTTCATCCGACGGTCTGGTACAGGCCGCCGCTATTTGCAGCCGCGACCTGACGGAACGGGCGCGGCAGATACACAAGCTGCTGCCGGTGGGCACGGCGGCGCTGGGCCGCACCCTGTCCGCCGCCAGCCTGATGGGCAACGCCCTGAAGGGCGCAGGAGCCAGCCTGACCCTCCAGATCAAGGGCGGCGGCCCGCTGGGCACTGTGCTGGCCGTGTCCGATAATCTGGGCAACATCCGGGGCTATGTCACCAATCCGCAGGTGGACATCCCGCTGCGGGAGGACGGCAAACTGGACGTAGGCGGCGCGGTGGGCCGCGAGGGCACCATCACCGTCATCAAGGATCTCCACATGAAGGAGCCGTATGTGGGCACCATCGACCTGCTGGGCGGCGAGATCGCCGAGGATGTGGCCGCCTATTTCGTGGAATCCGAGCAGATCCCCACCGCCTGCGGGCTGGGCGTGCTGGTGGACCGTGATCAGAGCGTGAAGGCCGCCGGCGGCTATCTCATTCAGCTGCTGCCCGGCGCCACCGAGGACACCATCGTCAAGGTGGAGGGCGGCATCATGGCCGCCGGCAACGTCTCCGCCATTCTGGACAAGGACGACGATCCGGAGCACATGCTGCGTCAGGTCATGTCCGACTTCGACCTGAAAATTCTGGAGACCTGCCCCGTGGAGTACCGCTGCTATTGCAGCCGCCAGCGGGTGGAGAGGGCTTTGATCTCGCTGGGCAAGGACGAGCTTCAACAGATCCTGGAGGAGCAGGGCCATTGCAGCATGACCTGTCAGTTCTGCGACGCGGTGTACGATTTCTCCGGTGACGAGCTGAAGGCCCTCATCGACAGTCTGTAAGCGTCACGAAAAATTTTTTAGAAAATTTTTGATTTTCTTGTTGACAGTTGGGGGAACATTTAGTATAATCATACTCGCCGTTTACGAAAGCGGCAAGGACGGGAGCATAGCTCAGCTGGTTAGAGCACCTGCCTTACAAGCAGGGGGTCACTGGTTCGAGTCCAGTTGTTCCCA
>CAKTRJ010000054.1 GCA_934597345.1 uncultured Oscillospiraceae bacterium
GGCAGCCGCACCAAGTCCGCCAACATCGTGGGCCAGACCATGCGCCTGAATCCCCACGGCGACCAGGCCATCTATGAGACCATGGTGCGTCTGGCCAAGGGCAACGAGGCCCTGCTGCACCCCTTTGTGGACAGCAAGGGCAACTTTGGCAAGGTCTACTCCCGCGACATGGCCTACGCCGCCAGCCGCTATACCGAGGCAAAGCTCTCTCCCATCTGCGCTGAGCTGTTCCGCGATCTGGACTGCGACGCCGTGGACTTTGTGGATAACTACGACAACACCATGAAGGAGCCGTCCCTGCTGCCCACTACCTTCCCCAATGTGCTGGTGTCCGCCAATCAGGGCATCGCCGTGGGCATGGCGTCCCAGATCTGCGGCTTCAATCTGGGCGAGGTGTGCGACACCACCATCGCCTATCTGAAAAACCCCGACCACGACATCCCCTCTACCCTGCTGGCCCCGGACTTCCCCACCGGCGGACAGATCCTGTGCGACGGCGACGAGCTGCGGGAAATTTACCGCACCGGACGGGGCGGCGTGAAGGTCCGCAGCCGCTATCGCTACGACAAGAAGGAGAATTTGATCGAGGTCTACGAGATCCCCTACTCCACCTCCATCGAGGCCATTCTGGACAAGGTGGCGGAGCTGGTGAAGGCCGGCAAGGTGAAGGAGATCAACGACATGCGGGACGAGAGCGACCTGAGCGGCCTGAAGCTGGCCATCGACCTGAAGCGGGGCGTGGACCCCGATAAGCTGATGGCCAAGCTGTTCCGCCTGACCCCCCTGCAGGACACGGTAAGCTGCAACTTCAACATCCTCATTGCCGGACAGCCCCGTGTGCTGGGCGTGGGCGGTATTCTGGAGGAGTGGACGGCGTGGCGCACCGAGTGCGTCAAGCGCCGGGTGTATTTCATCCTGAAGAAGAAGCAGGACAAGCTGCACCTTTTGCAGGGCCTGAAGCGCATCCTGCTGGACATCGACAAGGCCATCGCCACCATCCGGGAGACCGAGGAGGAGGCGGAGGTCATCCCCAACCTGATGATCGCCTTCGGCATCGATCAGGTGCAGGCGGAGTATGTGGCGGAGATCAAGCTGCGCAACATCAACAAGGAGTACATCCTCAAGCGGGTGGCGGAGACCGAGACGCTGGCCGACGAGATCGCCGATCTGGAGGACACCCTGGCCCGGCCCCAGCGCATCCGCCGCATCATCATCGACGAGCTGACCGACGTGCGGAAGAAGTACGCCATCCCCCGCCATACCGAGATCGTCTACGGCCACGAACTGCCCGAGGAGCCGGAGGAGGAACCCATCGACGACTATCCCGTCCACCTGTTCCTCAGCCGTCAGGGCTATTTCAAGAAGATCACGCCCCAGTCCCTGCGCATGTCCGGCGAGCAGAAGTACAAGGAGGGCGACGGCCCCGCCCAGTATTTCGAGGCCACCAACGCCGCCGAGCTGCTGTTCTTCACCGACCGCCAGCAGGTCTATAAGACCCGCGCCAGCGAGTTCGGCGAGACCAAGGCCTCGGCCCTGGGCGACTACCTGCCCGCCAAACTGGGCATGGAGGACGGCGAGAACGTCATCTATCTGGCGCTGGCCGGGGATTACAGCGGCTTCATGCTGTTCTTCTTCCAGAACGGCAAGGCCGCCAAGGTGCCGCTGACCGCCTATGCCACCACCTCCAACCGCCGCCGCCTCACCGGCGCGTACAGCGACAAGGCGCCCCTGACCGCCATGCTGGCGCTGAAGGAGGACGCGGAGCTGGCCCTGTATACCAACGAGCCCCGGTGCCTGCTGATGCATACGGCGTCCCTGACGCCCAAGACCACCCGCGCCACACAGGGCGTGGCGGTCATGACCATCAAGCCCAAGTACCATCTGGAGCAGGTGGTTCCCGTGGCGGAGACGGGCATCACCAACCCGGCCCGCTACCGCACCCGCACCATCCCCGCCGCCGGCGCGCTGGTAAAGGCCGAGGACAGCGACGAGAAGCAGATCACGCTGCTGTAAAAACTGGCGCAAAATCTTCGATTTTGCTGCCAAAAGGATTGCGGCCAACTGCGTGCGTCCTTCGGACACACTGGCGGCCGAGAAGAATTTTTCTGACGCGCATGTCGTCAGAAAAATAATTTAATTTTTTCGCGGCGTCCGCGCCGCGAACTCTGCGAGACTTTTATATAGGAGGAACTGCCTATGAAACGAAGGATCATTGCCCTTGTGCTGGCCCTTGCCATGGCGCTGCCGCTGAGCGGCTGCGGCCTGCTGGAGCGGGGCTACGGCAGCGTGGAGCCCCATAGCTCCTCCTACTATGAGAGCGGGGCCGCCAACGTCCTGCGTGCCGAGAACAATCAGGATCTGGTCAACGACCTGCTGGTGCTGATCGGTGACTGCGCCGCCGAGGGCACCATCTGGCTCTACCCCGGCGAGGAAGCGCTGGAGGCGGAGCAGGCCATCGAGGACGCCTGTCAGGAGGTACAGCGTGAGACCCCCATGGGCTCCTACGCCGTAGAGTACATGACCTACACCGTCTCCGACGACAACCGGGCCTACAGCGAGATCAAGCTGACCATCGCCTACCGCCGCACGGAGGCAGAGCTGAAGGCCGTTGTCCATGCCACCAGCGTTTCCGCCCTGCACACGCTGCTGACGGCCGCCGCCGGGAACGACGCGGCGGAGCTGGTGGTGCAGGTGGGCTATTTTGACGATCAGGCCCAGGAGGTGCGGGACATCGTGGCCCAGGTACAGCAGGAGCAGGGCCGCGAGCCGGATCAATGGCAGGTGAATTTCTACCCTAACGAAACTTCTGCGGGTATAATTGAGATACTGATGAAAAACTGAAAATGCGGGATTGACAAACGCGGGAATATGCGCTATAATCAATCTTGCGTTTGCGGGCGTAGCTCATCTGGTAGAGCGCGACCTTGCCAAGGTCGAGGTAGCGAGTTCGAGCCTCGTCGCCCGCTCCAAGTTAACAAACAGGTTTAGATGCCATGCGGTGAAAGCCGCATGGCATCAAGCCTTTCCGGGGTTTTCCACACCCCGATTTTACCGGTTTTGAGCATGGATGTCAGAGCCGTCTGAGAGGCGTTCGACGTGATTTGAACCCCTCTTTTTCTGCTTTCTGGCGATAAAATCAGATGTAGCCCCCTTTTGTACGAGGAGTTTCCTCGCAAAAGGGGGCTTTTTTCATAAAAAAGTTTCACAAAGTTTAGAGCGTCGGTTTGTTGGTTTCGTAAAACCATCGAACCGGCGCTCTTTTTGCGTTTCAGGAGGTGCCAAATGAATATCAGTGCAGAAGAAAAGAATCGTTATCTCAGAGAAGCGGAGGTCGTTCTCGCCAGAGAGGGCTTCCTGACGGACAGGATACGCACTGGCGGACTGCGTGTCCTGCTCGATGGTCTGCCGCTGTGCGAGGTACCTGAGAGCGGCGGCGTTACCTACCGAATGGCAGACATCAGTACACCGGAGCGGATCACTGCCAAGGACAAGGTCTACAGCATCGTCAGAGCCGTAACCGAGTATATGTATCAGATGGAGCGGGCACCCATTCTGAAGGTGGACGGTCTTGAGGATAGCTACAAGGTGCTGGCAGAGTTCAACGGCGTTGTGCTGGCAGGGTGCCAGAGCAAATACGGTACGCAGTTCGTCACCTGGGATCGGGACTTTGACCACAGAGGCGTATCCCACGGGCACTACTACACCGGATTATATGCGTCCGGCAATTACGAAGCGGCAAAGCGTGATTTTGCCACTCGTTCCGGGCTGATTCCAGAGCAGCAGGTTTTTCGGGAGGAACAGCTCATTGAAATCTATCTGTGCTGTGTAGACACGCTGCAGAACGACACCGCGCTGTCGTATAAGCGGGAAAAGGCCATTCAGGAGGTGCAGGAGCAGATCGAGCAATGTCTGCCGGACATTGCGGAGCGCATCCAGCAACAGAACGCGGAACCGACGCAGGAACAAACCATGTAATATCGAACGGCAGGGCCGGAGTTTTGGTAAAACTCCGGCCCTTTTTGCGTTTCAGGACAGATCAAGGGCGGCAGCCCGGAGAGGAGAAATCTATGCGAAAACCAACAAGACCGCTGGCACGGCGGATCGACGAGCGGCAGCCAGCGCCCTATCAGCAGAGATCACCGGAGCCAGTATTTTGCAATGAGCATGAACGGTGTCAGGGCTGTCCCTACCCGCACCACGGCATCGTCTGCTGGCATCGGGACGGGACTTGTTTGCGGACAGATATGGAGGAAATAGGACGGAGGCAGAAGCATGATTCGAGCAGTTTTAAGTAACCCATCCCACCCGGAATATGGCGTGGCAACCATCCCGTTCCCTATTCCACATGACCAGTACGCACATTGTATGGAGTTGCTGGAGGCATTGGAGATTGGCGACGCGGTCAAAGCCGACTGCAAGGTGCAGGCAATCGACAGCTTCTACTCTGTGCTCAAGCGCACAGAGATGCTGACGGTCAATGTGGAGGAGCTGAACTACCTCGCCAAGCGGCTGGATGGTTTCGACATCGGCGAAGCCGCACAGTTTCAGGCAATGGCCCACAAGCTGGAGCTTTTTGAACTGAAGGATCTGATCAACCTGACCTTCTGCTGCCAGCAGGCCACAGTCATTACGGATTTTTCTGACCTTGCCTCTGTTGGCCGTGACCACTATATGAACCTGCACAGAGGATGTGCCAAGACAGAGGAACTGGATGCTCTGAACGGTGAGGAAACAGCACGGCAGCTCATTGAAAGCGGCAGCGGCACGATCACACCCTACGGCGTAGTCTACGACAACGGCATGAAGTTAGAGCAGATCTACGACGGCCAGTTCTTCCCCTGCTATTACTATGGGCCGGATGTCATCACCGTTGCGGTGACCTCCAAAGCCGAGCCGGAGGACACTGAGCACATCACATGGCTGTACCTCCCCATGGTGCAGGGGGAGATCGACCGCGCCCTCCTTCGCGGGGGTATCACAGACGCTGCCGATGTTCGCCTGCGGCTGGAGGACAGCCAGCTCCCCAACGAGGTGGATGTCCTTCTGGATATGGAGTACGAAACCCTCTCCGACCTCAACGAACTGGCAGGGGCAACGGATGGGTTATCAGAAGCGGATATGGAAAAGCTGGGTGCTGTGGTCATGCTGGCAGAGCCAAAGTCCGCGGCACAGATCAAAAACCTTGCGGAAAGCCTCGACCTCTTTGATTTCGCTCCCGGCGCGCATACGCCGCAGGAGTACGGCAAATACATGATCCAGCAGTCCGGCCACTTCGACTATGACGAAAATCTCGACGCTTTTTATGACTATGAAAAGTACGGCACGGAGCGCATGAATGAGGAGGACGGGATGTTCACCGACCGGGGTTACATCGCCTATAAGGGCTATATCAGCATGGAGGAAGTGATGAACGGAAGGCAGAGCAGCCACATGGTGATGGGAGGGCTTTCACGATGATCATTCAAGCAGAACTGAAGTGTAAGCAGACAGGATGCGAAGCAGAACCCTGTGCCGTGGATAAAGTCATCGAGCTGCCAAGCCCGCAGTTCCAGCAGTTCAGCCGCGCACTGCTGGCTGACTATGATTTCATCGCAGAAAACAAAAATGCCATCCGACACGATGAGGATGCCAGGCACTGTCTGCTCATCCTCGATGCGGAGGGAATGGACGGTTTCCTTGTTGACCCGCAGGGGCACAACTATGCCCAGTACAGTGCCTTCATTCCCAACGCCCGCAGTCTGCTGACGCCGGATGTGGCAATCGCCCGCAGTTACCTCTCACTGGCAGAGCCTTGGCGGGATGAGAGCCGAGATGAAATGCTCCGCATGACGCTGCGTGTCGAGGGAAAGCCGGACTACACCCTCGTCCTCCCCGCTGACGAGGAATACCTCGACGCTGTGAAGGCTTACCTCGATATTGATGTTTTCGCGGATGCCATGCTCTGTGATATTCGCTTCAAGGTGCCTTACATCGGTGAGCTGATCCGTGACACGGATTGCCCCGCCGTGGAGGATTACAACGATTTTGCCGAAGCCTTGGAGGACATTTGGCAAAAGGACGGGATGCTCCTGACCTACGCCGCCGTGCTGGAGGCAGAGAAACCGGAAACCCTGCACCGTGCCTGCGAGCTCCTGCAAGATTTGGATAACTATCAGCGCGTCACAGAGGGTGCCTACGGTTACGGTCAGCAGCGATTGCAGGAAACGCTGGGGCTGGACGATGAAGCCATCTATGAGCTGGAGGGCTACATGGATTTTGAGAAATACGGTCAGGATTGCATGGAAAATGACTGTGTAATGCAAACAGAGTTCGGCCTGCTGCGTCGCTTGGACCCACCCTTCCCGGAGCAGCGGCAGGGACAGAGGATGATGTAAGCAAAAGCGGCTCGATCCGTTTGGATCAAACCGCTTGGCAAGCAGACAAACCGGAATTGGTCAGTCAATCAATGCTTCAATTTTTCTTTATCAGTAGTACCGGATACTCCACTCTCAACAATGTTACCGTCTCTCAGTGTGTAGTTGTAAACCGAAGTCGGCTCATCTTCATAGACCACATCAATAGTCCACTCATTGTAGGAAAGTAGGATATTAGCAAATGAGTGTTTTACCTCAATGCTCTGTATGTCTGTTTCGCTGTAGTTCTCTTGTTTTAGGTAGTCCCACATTTTGTTTTCAATGGTGTTTTTGCCAATGCCAACATATAAGAAACTGCCTAAAATAATGACTGCCAGGAAAATACAAATACCTATAATCAACTTCTTTTTCATACAATCGCTCCTTTGTCAACCGGCAGTTGGCTTAATTAACAATCTTCAAGCTGGTATTTTTCAAGCCATCAGACTCCTTCGTCAAATCCTGATTTGTTTACTTCATGATAACGTATATCTCATAATATGTAAAGTCAATTTCTGCGCCGAAAGGAGACCAAAATCTTGGAAAATGTAATTCAATTTCATATCCGACCATCCCGCCCGGAGGAGGCGGGCTTATTTTATACCCCGCACCCCGAAGAAGATAAGCGGCTGGGTACCGTTGGACATGTCCGTATGGACTTCGGGCGCAGCGGCAACGAGTTCTGGCATACCTGGTGGCCCCGCGGCCCGGAGGAGCTGAACAGCCCCACGTTCAAGCTGGAGCTGCAGGAGGTCGTGGACACGCTGCGGGAGAGTATGCTGAAAAACCGCTTCGCTATGGAGCGTTTCTGTTATGAACACGGCGGCAAAATCAGCGGCGGCTGGACACAAAACTACGGCTACATCGTAGAAACCGAGCATTACCGCTACTGCCTGCGCTGCAATCCGTCCCCTGGAGATTATAACTGCTACTGTACGGCCTATGATCTGGATGTCCAGCGGCAGAACATGGCGCAGAGTACCGGCCCCGATATGACGATGGGAGGGCTGATATGAGCGGGCGATATGCCTCTCCGCGAGGCCCTCCCCATTTTGTTTTCTGCGTTCCGCGTCTTTCCGTTGACTTGTGGGAAGTTGTGTGATAGATGTTTGTGTTACCAAAAACGGAAGGAGATTGCACAAATGAAGAAGATCACACTACTGGCAGCCAGCGCACTGCTGCTTCTCACGGCCTGCGGACAGGTGGAGAGCAGCCCAGCAGAGGTTGTACCACCATCGGCAATCGTGACACAGGAGGATGTCCAGCAGCCACAGGCAACACCCAAACCCGCTACGGCAGTGAAAGAACTGGACACGGTATCGGGTGCTGCGGAGGAGCAGCCCCCAGAGGGAAAAGCTCCTCAGACGGAAACTGTCCCACAAACAACTCAACCCCTTGAGCCGGTCGAGGAACCTACAGAGGACATTCCCTCCGAGACCGTCCACGCCAAGACCGGCTATGTGGAGCCGGAGCCTGCTCCAAAACCGGAACCTACGCCCGAACCTACAGCCCCGGCAGACTGTCAGGCCGCCATCGACGCGGCCAATGCCTACGCGGTCACGCAGTACGGCGTGGTCACGGACAGCGGCCTGACGCTGGACAACAGCGCCTACCGCTTCCCCGCCGCAGTGCCGGTGGACGCCTCACAGGAGACGTTGGAGGCCAAGGTGCGGGACATGGTGGACTTCACGTTCCGTCAGCTCATGATACAGGCAGGGCGGGACAGCGTGGCAGACGCCGGTTTCCACTGCAACGTCTGCATCGTGGAGGATAGCGGGAGCCTGCTGATCTACGTTCTCTACGAATAAAATTCGATACCCTAAACGCAAAGCCTCTCTGGCAACAGAGGGGCTTTACCTTTTGAAAAAAGACCTGCTAAGAAAAGTCAAGTAGAAATTTTAACGTAGCGTTACTGGGAAATGAGTATAGCGAACCAAGCCGCTTTGCATCTCAGAAATGAAACGGCGGCCAGCCAATGCTTTATGGTGAGATCAGGCGGTGAGTTCCAGCGACTCCAAATAGGCTTTCACAGTGGCGTAGTAGATCCGCAGGAACTTGTTGGCGGAGGCCATCATGTAGACGCGGTATGGCTTGCCCTCGGCGCGTTTCCTGTCCATGAACAGGTAGACCGGTTCATCCAATGGCGACTTCTGCAAATAGACGCCCATGACAAGAAACAGTGTCCGCCGCAAGGACGACGCACCAACTTTGCTCATGCTCTTGTGCCTGCCGGTTACATCGCCGGAATCGTTTGGCGGAGCATCCAGTCCGGCGTAGGCCACGAGCGCTTTCTTGGAATAAAAGCGACGCACATCCCCAATTTCGGCTATGAGCTGCGGCCCCAGAGTTGGGCCTACGCCGAACATATCCATGACAACGGGATATTCCGGCAGCATGGAAGCCAATGATTGCATTTCGTGTTTGAGTGCAGCAAGCGCAGCAGAAGTCGCTCTGAGTTGAGCAACAGCCTGCTCCACGAGTAGCTTTGTCGTTTCGGATTTTGGCATAACGCCAATGTGCCCGCTGGCTTCGACGTAAATGGTGTGCGCTTTTTCCTCGCTGAAATTGTAGCCGTGTTTTCTGCACCAACGCTGGTATTTGTTTGTGAAGACCTTTTCGGATTTCTCGCTGACGCAGCGGCAATGCCAGAATTCGGCCACAAAATCTACCCACTTTTCACTCCCATCTGCACGGGCGGGACTGCTGAACAAACGGTTTACATTGGGAAATACCGTATCCAGCAACGAGATCAGATTGTTCTTCAGAATCGTCTGCACCTTGGAATACTGCCGATACTGACGGTAGCAGTTCTTCAGCAGCAGTCGGGTATCTTCCTCCGGAATGTACCTCGGCAAAGTAAGCCAGCGGTCAAGGCCGTAGTTTGCCAGCTTTACGGCATCCTTTCGGTCGGTCTTGACCCGCCTCAGATCGTTGTTCCCGTAGCCATGCACCAGCTTCGCATTGACGACGGAAACATATAGCCCTGCGTCGTGAAGCAGCTTTGCAACCGGCGCATGGTAGTTTCCTGTGGCCTCCATGACCACGCGTGTCTCACCGTTCAGGCTTTTGAGCCGCCTTGCCAGCTTGCTCAGTTCACTGTCGGTGTGACGGACTTCAAAGGGCGAGATGACGACCTCTCCAAAGGGGCGCATGACGGCAATCGTGCTTCTGCCTTTGGAAATGTCAATGCCAACAGAGTTCATTTGCATTCCTCCCATCTGTGAATCGCAACCGGAATCCATCTTTTACTCATTGCCGATTCA
>CAKTRJ010000055.1 GCA_934597345.1 uncultured Oscillospiraceae bacterium
TTTACACAAGGGAGGCTTTGGTTTCAGCAAGGCCACATCTCAGCAAAAACCTCCTGACCGCCGGTCAGGAGGTTTTTGCGTTACATTTCGTTTCTTACGATGCGGTAATAGGCGTTGGAGGTGGCCTTATACACCAGCGTATACACCGCCGCCAGCACCGCGAAGCTGATGAGCACCGTGGCCACAAACAGGCCTGTATTGTGCAGCTCGAAGAGCAGCAGCATCCGCCGGATCATGGGGAAGGCAAAGGCCATATGCAGCGCCGCACCCACCAGCGGCAGGAAGAACACCGTCAGCAGCTGGGAGTTGACGCTGCGGCGGATATCCGCCGCCGTCATGCCCACCTTCTGCATAATGGCGAACCGGGGCTGATCCTCATAGCCCTCGCACAGCTGCTTGTAGTAGATAATCAGCACCGCCGCGCAGATGAACATGATGCTCAGCACAATGCCGATAAAGAACAGGCTGCCGTAGGTGCCGTAGAAATCGTCGGCGGCCTCGGCCCGGAGCGTGTAGGAATAGCCCCATGTTTCGCCCGAGCCGCTCAGGGCCTCCCCGATGGCATGGCCCAGTGCCAGCTGCTGCTCCGTGGAAAGGCCAGTGTCGAACTCCGCCGACCAGACCAGCTCGCCCACGTCCCGCGTTACCGTACCCTTTTCCCAGACGTTCACGCCGTAGGGCGCACCTGCGTCGGTCAGCGCCTTTTCCAGCCGGGGCAGCGCGGCGTCGTCATCCGCCCACACCGACAGCTCAAATTCGTTGGGATAGGTAGCGTTCAGGCTGTCCTCCGCGCCGAAGTACAGACAGGCGGAGGAGGACAGCATCACCAGCACCATGGTGGCCAGAATGCAGATGGAAGCCAGACCCGCGCCGTTGCGCTTCATGCGGTAGGCCATGGAGGACACCGACACGAAGTGGCGGGGCTGATAGTAATAGCTGCGGTTCTTTTGCAGCATCCGGCACAACGCCACGCTGCCGGCGATGACCAGCAGATAAGTGGCGAGGATCACCAGAATCACGGCGACGAAGAACAGCGCCAGCGCCTTCAGCGGCTCCTGAATGGACACGGCCATGACGTAGGCCACCACCAGCAGCACCGCGCCCAGTATGGCCACAAACAGGTTGCCCTTGGGGGGCTTTTCGCCGTAGCTCTCGCTGTGCAGCAGGGACATGGCGGTGCCGCGGCCTATTTTCACCAGCGTGCTCAGCAGTGTCAGGACGAAGATGGCCAGATAGACCAGCACCGTTTGCAGGAGAATGGCCGGGTTCACTGAGAAGCGGAAGTCCATCTCCACCTCCATGGTGGAGCGCAAGCCCAGCTCCACGGCGAAGGACACCCCCACGCCGATGGCGAGACCCGCGACCAGTGCGATCACGGCGGTCATGGCCGTTTCGATGACGCACAGCAGGGCGATGTGCCGCTTACCCAACCCCAGCACATGATAGAGGCCGAACTCCTTCTGCCGCCGCCGGATCAGGAAGGAATAGGTGTAGTAGAGGAACAGGGCCGAGAACACGGCAATGACCCAGGAGCCAAGGCCCAGAATGATGTGAGACGCGCCGCCGCCCTTCATATAGCGCAGCAGGTCGCTGGCGCACAGCTCGCTCATCATATAATACATGGTCACCATGCCCACGCAGGTGAGAATATAGGGCAGGTACAGCCTTCCGTTTTTGCGGATGCCGTCCCATGCCAGGCGGGTATACAGGCTCATTGCGCGTCACCACCCGTGGTCAGCGCCGTCAGCGCGTCGGATATCCGCTGGTAGAACCGGGTGTCGGTGTCGCCGTCCCGGCGGAGCTGGTGGAACACCTGCCCGTCCTTCAGGAACAGCACCCGCCCGGCGTGGCTGGCGGCCTTGACGGAGTGGGTCACCATGAGGATGGTCTGGCCGTCGGCGTGGAGGCGGGAGAACAGGCCCAGCAGCTCGTCGGTTGACTTGGAATCCAGCGCGCCGGTGGGCTCGTCGGCCAGCAGGATACGGGGCCGGGTGATCATGGCGCGGGCCACAGCGGCACGCTGCTTCTGGCCGCCGGACACCTCATAGGGATACTTTTTCAGCAGCTTCTCGATGCCCAGCTCACTGGCCAGCGGCACCAGCGTCCGGTGCATCTCAGGGTATTTCTTTCCGGCCAGCACCAGCGGCAGATAGATGTTGTCCTCCAGCGTGAAGGTGTCCAGCAGGTTGAAGTCCTGAAATACAAAGCCCAGATGATCCCGGCGGAAGGCGGCCATGTCGGCCTCCTTCACCTTGCCCAGATCCCGACCCTCCAGCAGCACCTGGCCGGAGGTGGGCTTATCCAGCGCCGCCAGAATGTTCAGCAGCGTGGTCTTGCCGGAGCCGGATTCACCCATGACGGCCACATATTCGCCCTGCTCCACGGCAAAGGTGACGCTGCGCAGCGCCTCCACGGACTGGCCGCCGAAGCGGGTGGTATAGACCTTTCGCAGGTCGTTGACTTCCAAAATTTCCATGATATTCACTCCTAAATGATGTTGATTTTCCGAAAAAAGCGCAAAAAAAGCAGCCACTGCCGAAGTGGCGTAATTTTGAGGTGGGACGGCGGGCGAGTGTGACACCCGCCGCCCCTTTGACCGCCCCTTACTTACCGGCGCAGATCTGCTTGAGATCCACGCTGCGGCTGTGATGAATGGGCTGCCACGCAGGGTTGTGGAACAGGGAGACAATGACGATGGGGATATAGGTGAACATGAAGACGGGGAAGGTGATGGCGTACCACACCTTCTTGGTGGCGGAGCAATAGATATTATCCCACTCGGTGATGGTGGTGATCACGCCCAGCACGAACACAGTCAGGTACAGGCTCAGGAAGCTTTGCAGCAGGCAGGCCGCCAGCACCGTCCAGTCGCCGCCGTTGACGCAGTTATAGACGGCCGCGCCCAGATTCACCGCGATGGACGCGCCGGACAGCACCGCCGCGGGCATGATGTTCATGGTCATATCGAAGCAGGAGAAGCTGCCCCGGAAGATGCCCCGGAACAGGGACGTGCCGTACTTGCCGAACACCTGCAAATAGCCCCGGGACCAGCGCAGCCGCTGGCGGAAGGACTGGCGGAAGGTGGTGGGCTGCTCGTCATACAGCACGGCGGTGGGGCAATAGCCCACCTTTTCGCCGCGGATGACGTTGGCAATGGTGAACTGGATATCCTCGGTCAGCAGGAAGAAGTTCCAGCCGCCGCACTTCTCCAGAATCCTGCGGGAGAACAGGAAGCCCGTGCCGCTGACGGCGCAGGAGCTGCCCAGACGGCAGCGGGCGCCGTTGAGGTAGCGGCTCTCCCGCAGGAACCACAGGGCGTAACCAGCGCTGATCCAGTTGTCGCCGTAGTTCTTGGAGTTACGGTAGCTGGTGACGATCTCGTAGCCGTCGGAGAAGGTCTTGTTGATCTCGGTAATATAGTTGGGGGACAGCACGTTGTCAGCGTCCAGCACCAGATAGCCGTCATAGGGGGCGTAATCGTCCTCGATGCAGCGCAGCAGGTACTGGAGGGCGTAGCCCTTGCCCACCTGCGCGGCGTTGCTGCGGAAGTAGACGTTGGCGCCGTGAGCCCCGGCCACAGAGCCGGTCAGATCGGTGCAGTTGTCGGCCACCACGAAGACATCCACCTTGTCGGCGGGATAGTCCTGCGCGCGGATGCTGTCGATCAGGTTGCCGATGACGGCCTGCTCGTTGCGGGCGGCAATCAGTACGGCGATGCGGTGCATCACCGGCTCACGATGGGGCGCGTCCTTTTTCCACCACGCCACGGGAATATAGAAGAACTGATAGGAATAGCAGAGGAAAAACGCCAGCATAATGGCGAGATTGATGATCTGTAAGGTAGTCATGGGATACGGCCTCCTTTGTGCCGTCACCCGGAAAATGGGTGCGCTTCGCGACGGGGTGGGCATTTTGCCCACTCCATCGGGTGTATGTGGTTGTGATATGCAGCCTTTTGTCAGCGCCGCATGAAGTTCTTAGTCGTACAGCAGCTCATCGGCGGTCTCAGCCAAACCGAAGGACACCAGCAGGTCCAGCACCTCGGTACAGTCGGCCGGCAGCATGTCGATGCCCCACGACGTTATATCAGCATCATTAGCAGCCGTAGGAGCCTTGCTGCCGGGCACCTGCGTACTTACGCTCGTATTGTCCTGATAGTTAAACTCCAGATAGAAATAGCACTCCCCGCTGTTGGCGCTGCTCCGCTCGGGGGCCAGCACATCAACAGGCTCTGCCCGCCGGGCCTCAAGATAGCGGTCCAGTGCCATATACAGCTGCCGGGCCTGCGGGGCGGTCAGCTCCACGGAATCGGTGTCCTGCCGGTAATTGTTGAACCAGCCGCCGATGATGGCAGCAGGGTCGATCTCCGCCAGATAGAAGCGGCTGTCACTACTGGCCTTGCGCACCGCCGGGTCATTGTAGAAGTCGTTGTACGCCTGATACAGCGGCGTGCCGCGCCGAACGATCTGGTTATAATAGCGCCGGACTATGCCGCCGTCCTTCATGGTGTAGCTGACCGAGAAGGTCAGCATTGCCTCATCCGCAGAGGTACTGCCGTCGGCCTGATACAGCGCCGCGTCGTCCGGCTTACCCTGGGCCAGAACGGCACGGTGAAGCGCCGTCAGCTTTTCCAGGCCCTCCGGGTCGGAAATATCCCGCACATATGGGATATTGTAGCCGCCGGATACATCGGCGCTCTCGATCCGGCCCGCGTCGGGGACGTATCCGGCAAAGCCCAGCACGTCGAAGCGGATCACCAGCGCAATGACCGCCAGCGCCACGGCCAGCACCGCTCCGCCCAGCCAGCCGCGGCGGGTAAACACGCGGAAGGACTTGTGCAGCAGCATCTGGACGCCGAAGTAGACGATCAGGCCCGTTACGATCTGGCACAGCACCAGCACCGTCATGCTGCCGCCGCCGGACACCATGTACCACAGCAGGATACCCAGACCCATACCGCCGGCCAGCGAGATCACATACAGCACCACGGGCCGCAGCCAGTGGAACACGACGGCGTCGCCGGCCGTCTCGCTGTGGCGGCCGCGGTAGAAGAAATAGGCGGCGGCGATCAGCGCCGCGGCTACTGCCGTATAAACCAGCAGCGTTGTCCAGCCGGAGGTGGACAGGTGCTGGGCATAATAGCGGAACTGTGTGTCCGGGATGAGCGTGCTCTCGCCGGTAGTGGTCTGCTGATACAAGCGAACCGTTGGGGTCAGCCAGTCCAGCCACGCGGGCCAACCCACGCTCTCATAACCCCAGATGAATGCCTGCGCCAGAAAAGCAAACAGCGCGTAGAAGGCGGCAAACACAAAGTTGACGCCGACATAGACGACGGGGATGGCCAGCAGCCAGCCGGTGATCATGGCGCACAGCGTAGCCAGCGCAAAGTAGAACAGACCGGTCAGCTCCGCCACAGCAAACCACTCCAGCGTGCCCCGCATGTCGATGGCGCCGCATCCGGCCTGCACCGGCAGGGAAATCAGCGCCGCCGCCAGATGCACCACGGTGAACATCAGCACGCCCACGGTGAAGTGAACGGCGAACTGGCTCCCCCGGGTGATGGGCAAGGCGTGCAGCAGACCCACGCTGCGGCCGTTCATCAGATAGGCGTACAGGGCCATGGCCAGCAGCACGGCGAAGCAGGCGGACAAAATGGGCGCTGCCGCGGTGCAGTTCCACAGATGGTTGTTGACGCTGCTGAGCGATGCCGCCGAATCCGTGGCATCATAGATCCATCTGCGGTTGCTCCACAGGGCCAGCGGCAGGGCGCACAGCCACACGGCAGCATAGCCGAACAGCAGCGGCCAGAAGCGGCGGAAGTCGGCGCGGGCCAGCGCCCGGTCAGAGGACGATATCATGAACCGCATAATCGGCACCTCCCAACTCATAAATAAAGATCTCCTCCAGCGTCAGGGGGATGGCTTCCAGCAGAATGGGCTGGAGGGCCGAGACCTGCGCCAGAATCTGACTTTGATCGCCGCGGACGATGTAGGTGTGTACGCGGCCGATCTTCTCGTGGTGCAGGACGTTCA
Organism: uncultured Oscillospiraceae bacterium; assembly: GCA_934597345.1. Lineage (GTDB taxonomy): Bacteria > Bacillota > Clostridia > Oscillospirales > Oscillospiraceae > Vescimonas. The sequence continues at coordinate 6,033 of CAKTRJ010000055.1, forward strand.
GTCCCGCCGGCAGCTGCGGCTCGTCGCCAGCGAAGGCCACCTGTAATTTCACCGTGTTATCCTGCAAATCGGACAGACTGCGCTCCAGCAGCACCTTGCCCTTGTTCATAATGCCCACATGGTCGCACACATCCTCCAGCTCCCGCAGGTTGTGGCTGGATACCAGCACGGTGGTGCCCCGCTCGGCCACATCGCCCAGCAGCAGCGACCACACCTGGCGGCGCATCACAGGGTCAAGGCCGTCCACCGGCTCGTCCAGAATCAGGTACTCCGGCATGCAGCACATGGTGATCCAGAAGGCCGCCTGCTTCTGCATACCCTTGCTCATACGGCGAATCATCTGGCGGTCGTCCAGCGGGAACACCTCATGCATCCGGTCGTAGCGCTCCTGGCTGAAGGTGGGATACATGCCCTTATAGAGCCGGGCCATCTCCCGGATGGACCACTGGGAGAAATAGAACCATTCGTCGGGGATCACGCAGATGCGCCGCTTGACGGCGGGGTTTTCGTAGATGGGCTGGCCCTCCAGCGTCAGGGAGCCGCTGTCGGGACGGTACACGCCGGTAAAGTGGCGGATGATGGTGGACTTGCCTGCGCCGTTGGGGCCCACAAGGCCGTACACCGCGCCCTTGGGAACGGTCAGGCTGGCGTCGTCCAGCGCACGGAAGCCGTCAAAGCTCTTGACGACGTTTTTTGCTTCTAACATTACTTCTTCTCTCCTTCCCAGAGCTGCAAAAGCTCTTCACGGGTCATGCCCAGGTTCCGCAGCTCCTCCAAGATGGGCTTTACCTTGCCGGTGAGCTCTGCCTTGCGGGCGGCGTTCTGGGTGTCGCCCTCCGCCACAAAGCTTCCCTTGCCGGTGACGGAGACCACATAGCCCTCGGCTTCCAGCTCGGCGTAAGCACGCTGGATGGTGTTTGGGTTGATGGACAGCTGCGAGGCCATGGACCGCACCGACGGCAGCTTGTCGCCGGGCGCCAAGACACCGGTGACCATCAGCCGGCGCAGGCTGTCCTTCACCTGCTCGTAGATGGGGCGGCTGTCCCGATAGTCCAGATGGATCATATGATCACTCCTCCCGAGTGTAGTGTATTAAACGTACTAGTACACTTATACCACGGTGTCATACACCTGTCAAGAGGAAAGGTCAAATTTTTGCAAAAATCTTCTGACGTTATCGCTGCCTTTCGTAATTTTCATGGGTCGGCGGCAGAAAAATGCCTGTGGGGGCTTTTCTTTTGCGGTAAATTCGATATAATAATAAGCACCTGTTATGAAAGGATGTTTTGCCTTTATGAAACTGAGTTCCATTCGTCAGGCGGCCAGAAGCGTGCCGCTGCGCCGCGTCTGGCAGACCGCCGAAAAGGCACACGCCATCTGCGGCAAGCCCACGGCGGCGCTGTTTACCGACATGCTGCGGTGCGCCAAGCGCTACGGCGCAGGCCCGACGGACTATATGATGTTTGAGTTTTACGACCTGAGCGACGCCGAGCGGGCCACCTATCTGACCCGCGTGCGCTCCGCTGCCTTTGTCAAGCGGGTGAACAACCGCACCGACGCCGCCATCTTCAACGACAAGAACGCCTTTTTTGAAAAGTTCCGGCCCCTGATGGGCCGCGAGGCACTGAACCTGTTCAAGGCCGACGCAGAGCAGTTCAAGGCGTTCATGGCGGACAAGGACGCCGTGATCGTCAAGCCCATCGACGGCGACTGCGGCAGCGGTATCGAGAAGCTGTACAAGAAGGATTTCTCCGATCTGGAGGCCATGTGGGCCTACATGAAGCAGCCGGAGAAGCGGTTCGGCATCTGCGAGGAGGTCATCCGCCAGCATCCCCAGGCGGCGGCGCTGCATCCCGATTCCATCAACTGCATCCGCGTGGCCACCTTCGTGAAGGACGGCGAGCCGTTGGTGATCTACGCCGCCTGCAAGGCGGGTACCGGCGGTATGGCCTTTGACAACATGGGCCGGGGCGGCATCACCATGCGCTTCGATCTGGACACCGGTAAGATCGCCGGCCAGGGCCATGACGAGGAGCTGAAGAAGTACGACCGCCATCCCACCACCGGCATTGAACTGAAGGGCTATCAGATGCCCATGCACAAGGAGGTCAAGGCGCTGGCCCTGAAGGCGGCGCTGATGTATCCGGAGTTCCACTATGTGGGCTGGGACATCTGCATGACGGAGAAAGGCCCCGCCATCATCGAGGGCAACGACTATCCCGGCTACGATCTGGCCCAGATCCCCGACGACGGCGATCCCCATCCCCGCTATGGCCTGATCCCCCGGTTTGAGAAGTACGGCATTGAGGTATAAGGGGTTATCATCACAATAGAGACGCATCAGGGGCGGGAATTGTTCCCGCCCCTTTTATTTTTGCTTATGACCGCTCGATGCACAGGATGTAGGGCGGGGTGACCTCACCCCGCCGCCAACAGCATAGTGCGTTGTCACGCGGCGGCATGACCACATGCCGCCCTACGGAATTCAGATGTCACGAAAAAGAAAGGTCACAGCGGACATTCGTCCGCTGTGACCTTTCTTTTGTTGGAAGTATCAGTACGTTTCAGAACACGCTTACTTCTGGTGTGCCAGCGCCTTGTTGGCCTCGGCCATTTCCTGGAAGATACCGGCGTGCTTCTTGGCAACGACGACCTTGATGACCAGCAGCGTGCCGACCATCAGCGCCACGGCGATGATCAGGTTGATGACCACGTTCTGGATCAGACCGGCCAGGATGAAGCTGACGAAGGCCACACCGGAAACGGTCAGGGCGTAGGGCAGCTGGGTGAACACGTGGTTCAGGTGGAAGCAGTGCGCACCGGCAGAAGCCATGATGGTGGTATCGGAGATGGGGGAGCAGTGGTCGCCCATAACGCCGCCGGAGCAGGC
>CAKTRJ010000056.1 GCA_934597345.1 uncultured Oscillospiraceae bacterium
CATCTGGGCAGCAGTGCGCTGGACGCCTGTGAGCTGATGAATGTGGGCTGCAACTATCTGCGGGAGCACATGATCGATGCAGCCCGTATCCACTACGCTTACTCAGACCCCGGCGGTACGGCGCCCAACGTGGTGCAGAGCCACGCCGTGATCAAGTACGAGGTGCGCGCGCCGAAGGTCAGTCAGGTGCAGGAGCTGTTCACCCGCGTAGTGGACGTGGCCAAGGGTGCGGTGCTGATGACCGGCACCAGAATGCGCTATGAGATCACCATGGCTTTCTCCGACTATGTGCCCAACCGCACGCTGGGCGCGGTGGTGGATCAGTGCCTGCGGGAGCTGGGCGCACCGGAGTGGACGGAGGCGGACTATGCGCTGGCGGCGGAATTCCTGCGCACCTATCCCCGCACCACCATGGCGGGCATCCGGGAAAAGCTGACGGATTACTTTGCCCCGGATGAGCTGGACGCCGCGCTGGCCAGGCCTCTGGACAGCATCATTCACCCCTTCAACCCCTATGAAACAGGCTATAATTCCGGCTCCACCGATGTGGGCGATGTGGGCTATGCCACCCCCACCGTCATGTTCCACATCGCCACGGCCTGCCTGGGCAATGTGGGCCACTCCTGGCAGAACACCGCTTTCGCCTGCTCGGACATCGGCATGAAGGGCATGCTGCGGGCGGCGGAGGTCATGACGCTGGCCGCCATCCGCACCATGGCGCAGCCGGAACTGATCCAGAAAGCCCGGAAGGAGCTGCTGGCGAAAAACGGCGGCAGCTATCACTGCCCGCTGCCGGATTACGTTACGCCGCCCATCGGAAGATATTAAAAAAACAGCCTCGCTTGTTCCCTTCCGGAACAAGCGAGGCTGTTCGCTATGCTGTCAGTCTTTGTATTTCAGCGCCCGGACGGCGTTGAGCACCGCCAGGATCATCACGCCCACGTCGGCAAAGATGGCGGCCCACATGTCGGCCACGCCGATGGCTACCAGCGCCAGGCAGCCGAACTTGATCACCAGCGAGAACACGATGTTCTGCCGCACGATGCCGATGCACTTGCGGGAGATCTTGATGGCCTTGGCGATCTGCATGGGATCGTCGTCCATCAGCACCACATCGGCGGCTTCGATGGCGGCATCGCTGCCCATGGCGCCCATGGCGATACCGATATCGGCGCGGGTCAGCACCGGCGCGTCGTTGATGCCGTCGCCCACAAAGGCCAGCTTGGCCCGTTCGCTCTTCTGGGCCAGCAGCTTCTCCACCTCAGCCACCTTGTCGGCGGGCAGCAGCTCGCTGCGGACCTCGTCCACGCCCAGCTCCGCCGCCACCTCATCGGCCACCCGCCTGGCGTCGCCGGTCAGCATAACGGTCTTTTCCACACCGGCATGCTTCAGAGCGGCGATGGCCGCCTTGGAGTGGGGCTTCACCACGTCGGAGATGACGATATGTCCGGCATACTGACCGTCCACCGCCATGTGAATAATGGTGCCCACACTGTGGCAGTCGTGATATTCGATGCCCAGCTGCTGCATCAGCTTGCTGTTGCCGGCGGCCACCTTGTGGCCGTCCACCACGGCCTCCACACCATGGCCGCTGATCTCCTGGATATCCGTGACCCGGTCGCGGTCGATGACCTTGCCGTAAGCTTTCTGCAGGCTCTTGCTGATGGGGTGGGAGGAGGCGCACTCCGCCAGCGCGGCGAACTCCAGCAGCTTGTCCTTGTCCATCTCATTGTGGTGGACGGCGGTGACCTCGAACACGCCCTGGGTCAGGGTGCCGGTCTTATCAAACACCACATATTTGGCGTCGGACAACTCCTCCAGATAGTTGGAGCCCTTGATGAGGATGCCCTCCTTGCTGGCGCCGCCGATACCGGCGAAGAAGCTGAGAGGGATACTGATGACCAGCGCACAAGGGCAGCTGACCACCAGGAAGGTCAGGGCGCGGTAGATCCAGGCCGTCCACTGGGGATCCATACCCAGCACCATGCGTCCCAGGGGAAACAGGATGCCCAGCACCGCCGCCGCGGCGCAGACCGCCGGGGTATACACCCGGGCGAACCGGGAGATAAAGGTCTCGGAGCGGGACTTGCGGGAACTGGCGTTCTCCACCAGATCCAGGATCTTGGACACGGTGGATTCCCCAAACTCCTTGGTGGTGCGGATCTTCAGCACACCGCTCATGTCGATGCAGCCGCTGATGATCTCCTCGCCCTCCTTTACGTCACGGGGCAAGCTCTCGCCGGTAAGGGCGCTGGTGTTCAAGCTGGCGCTGCCGCTGACCACCACGCCATCCAGAGGCACCTTCTCGCCGGGCTGCACCACGATGATGCTGCCCACGGCCACCTCGTCGGGGTCCACCTGCTCCAGCTGGCCGTCCTTCTCGATGTTGGCGTAGTCGGGGCGGATGTCCATCAGGGCGCTGATGTTGCGGCGGCTCTTGCCCACGGCGTAGCTCTGGAACAGCTCGCCGATCTGGTAGAACAGCATGACGGCGATGCCCTCTACATAGTCGCCGCTCTTCGTCCAGATGGCCAGGAAGAACGCGCCCAGGGTGGCGATGGCCATCAGGAAGTTCTCGTCAAAGACGCGGCCGTTGACGATGCCCTTGCCCGCCTTGCGCAGGATGTCGTAACCGATCACCAGATAGGCGATCAGGTAGGCGATCAACTGGGGGATGCCGGTCAGCGGGATGAATTTCAGGGCCAGCAGAATGGCCGCCGTAATGAGGATGCGGATCAGCATCACCTTTTGCTTCTTCGTCATGGTCAACACCTCTCGTTTCGTTCTCGTGCCCGGCGCTGGGCCGGGCACGGAGTGATATTACAGCTCGATCTCGCAGTCGGGCTCCACCTTCTTGCAGGCCTTCAGCACGTCCTTCATGACGGCCTTGGCATCCTGTCCCTCTTCAAACTCCACGATCATCTTCTGGGTCATGAAATTGACGGTGGCAGACGCCACGCCGCTGGTCTTATTGGCGGCTTCCTCCATCAGGTTGGCGCAGTTGGCGCAGTCAACTTCGATCTTGTAGGTCTTTTTCATGATGATACCTCCATATACGGGCCTCCACCTGGGAGCGCCTCAAAATTTCACAATTAAGCGCTTGCTTAACGATTCTGGTGGTAGTATACTCAAAGGCGGGAGAAAAAGCAAGATGTCCGGGCGCCGTATGCCCAAAACAGCAAGCGAAATGTCCAAAACAGAAAGTAAGAGGAAACGCCATGGAACACTTTGAACTGCCCCACGACCACGGAGAAAAGAGCCACACCGCCTATCTGTGCCGGGAGCTGGGCAAGACGGGGCACTTTGCCGCCGTATCCGATGTGTTCAAGCAGCTCAGCGACCCCAACCGGGTGCGCATCTTCTGGCTGCTGAGCCATCAGGAGGCCTGCGTGGTCAACATTGCCGCCATGCTGGAAATGTCCAGTCCCGCCGTGTCTCACCATCTGCGCTCGCTGGTGGAGAGCGGCCTGCTGGAAAGCCGCCGGGAGGGCAAGGAGGTCTATTATAAAGCGCCGGACACGGAGCTGAGCCGCCTGCTGCACCAGATCGTAGAGCAGGTGATGGAGATCGCCTGCCCAGAGAAGCAGGTGGACTTTCAGGCCACCCAGGAGGAGATCGTCCGCAACGTCCACCAGTATCTCATTGAGCACCTGTCGGAGCGGGTCACCATTGACGAGCTGTCCCGACGCTTTCTGATGAATCCCACCACGCTGAAGAGCATGTTCAAAAAGGTGTACGGCGACACCATCGCCGCCCACATGCGCAATCACCGACTGGCCCAGGCGGCGCTGCTGCTGCAGACCACCGGCGACGAGGTGGCCGCCATCGCCCAGGCGGTGGGCTACGACAGCCCCAGCCGCTTCACCACCGCCTTCCGGGAGGTGTACGGCCAGACGCCCATGGAATACCGCCGCCAGCGGGCAAAATGATCCCGGACAGATCGCCCTGCGGGCAGAGGCCATATTCCCCGATATCCTACACATTTTTTCAAAAAAAATTTTTTTGTTAAAAAAATAACATTTCTTTATTACTTTTAACTGCCGAACCATTCATCGAACCTCTTTTTTTGCAACTTTTGCACAATTTAGCTATTGAAAATATGGTCAAAACGCCGAAATTAGTACTTGACAACCGGAAGAATTTGCGCTAAGGTAATGCATAATTTTAAAAGGAGGTCCTAAGAATGGTACACTATACTCTCTTGAAGCTGACGAAAGACGCCGATGTGACCGAGATCTATTTCCGCTGCCGCAAGGTCTATGCAGAGCTGGAGATGGAGCTTCCCTTCCTGCATGATGCGAATGTGTACCGCTGCGAGATTGAAAGGAACTCCAACGCGGATATCATGATCGTCATGCGTCTGGACGGGCCGGAATATCTGAACGATTACCTGTGCCACCCCAAACATCAGGCACTGGTCAGCGCGATACAGGACTATGTGATGGATTCCATCTCTTTCGATGAAAAAGCAGCCTGCTGAAACAGGACAAAGAAATAAGGGAGCGGCACGCCGACGCGTGCCGCTCCCTTATTTCTTTCTTCTCTCGCCGTTATTCCACCGTAACGGATTTGGCCAGATTGCGGGGCTTGTCGATGTCGCAGCCGCGCTCCAGCGCGATGTAGTAGGCCAGCAGCTGCAGCGGCACCACGCCCAGCTGCGGCAGAAGCATGGCTTCCGTTTCCGGAACGGTCAGCACATTTTCCACACGGCTGTGCATCCGGGCCGCGCCGGTCTCGGTGGTCAGAGCAAATACATTGGCTCCCCGGGCCTGCACCTCCACCACATTGCTCATGGCCTTGTCGAACAGGGGCATATAGGTGGCGGCGGCGATCACCGGCGTACCCTCCACAATCAGAGAGATGGTGCCGTGCTTCAGTTCGCCGGAGGCGTAAGCCTCGGAGTGGATGTAGGAGATCTCCTTCAGCTTCAGGCTGCCCTCCAGCGACAAGGCATAGTCCAGGTTGCGGCCGATGAAGAACACCTGCTCATGGGGTGCCAGCAGCTTTGCCGCCTGCCGGATGGGATCGGTGTCGGTCAGGACAGTCTCCATCTGGGCGGGCAGTGCCTGGATGCCCTGTACCATGGCGGTATAGGTCTCATAGTCCACCGTCCCCATGATGTCGCCGAAATACAGTCCCAGCAGGTTCAGCACCACCATCTGGGTGCTGTACGCCTTGGTGGTGGCCACGGCGATCTCCGGCCCGGCCCAGGTATAGAGCACATCATCGGACTCACGGGCGATGGAGGAGCCCACCACATTGACGATAGCCAATATCCGTGCGCCCCGCTTTTTGGCCTCCCGCAGGGCGGCCATGGAGTCCAGTGTCTCGCCGGACTGGCTGATGACGATAACAAGGTCGCCCTCGCCCACGATGGGGTCGCTGTACCGGAACTCGGAGGCAAGGCAGACCTCTACCGGACGGCGCAGCAGCCGCTCCAGATTGTATTTGCCCACCATGCCCACATGGTAGCTGGAGCCGCAGGCCACGATGCAGATGCGGCCGATCTCCCGGATCTGCCGGTCGGTCATGGTCAGGTCGCTGAGCACCACGCGGCCATCCTGGATGCGTCCGGTGATGGCCTTGGCGATGGCGGTGGGCTGCTCGAAGATCTCTTTCAGCATGAAGTGGTCATAGCCGCCCTTTTCCGCCGCGTCCACGTCCCAGTCGATGTGGTGATGCTCCTTTTCGATGGGACGGCGGCGCTCGTCATAGATGCGGATACCGGCGGCGGTGACGATGGCCATCTCGCCGTCATCCATATACACGATGTCGCGGGTATGGCGCAGCAGGGCCGTCACGTCGGAGGCGATGAAGTTCTCCCCCTCGCCATAGCCCAGCAGCAGCGGCGCGTCCTTCCGGGCAGCGATCAGGCGGTCCGGCGCGTCGGCACACAGGATGCCCAGCGCGTAAGCGCCCTCCACTGCCGACAGCATACTGGTGACAGCCTCAAACACGTCGCGGCTCTCGCGGTAATACCAGTCCAGCAGCTGGGCCACTATCTCCGTATCCGTTTCGGAGCGGAAGGTATAGCCCTTCTCGGTCAGTTTCTTTTTCAGGATCGCGTAGTTTTCAATGATCCCGTTGTGCACCACCGCGAACAGGCCGCTTTCGCTGACCTGGGGGTGGGCGTTTACGTCGTTAGGCTCGCCGTGGGTGGCCCAGCGGGTATGGCCGATGCCGGTGCTGCCGGGCAGGGCCGCGCCCTCCCGCGTCAGGTCGGCCAGCGCCTGCAAACGGCCCTTGGCCTTGCGCACCGCCAGGCCCTCCGGGCCGCACACGGCCACGCCGGAGGAGTCATAGCCCCGGTATTCCAGCCGGCGCAGTCCCTTCAGCAGCAGCGGCGCCGCCTGCTGGGTGCCCACATAGCCTACGATTCCACACATAATGTCGTACCTCCTGATACAATGATATCAAAAGGACAAACGCGCAGTGATCTGTCATTTTCTTCTTCGGCGGCAGCGGCTTTGTTTTGCGGTCACCCGCATATTTGTCCGCAGCCTGACGTACCCGAAGGCAGTACGGGAGAGCACCCGCCGAATGCTTCGATACTCTCTCCCCCTCGTCGTCCTCTGCTTATGAACCACCTCTATAAACGGCGGCTGACGGCGGATTTTTCGTCAAGACAAGGCGCAAAAGCGCAGGAATACTGGGTGTATTTCAAGCTTTTGCAACACCGTATTGGCGAAAAAGATCCGCCAGCAGAGGCGCATGGCGCTTGTGTCGGATGCTATTTCCGATGTCCTCCTTTCTCTCTGCGCTGGGGGCTTCACCCCCTTATCTACTATATATAAAATCGGCCACGGGTGTGACCGGTTTTATTCCATTGGCAATATTTTTTGAAAAAACGTCCATACTCCATGAAAAGGAGTTGATATTGATGATCACCGCGTTTTTCCGCACGGTGCTGCTGTACGGCCTGCTGATCGTGGGCCTGCGGCTGACCGGTAAGCGGCAGATCGGGCAGCTGGAGCCTATCGAATTTGTGCTGATGATGCTGCTGAGCGATCTGGCGTCCGTTCCCATGCAGGACTTCGGCCTGCCCCTTTTGCAGGGCGTGATCCCCATCGCCACGCTGCTGGCCCTCAGCACCCTTCTCAGCGGCATCAGCATGCTGAGCGTCCGGTTCCGCTCGTTGGTGTGCGGTGAGCCGACCCTTATCATCCGGGAGGGCGTTTTGCAGCAGGCCGCCATGAAGCGCAGCCGCCTGACGCTGGACGAGGTATTGGAGGAACTGCGGGTGCAGGGCGTTTCGTCGCTGGACGACGTGAAATACGCCGTGTTGGAGACCAGCGGACAGCTGAGCGTGCTGCTGCGGGCCGACGTGCAGCCCGCCACCCCTCGGCAGATGGGGCTGAAGGTGGCCGACGACGTGTTCCTGCCGGTCATTATCATCGACAATGGACGGCTGATGGGAAAGAACATGGAAAAGATGGGGCTGGATGAAAAATGGCTGCAAAAGCAGCTGAAGGCCCACAAGGCGCACCGGGTGCAGGATGTGTTCCTGATGACCGTTGACCGCAGCGGCACCGTGGTGCTGGCCAAGAAGGAGGCGGTGAAATGAAGGCGCTTCGTGCCGCGATCCTCGTACTGGTGCTGCTGATGGCGGCCAGCCTTGTCAACAGCGCCTATCTCACCGCCCGATGCGGCGACTGGACGGCGCAGCTGGATACCGTTACCGCCGCCGCTTCGGGCGGCGACTGGGACACAGCGGCGCGGGAAATGGCGGCCCTCCGGGCGGACTGGCAGAAAAAACAGAGCTATCTCCACATTACGCTGATGCATGAGGAGATCAACGAGACCGACACCCTGCTGCACCAGTGCGCGCTGTTTGTGGACGCGCAGGACAACGGCTCCCTCTCCGACGCAGCGGTGCAGCTGGCGCTGCAATTCGACCGTCTGGCGGAGATGGAGCAGCTGAGTATCAAAAACGTACTGTAAGGGACATTTTAATAGAGCGCACCGAAGGCTCCCCTTGTTGCAAGGGGAGCTACTGAGGGGATAAAACGACAATCGACAATCCCTCCGTCAACGCTTCGCGTTGCCACCTCAGCTGTGCACGCCCCAGTGTGCGCACTGGGGTGCCTTTACACAAGGGA
>CAKTRJ010000057.1 GCA_934597345.1 uncultured Oscillospiraceae bacterium
GAGTGCAAGAAGAACGTGGAGATCCTGCATCCCGCTTTCGAGCTGGCTGCCGCTGACATCCACACCGAGGTCACCGAAACCGTCAAGGCCGCCAAGAAGCTGGTGGACCTGATCGGCGCTGACTTCATCGTATCCGTGGGCCGTGGTATCTCCAAGGACGTGGAGAAGGGCATCGCTCTGGCCGAGGAGCTGGCTGAGGTTCTGGGCGGTGTCGTGGGTTCTTCCCGCGCCTGCGTGGACGCCGGCTGGATCTCCGCTGACCATCAGGTGGGCCAGACCGGTAAGACCGTCCATCCCAAGGTCTACATTGCTCTGGGTATCTCCGGCGCCATCCAGCACAAGGCTGGTATGCAGGATTCCGAGTGCATCATCGCCGTCAACAAGAACGAGACCGCTCCCATCTTCGAGGTTGCCGACTACGGCATCACCGGCGACCTGTTCAAGGTCGTTCCCGAGCTGATCGAGTCCATCAAGGCCGCCAAGGCTGCCAAGTAAGGTTTCGCTCAACAAGCATCAAAAAGGCTGTCCGGTTCCACCGGACAGCCTTTTTGCATGTGGCATGCTGTGGATGCATAAGAAGATTTATGCATATTCTGCATCGTTTTGCATTGATTTTGTGCCGTAACAAGGCGATTTCATGTCACAGATGGGCATTTTCATGCCACAGCGGGGCAATTTGATGTCAGAACCACGCATTTTCTTGACGTTGCCGCTGCTTTCCGGTATAATGGAAGCAACAAAGAAGGAGGATACTCGATGGAATATTTTGCCATGATCGGCCTGCTGTTTGCGCCGGTGGTCTGCCTGCTGTGTACCGGATGGTTTTTCGTCCGCTGGAAGAATGAGCATGAGAATGAAGCGCTGGCCCAGAAGAGCCGCAAGGTCTGCCGCGGTTTCCTGATCGCCGCCATCGCTTCACTGGTGGTATTCGGCGGCCTGCACCTGATGTTCCCCATTACGCTGTAAAAACAGGGAAGTTCACTTACTCCGTAAAAAGCCGCCGCCAGGCGGCTTTTCTCATGCCCGTTGCCCAGAAATGGGCAACTATTTTTTTGCCCATTTCCATAGGTGTAGAATCAGAACACATGACGAGGGGCGGCAATATCGCCCCTTCTACGGCAAAAAGGAGGGCATATGGGCGTATACGGTTACATTCGCGTGTCCAGCGTGGATCAGAACGAGGATCGGCAGCTGGTGGCGCTGCACGGCAAGGGGGTGGCGGATAGAAATATTTTCATGGACAAGCAGTCGGGGAAGGATTTTGAACGGCCCCAGTATAAACGGCTGGTGAAAAAATTGAAGCCGGGCGATTTGCTCTATGTGCTGAGCATCGACCGGCTGGGCCGCAACTATGGAGAGATCCAGCAGCAGTGGCGGCTGCTGACCAAGGAAAAGGGGGTGGACATCTGCGTGTTGGACATGCCGCTGTTGGACACCCGGCAGGGAAAGGATCTGATGGGGACGTTTATCGCTGATCTGGTTTTGCAGATATTGTCCTTTGTGGCCCAGTCGGAGCGGGAGAACATCCGCCGCCGTCAGGCGGAGGGCATTGCGGCGGCCAAGGCCCGGGGCGTGAAGTTTGGCCGTCCGCCGCTGCCCCTGCCGGAGAATTTTTATGAGATACATCGGGCGTGGCGGGCGAAGGAGCTGACGTTGAAGCAGGCGGCGGAAGCCTGCGGCATGCCGGTGGGCACCTTCTACGGCAAGGCGGTGAAATTTGAAAAAGGGGATTAAGGAAAAGTACGGATAATTTGGAAAGGTGTACTTTTGCAAATTGCAAAGATACACCTTTCATAATACAAGTATACAGGAATTGGCTGATTTTTCAAGGATGAAATGAGCGGTTCATTGTAGAAAAATGCTGTTTTGAATTGTACGCTTTAACAAATGAGAGGGGCATAATCATGTTATAGAATATTATGGGAGATGTGATATACACAAGTTATACTTGGGCATGAAAGATTGGAGAGAGTAAAATGAAAAGAGCCTTTTTACCGCTTGTACTACTTAGTGTGGTGGCTGCCATATTACTAATCGGCTGTGGAAAAACTTCTTCGTCGGGGGAAGATAGTTCTTTTACAGAGCCTTCGTCATCAGCAAAAGATACCCCTGTTTCATATTGGAACGGTACAACTGCTTTCTTCTTCGAGGAGGGGGCAGGCACAAGCGACTCTCCCTATATCATTTCTTCGGCGGAAGAGCTTGCATACCTTTCAGAGCAAGTCAATAGAGGTGAAACTTATCCGGGGCAGTATTTTTCTTTGGAAGCTGATATTGTCCTGAATGAAATTACGGACTCCGGCGAATTTGTAGCTGAGCCGTATCAATGGACACCGATTGGGACAAAGAGTCATCCCTTTGACGGATTTTTCAATGGGAATTACCATACCATTACCGGAATGTACATCGACGCAGACACAGAGGAGACCGGAGAATGCTGCCTTGGCCTTTTCGGGTATATTCGCAATGCGAGGATTTCAAATCTCTGTGTCGCACAGAGCTTGATTAGTTTTTACAACACACAGTATGAAGGTGTGTGCGCGGGAATGGTCGTAGGAAAAACAAGTGCCTCGCCGGGTAATACTACCTATGTAGACTACTGTCAGGCTGTAGACGGAGCGATTGTTGGCGTAGGAGACGAAGGTGGTGTTCATATTGGCGGCATCGTAGGATATGTATATAGTTACGTCGGACAACTCCGCAGTGAAAGTGGAGATACTTCCATCAACACTTGCTGTGCAAGTCGTGTAACCCTTGATGCAGAACTTGATGGCTATGTCGGCGGCATCGTTGGGAGAGCAAAGAATGTTAGAATATCCGACTGCGTGTTCAGTGGAAGTGTCACCATAGACTATTGGAATGATAGCGGTGGAATTGCTGGAGAATGCTGGGATGCCGTCATTTCCAACTCCTGCAGTTTATGTGTAGATTGGGGCGGCCTGGATGAAAACACAAGCGGACACCGCGGCGCGATTGTTTCCGATTGCAATGATTCCACCGTTATCAGCTGTTTCTATGCACAGGGGGATATTCGGGAGGCTGTTGGCAGTTTGGACGGAGGTTCTGTTAGCGGGAATAGCGCGGTCCCGTTTTCTACCATATCAGATCCAGAATGGCTGCATGAACTGTTTCCTGATATTGTGGACGACGGAAATGGACAGCCGTGTCTGCAAATGTTCTTGTCCGGTGGACTGGAATAAAGCGTAAGGCGGGACGATGTGGGCATCGCCCCCTACGGAAATAAAAAATGAGACTGCATTGGCAGTCTCATTTTTATCATATTCAGGAGACAATATCAATCTTCAAACACGGGATAGCCGTCTTTCAGGCTCTCGTCATAGATGGCTCTCTCGCCGCCGATGAACTTGGGGCGGACACGGGCGGCCAACACAATGGCCTGGCCGATGTGGTTCTGCTGGAGACGGACGGGAACGGCCACCTTCTTCAGATGCATGCCGATCAGCGTGCCGCCGATGTCAAGGCCCGCGTCGGCCTTGATCTCCTCCAGTGCCACGGGATGGCGGAAGCTGTGATAGGCGGCGGTGGCAAAGGAGCTACCGGCCTTGGGCTGGGGCATCACGTTGACGATCTCGCCATTGGGGACGGCCTCGTGCTCCACAATCAGGGCGCGGTTCAGATGCTCGCAGCACTGGGCGGCGATGTAGACGCCCATGGAAGCGAACACGCTGTTCAAGCCCTCGAAGATGGCATTGGCCACTTCGGGGGTGGACCAACTGCCCACGTTGTGGCCCACCACCTCGCTGGTGGAGCAGCCCACCACCACGATCTGGCCCTTGTGGAGTCTGGCGACCTCGGCCAGCTGACGGGCGGCGTTGGCGGCTTCTTCCTTCACCTGTACCAGAAGGTTCTTATTCTCTACGTCATGAACGGTTCCTGCCATAAAAAACACCTCATTTCAACGTATTGGAAAGCGCTTTGCGGACTCGCTGCCAAATCCGGCAGCGAGTCCGACTCATTGACAGTATTATACCACAGTTACACCTTTTCTGCAATACGGGTCTTTTGGGTGACCTTCAGCAGCACGAAGCCGATGACCAGACCCATGGCGGCCTGCACCAAATTGCCGGGGATGCTGGCGGCGGCGCCGATGCCCTTGCCCAGCAGCAGACCGGCATAGGCAAAGTAGCCCACCACCATGATGATCTCGCCCACCACGCCGCTGACGATGACGGCCACATTGGTGCGGCCCATGGCATTGAAGATGAGGGCGGCCACCAGCGCGTCAAGACCCTTGATGATAAAGGTGCCGGGGGCATAGTAGCCATAGCCGGACAGCAGGTCGGTCAGCATGGAGCCGATACCGGCGGCGGCACCGCCGTACCACGGACCCAGCAGCCAGCCGGACAGCAGCACGAAGCAGTCGCCCAGATTCACATAACCGTTCATGGGGGAGGGGATCTGGATCACCATGGTGGCCACATAGGTCAAAGCGGCCATCAACGCGCTGACCACCAGTTTACGAATTTTTTTATCAGACATTGTCATTGCCTCCTTGCATTTCTTACTGGAGTGTATTATAGTATTCTTTGGTATTATTAAAATATCCAAAATGAGACAAAATGTGCATACCAGATGGAGGGCGAGGCCATGCTGACCTACACCTTTGAAAAACGCGGCGGCGTGAGCTTATACGAGCAGCTTTACCGCCATATCAAGAGTGATATCCTGTCCGGCGTGCTGGCGGCGGGGGAGAAGCTGCCCAGCAAGCGGGCGCTGGCGTCCCATCTGGAGGTCAGCGTCATTACGGTAAAAAACGCCTATGAGCAGCTGATCGCCGAGGGATACATCTGCGGCGTGGAGAAGCGGGGCTACTACGTCATGCGCATCGACCAGCCGCTGACCGCCGCGCCGTCTGCTGCGGCGGAGACCATCGACGAGCCGCCGGAGCGCCAGTGGTTCATGGATTTCGTCACCAACTCCACCGCCGCCGAGTACTTCCCCTTTGCCACATGGACGAAGCTGCTGCGGCAGACCATACTGGAGCAGGACACCCGGCTGCTGCGGCCCACGCCCTCCACCGGTGCGCTGGAGCTGCGGCAGGCCATCGCGGATTATCTGCACCAGTTCCGGGGCATGACGGTGTCGCCCCGGCAGATCATCGTGGGGGCCGGGACGGAGACGCTGTACACGCTGCTGATCCAGCTGCTGGGCCGGGAGAAGTGCTACGCCGTGGAGGATCCGGGGTACAGCAAGATCGGCCGCATCTATCAGAGCAATCAGGTGCGGCTGCGGCATGTGGCCCTGGACGAGAGCGGCCTTTCCTGTCAGGCGCTGCGGCAGACGGACGCCGACGTGGTGCATATCTCGCCCAGCCACCACTACCCCACCGGCATCGTCATGCCCATCGCCCGCCGCCATGAGCTGCTGCGCTGGGCCGACGAGGGGGAGGGGCGGTACATTCTGGAGGACGACTATGACAGCGAGTTTCGTTTTGTAGGGCGGCCCATTCCTACGCTGTTTTCCGACGACGAGCACCAGCATGTCATTTATCTCAACACCTTCTCCAAGACCATCGCGCCGTCCATCCGCATCAGCTATATGCTGCTGCCGCCGCGGCTGCTGGAGGACTATCGGGAGAAACTGGGGTTCTACTCCTGCACGGTGTCCAGCTTCGAGCAGTACACGCTGGCGGAGTTTCTGTCACGGGGCCACTATGAGCAGCATCTGAACCGGATGCGCAAGCGCTATCACCAGAAGCGGGACGCGGTCATCGACTGCATTTTGTCCGGGCCGCTGGCGGGCCGGGCGGAGATCATGGAGCAGGACGCGGGACTGCACTTTCTGGTGCGGCTGGACACGGCGCTGCCGGATGAGACGCTGCGGCGGCGGGCGGCGAAGCGGGGCTTGCGTCTGGCGCTGCTGTCGGATTACTACCACCATGGCGGGGATGCGCCCCACCACGTGCTGGTGGTGAACTATTCCGGCATCGAATTGGAAAAATTACCTCAGGCGCTGGCGCGTCTGGCGGAGATCATCAAGGAGTGATAGTATGTACGACGAACTGACGAAAGAGGACATTCAGAAGATGCAGGAGGAGATCGACTATCGGGTGCAGCAGTTGCGGCCCAAGCTCATCGAGGATGTGCAGACGGCCCGCGCCTTCGGCGATCTCAGCGAGAATTTTGAGTATAAGTGCGCCAAGCAGGAGAAGAACCGCAACGACAGCCGCATCCGGTACCTGCAGCGGATGATAAAGACCGCCAAGGTCATTGGCGACAAGTCCACCGAGGATACGGCGGGCCTTTATGACACGGTGGAGATTTTGATGGAGAACACCGGCCGCAGCCGCACCATCCAGCTGGTGACCACCCTGCGGCAGGACGCGCTGAAGGGCTGGATCAGCAAGGAATCCCCTGTGGGCCGGGCCGTTATGGGCCACAAGGCGGGGGAGCGGGTCTATGTGGAGATGGAGAACGGCCGGGGGTACTATCTGACCATCCAGTCCATCACCAAGGGCAGCGACGACGGCTCGATCCCCATCGGCAGCTTTTAAGGAGGAACGGCCATGACCTTGCAGCAATTGCGGTACGTCACCGCCGTGGCGGAGACCGGCACCATCAGCGGCGCGGCCAAGGCGCTGTTTATCTCCCAGCCCAGCCTGACCGCCGCCATCCAGGAGCTGGAAAGGGAGATGGGCATCACCATCTTTCTGCGCACCAACCGGGGCGTGGTGCTGAGCCGGGAGGGAGACGAGTTTCTGGGCTACGCCCGGCAGGTGCTGATGCAGGCGGAGCTGCTGGAGGAGCGCTATGGGGCCCAGTCCAGCCACCGGCAGCAGTTCGCCGTGTCCGCCCAGCACTATAACTTTGCGGCCCGTGTGTTTGCCCGTGTGGTGCGGGATATGGGCGGCGAGAAATACAGCATGGCCTTCCGGGAGACCACCACCTATGAGGTGATCGAGGACGTGGGGCTGATGCGCAGCGAGGTGGGCGTGCTGCTGATGACGGAGCAGAACGCTCCGGTGCTGCGGCGACTGTTCCGGGAGTACGAGCTGACCTATACGGAACTGGTGCAGAAGGATGCCACCGTGTATGTGGACAAAAATCACCCGCTGGCGGGCCGGGGCGAGGTGACGGAGGCGGAGCTGGCGCCCTACCCCTGTGTGACCTTTGAGCAGGGAACCCACAACGCGGTGTTCTTCTCAGAGGATATCTCCATGCCGGCGGTGACGCCACGGCACATTCTGGTGCGGGACCGGGCCACCGCCAACGACCTGACCCGCGAGATCAACGCCTATCAGCCGGGTATCGGACTGGACGACGAGGTGTCCCGCTCCGTCTATCAGTCCAGCGTGCTGTATCTCAAGCCCCGCAAGCAGGTGGGGCTGGGGTATATCGTGCGCAATCACATGCTGCTCAGCCCCATGGCGCAGGCGTACATTCAGGCCATGGAGGACTATGCGGAGAAGTACAGGCAGTCACACGAGGCATAGTTTGAGACTATAGCAAACTTAGTTTTCACGTATTTTACAAATGGCAAAAGCTGTAGTATCATCATAACTGTAAAGAGCAAAACAATTACCATCGATTGACAAGGGCAGACACGGTTTTGACGGGCAGAAATGCGCCCATACCGCGTCAAGCCCCTTGACAATACGGCAAGTATTCTCTGCGG
>CAKTRJ010000058.1 GCA_934597345.1 uncultured Oscillospiraceae bacterium
ACCATCAGGCCCGCCACCAGAATGGTGGCCTGTAAAAAGGCAGTCAGGCACAATCCAATGACCTGTTTGCACCACTGGATAAATCCATCCGTGTACCCTCTCGGTACGCTGAACATATACAGGCTCCCCACGGCAATCTGGATAAGCAAAATGCCGCCGCGCTTGAGGTTGGCGAAAAACACCTTGATAATAGCATAGGCCATAAGGATCAGGCAGAACAGCAGCATAAGACCGCTGGTGGGCGTGTTCATGAAACCGCCAAAGGGCGTCAGGTTCACCAGATTGGCGATGCTGTCCACAAGGCTGAAATTCTCCAGTATCTGCTTTGCCACATCGCCTATGGTGACTGTCCCGAAGCCGGTAATGCCCGCGGTCAGGCTGGATTGCAGAGAGATGGCCAATACATACAGCCGCACCGGAAGCTGCGTGAACAGCTCCACCGCCAGAAAACCCTTGAAAGCGTTCAGCACCGTTTCCCGCACATTGCCGCGACCACTGGAATACTCCACGCCGCACTCGAAGCAGGCCACCACCAGCCCCACGGCGTACAGCGCCCAGCCCAGATAGGAGAAAAACAGCACGATGCTCTGCACCCAGCTCATATCAAAGAGCTCGGCGCCCATGCTGCCCATCTCGGCAAAGAAATTGCCCAGGAAGCCCACGATCTGACCGTAGAACCAGTCCAGGATCTGCCCCAGCACCGTATTTGCCACAAAGTCCCAGATAAACAATTTTCAGTTCACCTCCTCCACGCAAAAGAGAGGGCGTTTCATCAGATCCCGATGATGTCCCACACATACAGCGGGGCGGTCAGGGTAAACACCAGACAGGCAAAAAGGATAGCCGGTGCGCTCCATTCAAAGTGCCCTGTTTTGCGGAAATCAAAGTACGTAAGCCCAAGTTTGGCGAAGAAAAATACGGCCAGGATCAGGTCAATGGCAGGAAATACCACGTTGTTGACCACCGTCTTGATCTGGCCGGAGGCCGTGGCCCAGGTGCTTTCCACGGCGCTGGCTACATCGCCGGTGCCGCCGCTGGTGCCGGTGGCGTATGCCGACACGCACAGCAGGCAGCAAAGAAGCGTTGTGAGACACAGCGCCATAATTGTTCGTTTTACAGTTTTCATGTCCTTTCTCCTTCACATTGTCATTTCATTCATGGACGCTTCCTTTTGCTGCTCCTGTCGCAGATGGGACAGCTTCTCCGCTGCCCAATCGGGAAGGCACTCGTCCCTGAGGATGCCCACGAACTCCGAACGGTTCCAGCGGGTCATTTCACCGTCCCCTAGACAGGTACAGCGTACCGAACGGCCTCTGGCGTTGGGGCGGCAGCCGAAGCCGTCCCACGCCAGCCAGAGCTGATCCTCCGGCCGCCAGCAGGCTTCCCGCAGCACTTCCGGCGACAGCACCAGCACCTTTCCGGTAAAGTCCTGTTCACGGGAATTTGGCGTGCAATGTTCCGTCCCAAACAGGTGCAGTTTTGCCAGCTCCGCCCGATACTGCGTAACAAATCCGTCCAGCACCGCGGGATGGCTGCCCACCATAAATGCGTAGCGATGGTCACCGTCGGGAGGAATATAGATGCTCTGGCTCCACTGCTTATTTGTCGGGTGATAGCGGCCATCATAGGAATGCTCCTGCAAGGTATTGGCCAGCACGAAGGCTGTCCGCTTATAACCGTAATGGTCGATGACACGCTTGGCACAATCCTCCTTCAGGTGCATACCGTCGAAGTCCTCGCGGATGGCAAGTTCTATGGCTCCAGCACAGGCACAGTTGGCGCGGTAGTTGGCCCGCCATTGCTCCAGCTCGCCTCGCTCCCGCGCCTCCTTCGCCGTGTAGGGGTACATCTCACGGGTCATAGATGATCTCTCCGTTCTCCAGATACTGCGCCAGCAATCCCTTACAGCAGTCATTTTCTGTCAGCACAGCCAGGAGCCGTTCCGGCACCCGAGAGAGATCATAGTTCCCTTCGTCTACCGTCTGGCAGCGATGACAGCATGCAGGGCGGCAGGCCGCGATCAGGCCGTTCAGAAGCTGGTCGAAAGCCTCCTGCATCCCCTCCAGCACGTCGATGAGCTCCAAAGCTGTCATGGCCTTGGGCATCAGCATGATAAGATGTCGGCACATATGGGCTTCCAGCGTAATGTCCGACAGCGCCAGAGCCGCAAGTATTTCGTTGGGTATCTGAAGCCCATGTTGATTGAATTCCATCTCACAAGTCATATGTTTTTCTCCTTGTATTATGTTTTCAGTGGATATTTTGGTGCGTGTACTAACGTACAGGCTTTCTTCCCGTTGTCGTAGTTGTTGAAGAAGGATATCTGCGGCGCGAACACAGCCGGATCATAGTTGGTCATAATATACTCCTCATAACGATCCTCCTTCTTTTTTGACATGCTGTTCGGTCGGTCTACTTCAAAGATGAAAAAGTCTTTATACAGTTCCTTGATCTCGTCTTTCTTGTTGTAGGACACGATCACAAAGCTTTTTCGCGTGGCCAGCATATCATGCAGTTCCTGATGATCCGACCTGTAAAAAGGTACGCCATACTTTTCCGCGCCAAGATACGGCGGGTCACAATAGAAAACTGTATCCAGCGCGTCATATTTACCCAAGATTTCCTTGTAGCTCCGGTTCTCCATGGGAATGTGCTGCAAGATCCGCGCACATCTGGTAATCTGATGCTCGAATCTATCCCAATCACGGTCGAGCGCGGCAAACTCTGTTCCCAGTCCGTTGTAGCTGAGATTATGAAGCAAAAAGAACATCGCCGCCCGCCGTGCGTCCGGTGGGATGGCGCGCTGCATCAGCTTCGCACTGATCTCCTCCGCCTGTGCAGGCGGGAAACTGATCTGCGTCAGTTCCAGTTCTTCCGCCAAATTTTTTCCGGCAAAATCTTTATCTTTCAACGTGCGGAGCATGGTCTCAAACTCCTCGCGGGAGTTTTGCATGTATTTTAGCTCTGTGATCACGGACACCGGTTTTTCCCTGACGCAATACATCATGTTATAAAGATTGCTGTCAAGATCGTTATAGATCCGCAGCACACCGCGCGGTGTTTGAAGGTTCAGGGTCACACAGCCGCTCCCGCCAAAAACATCCACCAATTTGTTGTAATGTACCGGCATCAGACTCTGGATGGCCCACATCAACTGCGCTTTGCTGCCTTTCCATGGAATAAGCTTGGCTAACGGTATGTTCATCCGCTGTCCAGCTCCTTACTAAAGCCATCCAGCGACCGCACCAGACCCGCGATGGCGGCGTTCAGCCCATCCCGCATCTTCTCAAGACTCCGGATGGTGTCATAGACCTCCGCCGCTGTCTCGGCATAGAAATACCCACCCCGGCAAGCCGAGATGGGTATGCTGTCACACCGCAGGCGGTTGATCTTCTTCCGCAGCTCATTGCCGCTCAGGCCCAGCGCCTTTTCCAGCGCACGGCTGCTGATGGCATTCTTCCTGCCTTTGTAGCCCTCCTCCAGATACCGCGCAATGGTTTCTCGTTGCATAAATTTCTCCTTTACATGGTCAGCTCCATTTCTTGTCTCAGGGCTTGAATCGGCTGACCGTCCAGACGGGCAAGGTAGCCGTAATCGCCAAGGACACCGTTATCCCGTCGCATCACGTCCTGACCGTAGGCGTCCAAGTCCAGATGCGGCAGGAGGAGCTTACATTCCTTTTCACCGGTGATGACGCCCAGCTCGTCCCGTGCCAGTTCTCTGGGTGAGTGGATATCCGGCTCGAAGCTATATTCGTCCAGATGGCCGGTCAGAGCAATAGCTTCCTCCAGTCGGGAAAGCTGCAGCTGCTGGGCAATCGCCTTGAACTTCACCAGCTCACCATTCATGTCAAGCTCCTCCAAGCACCGCGCAAACCGGTTGAGCTGCTCCATCCCATCATAGGCCATATCTGTGAACGACCACATCTCCGGCATGGCCGTATCCTCGCATTCCAGATGCACCTCCTGCCAGCTGTCCAGATCCAGCCGCATCAGCACGGCGTTTAGTTCTGCCTGCGATGCGGGCAGGTTCAGCGACACGGTCTGGTTTTCATTGCTGCACAGAAACCGCATCATATACGCCGGTTTCCGGGGCGGCTTGCCCAAATCGACAGGGGCTTGCTTCAGCTCAGAGTGCTGTTCCACATAGCCGTGTGGCGTAATGACACTCTGTTCGCCTTGCCGCATCGTCCTGCCGATTTTGGCGTAGTCCAGCATTTCCAGCACCTTGTCCGGCACCTTTTCCAGCTCCGGCAGGAAGTCATTTTCTACATAGAATTTCCCCAGCGCTGTATCATCCCTGACCTCCGGCACCACATGGCAGCAGTCTACGCTGTATGCCAGATCCAGCATCCGCTGGACGGTCAGCTCGCCGCCGTTCTCCTGATGCAGCTTGTCGCTCTCCATCTGCACCAGTCCCTCGAAGGCTATGGCGTCTGCCTCGTTGAACGTACTGAGCTGCTCTGCCAGCGCGTTGAATTGATAGAGGCCACACTTGTCCAAATGGGGCTCCAGAAAGTCGTATCGCCCCAAGTCCTCCACCTGCCAGTAGGGTTCCTGCCCCTCCCGCAATCGTAGCTTCTCCAGCGCGTCCCGCATTGCCCACGGCTTGGCGGGCAAGTCCAATGTGGTGCCGTTGTCGTTATCGGGGTTGCCAAGATACACAGAAAAAACAGCCTTATCCAAGTTCCATTCCTCCTCGTCGCTGCACGATGTCCTCACAGTTATCGGGGTCTGCGCCGGGTACGTCCCAGCCGCACATACTTCCGATCTTCATGGCCTCCTCCTGTGCGGGTGTTACGCCCAGTTTCCGGTTCTGCTCGTCTGCAATGAGGCGGTTTTCGTGGGGATCATCCGTCGACCAGTCACTGGGATAGTACCCGCTCTCGCCGCGCTTGACGCAGATGAGCTGTCCCGTCCCCGACAGCAGTGTGAAGCACATCTCCGGCAGTTTGTCCAAATGGGGGCAAAACCGCTCCTGTTCCGTCTGGATGCTCCAGTCGTGATCCTGCCACAGATGGACGTACAGTTCATTGCCTCGTCCGATGGCGATCTCCCGCTGCTCGAAGCCCTCGCCCCATCCGTCCGACGCCTGACCGGTGATAAACTCCTTCAGCGTGGTCAGCTCCACCGCGGAAAGCTCATTCCAGAGCTGACACTCCGCCACACCCCAAAGCTGCCCGCCGCGCAGCTCCGCGCCGAATGTAACGGAGCGTACCTTGTTGTTTACAGCATCAGGCTTATTGTACCAATTCATGAGGCCGCGGGTGACCTCCTCCGGCATCCGGTACTTCACAAGGGCACTGCGGATGTTATCCTCATATTGAACCAGCTCCCGTCCCGACAGCAGCTCCGGTTCGTCCGGCATATTGCCCCATTCGTCCCGCTCATAGAGGTCAGCGGTGAGGGGCATATATAGCTTCATTACGCTGAGCTTGGGCGGCAGGACGGTGAAGCTGTCCACGCCGGGGATGAGGGCCAACGTCCGACCGTTATCCCATTTCATGTGGAACTGCCCCGCGTCGTCGATGTGTTCCACCGTTCCCGTCATCCCTGCCGGTACCGGCGCGAAGGGATCGTCCATATTGTCCAGCCGGATACGGGTACCGGGCGGGTACTGCTTCCGCAGGAACGTTACCATTTCTCTGCTGATATCCATGTCACAGCCCTCCCATCTTCCTATAGTCTGTCAACTCATGAGGATTTTCTTCCCCCACGAAGTCGAATAAAATATCATCCGCCGCCTTGCGGACAGCCGGATCGTCTGTCAGGACTTCATAGCGGAAGCCGGTTGTGTCCCGGTAGGGCAGCTCCTCCCGGATGCAGTCCAGAAAGGAATCTGCGTCATAGTAGGGTATGATGTCCCCGTTGGCAAAAGTTGCTTTGCCAACCATATGAATGCTGCCCACGGCTTACATCTCCCTGCGGCCGCGGGGACGGGTACGGCGGGTGAAGTAAATGGCCGCAGCGCCCGCCACGGCCAGAATGATACAAATTGCTTTTTTCATAGTATTGATCCTCCTAAATTTTGGCTCTTTCACAATAGACCACATACCGCTGTTTACCGCCGCTGGCATAAGGGTGGCAGGTTAGCAGCGTCAGCAGGTCGCGGTTCGGTTGGATTTTGATCTTCTCCACCTCGTGGGGCTGGATGATTTGGATGTCCGCCACGGTGTACGTTAGAGTCTCCCAAAGGTTTGTAAGCTTTACAGTGTCGCCTACAGCCAGCTTGTCTATGTGCCGGAAGTAGTCCGCACCGCGCCAGCCCCGGTGGCCTGCAATGACGCAGTTGGTGTTGGCACCGCCGATAGGGGCGGAGGTATTGCCCAGTACCGCCGCGCCTGCCGCGAGGTGGACGTCGGATGCCCCCAGATAGACCGGTATGGTCAACTCCATGGCGGGTATCTCTAAGACACCTACGATCTCGTCCTCAATGCCATAGGCGGAGAGATCGGCGGCGGGTTCTTCGCAGGCTTCCAAATCAACGAGGCCGGATTGTTTTTCGGAGTAGATACGCTGATTGTAGTCTTGCAAGGTCGCCAGCAGTTCGGAGTACTTCTGCTCTGGTTCATCACGCTCGGCCAAGAACTCCTGCACAGCAGTTTCGGCGCTGTTCTGGAGCCTGTGTCCCGTGAACACCGGCCACAGCATCACGCAGATACCCGCCACAGCCAGCAGCGCCGCCAGTACGAGAGATGTCTTACGCATGGCGTACCCTCCTTACCAAAAAGTAAGCACCGCCGACCATGGCCACCGCGCCAAGGCCAATTCTCAAACCAGAAAGATAGTGTTGTGTCCACGAGGACGCCGCTGGTTTTTCTACGGCGGCAGTCGCTTCCTGTTCAGGGGTGTAGGGAATGCGATGACCTCGTACCAACAACCGGTGGGTGTTGACACCAAATGGAGTGCAAGTGACAAGAGTAACCAAATCCTTGCCCTCCTCGATTTGCAGCAGGCTTGTGTCTGTGGGCAGTACCGTATTGATGGCGTCTACCTCATAAGCCAGTGTGTCACCCAAGACATGGATATAAAAGACGTCACCCTTTTCGAGTTGGTCAATGTCCGAGAACAGCTTGGACGAGGCCATGCCGCTGTGAGCGGATAACACAGCATGGGTGTTTTCTCCGCCCACCGGCAAGGATGTGCCTACCACATGGCCCACCGATTTTTCCAGCGTGTCGGCTCCCGTTCCGTGCTGCACCGGCAGGTATACACCAATCTGGGGGATGTCCACATACGCCATGGCACCGCCCACCGTGAGCTGATCTGCGTAGGCCAAGGGAGGGGCAGAAGCCCCTCCCTCGGTAATGGCTGCGCCGGACAGCATAGCATTGTACTGCTCCGCGGCTTCACGCTGGGCGGTCAGCTCGG
>CAKTRJ010000059.1 GCA_934597345.1 uncultured Oscillospiraceae bacterium
CGTGGCGCGGACTATGACGCCATCTGCCACACGCTGGAAAACGCGGTGGCCATGATCTCCGGCTGCATCTGCGACGGAGCCAAGGCCAGCTGCGCCAGCAAGATCGCCATGGGCGTAGAGTGCGGCATGCTGGGCTACAACATGTATCTGGGCGGCAACAACTTCCAGCCCGGCCACGGCATCATGGGCAAAGATGTGGAGGACACCATCCGCCACGTCGGCGTGCTGGCAGCCCAGGGCATGCGGGAAACTGACCGGGTGATCCTGAAGATCATGACGGAGTAAAGTAAACTGGCGGCGTATTAAAGCCTCCCTTGTGTAAAGGGAGGTGGCGCGAAGCGCCGGAGGGATTGTCAATGACGGTCAACCCCTCAGTCTCGCTTGCGCTCGACAGCTCCCCTTACACAGGGGAGCCTTTGGTGCACCGTATCATTAAGAACACTACCGCAGGCGGGCCGGGATCGGCCCGCCTGCGGCGTATTCCGTCGAAAAACGGCACATAACCGCCCCTTTTGGGGTGGTTTTTTCCGTAAAACCCCTTGCAATCCCCCTATAAATATGGTAAGATACAGTATGGTAGTATGTGTTGACTGAGAGTGGACGTTCCGTCCGCTCTTTTTGTTGAGCAAAATCCGTTTCTTAAAAATCGGAAATCGTTTGAAAAATAAAGCGAGGAACGTTATGAAAAAAGTCACCGACATTGTGTGGGAGCTGGCGGAGCCGGTGGTGAAGGAAAACGGCTGCGAGCTGTGGGACGTGGAATACGTCCGGGAAGCGGGCCAGTGGTACCTGCGGCTTTACCTGGACAAGGAGGGCGGCGTGGACATCCTGGACTGCGAGGCCGTCAGCCGTAAGGTCAGCGACCTGCTGGACGAGGTGGATCCCATCGAATCCAGTTATATGTTCGAGGTCTCCTCCGCCGGTGCGGAGCGGCAGCTGAAGCGCCCCTCGGATTTTCAGCGGTTCATGGGCCAGCCGGTGCTGGTCAAGACCTATAAGAACCGGGATGGCCGGAAGGAGTTCGCCGGTACGCTGGCGGGCTTCGAGGACGGCGCGGTGCTGCTGGACATGGGCGGCGTGGAGCCGGTACGGTTCGAGAAGGCGGAAGTGGCGCTGGTGCGCCTGCGGATAGAGTTTTAAACAACAAGTTTCGTTTTGACAGATAGAAGGAGTACAGATCATGAAATGTGATGAGATTTTCGCGGCGCTGGCCATGCTGGAGAAGGAGCGGGGCATCCCCCAGAACTTCATGATGGGCAAGATCATTCAGGCCCTGACCACCGCCTATAAGCGGGATCACGAGGGCGTGGAGAACGTGATCGTGGACGTGGACGAGGAGAAGCACGACCTGCGGATGTACGTCCAGAAGGAGATCGTGGAGGAGGTCATGGACCCCGCCAACGAGATCTCTCTGGAGGAGGCCAGGCACATCAGCGCCCGCAATGAGCTGGGCGGCGTTGTGAATTTCCCTGTGGAAAATGTGGAATTCGGCCGCATCGCCGCCGGCAACGGCAAGCAGGTGATCATTCAGGGCCTGCGGGAGGCCGAGCACGGCATGATCTATGACGAGTGGGGCTCTAAGCAGCACGAGATCCTGACCGGCACCGTGGTGCGTATCGACCCCCGCAACGGCAACGTGATCCTGAAGATCGGCTCCGGCAACGAGAGCACCGAGGCCGTGCTGACCCAGAATGAGCAGGTGCCCGGTGAGACGCTGACCGAGGGCCAGATGGTGAAGGTCTATCTGGTGGAGGTTCGCCGCACCACCCGCGGCCCCCAGGTGCTGATCTCCCGCACCCACCCCGGCCTGGTAAAGCGCCTGTTTGAGCTGGAGGTCCCCGAAATTTACGACGGCACCGTGGAGATCCGCTCCATCGCCCGCGAGGCGGGCAACCGCACCAAGATGGCCGTCTGGTCCGAGGATGAGAACATCGACCCCATCGGCGCCTGCGTCGGCCCCCGTGGTCAGCGCGTCAACGCCATCGTGGAGGAGCTGCGGGGCGAGAAGATCGACATCATCAAGTACAGCGAGGATCCCGCCGAGTTCATCGCCGCCGCACTGGCGCCCTCCGATGTGGTGGAGGTGCGTCTGGCGGCCGAGGGCAAGGCCTGCCGCGTCATCGTGCCGGACGACCAGCTGAGCCTGGCCATCGGCAAGGAGGGCCAGAACGCCCGTCTGGCGGCCCGCCTGACCGGCTATAAGATTGACATCAAGCCCGCTTCTCACAGCGAGGAATAATTTCATCGAGGAGGTGGCCGGTATGGCGGTCAAACCCCGGAAGATCCCCCAGCGCCAGTGTGTCGGCTGCCGGGAGATGAAGGATAAAAAGGAACTGCTGCGGGTGGTCCGCACGCCGGAGGGCGGCATCCTGCTGGACGGCAGGGGAAAAGCCTCCGGACGGGGCGCGTATGTGTGCCCCGACATCGCGTGCCTGAAAAAGGCCCGCAAATCCAAGGCGCTGGAGCGCGCGCTGGAGACCGCTATTCCCGAGGAGGTCTACGACGCGCTGGAGGCGCAGATGGAGGGCGGCGAAGCATGACGGATCAGGTATTGTCCATGCTGGGCCTTGCCAAAAAGGCGGGCCGCGTGGAAACCGGCGAGGAGCCGGTGGGCGCTGCCGCCCGTGCCAGAAAGGCGCGGGTGATCCTGGTGGCGCGGGACGCCGGGCCCTCCTCCCAGCGAAGGGCCTTCTCCTTCGCCCAGACAGGCGCGTGTCTGTGTCTGACCATCCCGGCGGACAAGGACGCCCTGGGCCGGGCGCTGGGCCGCACCAGCGTGGCCATGTGCGCCGTGACGGAGATCGGCTTTGCCGGGGCCATCGTCAAGAAGCTGGCGGCCATCGACGGCGAGAAGTACGGCGCGGCGGCGGCACAGCTGGACGTGAAGGCCCAGCGGGCCATGGAGCGCCGGGCCGAGCAGCTGCGGCATGAGAAGAACCTGCGGCAGGGCAAGCACCGCATCCACAGCGACAAGCCGCCGGAACCTCCGGCAGCATCACCGGAGGAGCCGAAGCGCCGGACGAAACCGCCGGAGAACGGAAAACCGGGCCGCGGCGGCGGACGGGGCGACGGAACACGGCGCAAGACCGCACGGCGTCCGGAAAACCGGTTTGCCGGTTCCCTTCCGGTAAAGCGCGGCAAGGGCAGCGTTCGGAAAAAGCAGCAGGAAAGTTGACAACACGCGGTGGGCCGCGGCGCACCGTTTACTATGATGGAGGTGGCTTTATTTGGGTAGCGTAGCAAACAAATACAGAGTGCATGAGGTGGCGAAGGACTTCGGCGTCGCCACGAAGGATATTACGGAGATCTTGACCAAGTATGCCGAGACCCCCAAGAACCATATGCAGGTGCTGGAGGATCGGGAGCTGAGCCTCATTTTTGAGTATCTGACCCAACACAACCAGATCGGCAGCATCGCCACGATCTTTGCCGAGGGCGCCAAGACCGAGGAGAAGAAGCCGGAGCCGAAGAAGCAGCAGAACGCGCAGCCTCAGGGCCAGAAGCCGGGCAATCAGCAGGCGAAGCCCGCCCAGCCCCAGAGCAATGGCAATAACAACAATAACAACAATAACAATACGAACAACCAACCCCAGAAGCCCATGTCCCGCGTGCCCCAGAAGCAGGTGGTGGATACCCGTAAGGCCACCAATGTGAATCTGGACAAGTACGACGAGAAGCTGCAGGATATGGCCGACCGCAGCAGCAGCCGCGGCGGCCGCCGGGACAAGGATCAGCTGCAGGGCAAGGAGAAGTTCCGCAATAACAAGCAGCGCCAGAACGGCCCCATGACCAACAAGCGCAAGCAGGAGGAGGCCGACCGGCTCCGCAAGCTGCGCCTTGAGGTCATCAAGAACACCCCCGTCACCGTGCAGATCCCCGACGAGATCAGCGTGGGCGAGCTGGCCAGCCGCATGAAGAAGACCGGCGCCGAGGTGGTCAAGTGCCTGATGAAGAACGGCGTCATGGCCTCTCTCAGCCAGATGATCGACTTCGACACCGCCGCCATCATTGCCGAGGAAATGGGCTGCAAGGTGGAGAAGGAGGTGGTCGTCACCATCGAGGAGAAGCTGATCGACGACCATCAGGACAAGGAAGAGGATCTGGTGCCCCGCGCCCCCGTTGTGGTGGTCATGGGCCACGTCGACCACGGCAAGACCAGCCTGCTGGACTATATCCGCAACGCCCATGTGGCCTCCGGCGAGGCTGGCGGCATCACCCAGCACATCGGCGCTTACCAGGTGGAGATCCACGGCAAGCCCATCACCTTCCTGGATACCCCCGGCCACGAGGCCTTTACCTCCATGCGCGCCCGCGGCGCCATGGTGACGGATATCGCCATTCTGGTGGTGGCCGCCGAGGACGGCATCATGCCCCAGACCGTGGAGTCCATCAACCACGCCAAGGCCGCCGGGATCCCCATTATCGTGGCCATCAACAAGATGGATAAGCCGGAGGCCAACCCCGAGCGCATCAAGCAGCAGCTGACCGAGTACGGTCTGGTGTGCGAGGAGTGGGGCGGCGACACCATCGTATGCCCCATCTCCGCCAAGACCGGTATGGGCGTGGATAACCTGCTGGAAATGCTCACCCTGACCGCCGAGGTCAGCGAGCTGAAGGCCAACCCCAACCGCGCCGCCCAGGGCACGGTCATCGAGGCCCGGCTGGACAAGGGCCGCGGCCCGGTGGCCACGCTGCTGGTGCAGAACGGTACGCTCCATCAGGGCGACATCATCATCGCCGGTACGTCCGTAGGCCGCGTCCGCGCCATGGTCAGCGACAAGGGCCAGCGCATCACCGATGCCGGGCCCAGCGTGCCCGTGGAGATCACCGGCCTGAGCGAAGCCCCCTCCGCCGGCGCGACGTTCAACGCCGTGGCCGATGAGAAGCTGGCCCGCGAGCTGGTGGAGCAGCGCAAGGCCGAGGAGAAGGCCAAGGCCAACGCACCTGTCACCAAGGTCTCCCTGGAGGATCTGTTCAGCCAGATCCAGGCCGGTGAGATGAAGAACCTGAACCTGATCGTCAAGGCCGACGTACAGGGCAGCGTGGAGGCCGTGAAGGCTTCCCTGGAGAAGATCAGCAACGACGAGGTCCGCGTGCGTGTCATCCACGGCGGCGTGGGCGCCATCAACGAGTCCGATGTGATGCTGGCCTCCACCTCTCAGGCCATCATCGTGGGCTTCAACGTCCGTCCCGACGCCGCCGCCCGCGACAGCGCCGCCCGCGCCAATGTGGACATGCGGATGTACCGCGTCATTTACGACGCCATCAACGAGATCGAGGCCGCCATGAAGGGCATGCTGGCCCCCAAGTACCGTGAGGTGGTGCTGGGCCACGCCGAGGTGCGCCAGACCTACAAGGTCTCCGGCGTGGGAACCGTGGCGGGCTGCTATGTGCAGGACGGCAAGCTGCAGCGTAAGGACTGCCAGGTGCGTCTGGTGCGTGACGGCATCGTCATTCATGAGGGCGTGCTGGCCTCCCTCCAGCGGTTCAAGGACTCCGTTAAGGAGGTCGTGTCCGGCTACGAGTGCGGCCTGAGCATCGAGAAGTACAACGACATCAAGGAAGGCGACATCGTGGAGGCCTTCACGATGGAGGAGATCCCCCAATGATAAACTGGCGAAAAGTCTGACGACTTTTCTGCCAAGGGGATTGCGGCCGACTGCGCGCACCCGTTGGGTGCACTTGCTGGCCGAGAAGAATTTTTCTGACGCACATGTCGTCAGAAAAATGATTTGATTATTTCGCGTCTGCGGACGCGAACTCTGCGAGGCTACTATATTATGAGGGGCGGGCAGTGCGCCCGCCCCTTTTCCATGAAAGGAGCGAAAGTATGGCATCCAACCGTATCGGACGCATCAACGAGGAGATCCAGCGGGAGCTGTCCGGCCTGCTGCGCACAGTGAAGGATCCCCGTGTGGCGGACGCCCTGCTGACCATCACCCATGTGGACACCACCAGCGACCTGCGCTATGCCCGCGTCTACATCAGCGCCATGGACCGCACCGACGAAAAGGATCTCATGCGGGGCCTGAAGTCCGCCAGCGGCTATCTGCGCCATGAGCTGGGCCAGAGATTACAGCTGCGCTATACGCCGGAGCTTCAATTCTTCGCTGACGATTCCATTGCCCACGGCGCCCACATCCTGGACATGCTGCATCACGTCAAGCCCGCCAACCCCGCCAACGCGGACATCGTGCTGCCGGAGGACAAGTGATGGCCCGGCCTGTGTTGACGGCCCGCGAGGCCGCCGGGTATCTGGAGGCGCTGGACAACGTGCTGCTGCTGACCCATGTGCGGCCCGACGGCGACACCATCGGCAGCGCGGCGGCCCTGTGCCGGGCGCTCCGTGACTGCGGCCGCACCGCGTATCTGCTGCCCAATCCGGAGATCACCGCCACCTACGAGCCCTACGCCGCCCCCTACTGGGCGCCGGAGGGCTGGGAGGGCGAGCATATCGTCAGCGTGGACATTGCCGACGTGAGCCTGCTGCCGGAAAACGCCAGGCCCTATCAGGAGCGCATCGAGCTGGCCATCGACCACCATCCCTCCCAGGGCTTCTTTGCCCGCAACACCTGTCTGGAGGCGGACAGCGCCGCCTGCGGCGAGGTCGTGTATGAGATCATCCGGCACCTGACCGCCCTGACGGCGGACATCGCCCTGCCGCTGTATGTGGCTGTCAGCACCGACTGCGGCGGCTTTCAGTACGGCAACACCACCGCCCGTACCCACCGCATCGCGGCGGCGCTGATGGACGTGGTAGACGTGGCGGCGGTGAACAAGGCCCTGTTCCGCACCAAGAGCCGGGTGCGGCTGGCCATGGAGTCCCGCATGGTGGCGGACATGAAGCTTTTTGACCGCCAGCGGGTGGTCATTATGGAGATTCCCCTGTCCCTGCGGCAGGAGATGCAGGCCACTGACGCGGACATCGAGGAGCTGAGCGCCCTGCCCGCTCTGGTGGAGGGCACCGACTGCGGCGTGACGCTGCGGGAACTGACAGCGGAGAAGATCAAGGTCTCCGTCCGCACCGGCCCGCGGGTGGACGCCTGCGCGCTGTGCCGTATTTTAGGCGGCGGCGGCCACCATGCCGCGGCAGGCGCCACGGTGGACGGCACGCTGGACGAGGTGCGCATGGCGGTGCTGGCCGCGTACCGGAAGGTCACAGGAGCGTAAAAGGGCAGGGGTGTTTCGCGCCCCGGCGCGAAGATATGTTTCGTGGCTCCGGCCACGAGGTACTTTTGGCCGTTGTCCCAAAAGTACCCAAAAGGACAACCAGAAACCCAGGTTTCTGGACTTCCTGCACG
>CAKTRJ010000060.1 GCA_934597345.1 uncultured Oscillospiraceae bacterium
GGAGCTGGTGGACGGATTCGAACCCCCGACCTGCTGATTACAAATCAGCTGCTCTACCAGCTGAGCTACACCAGCATGCTACCAGCGAAGATTATATTAGCAGAAGTCCCTTCATTTGTCAACAAAAACTTTCACAAAATGACGGAGAAAAATCGCACTCTTTTGACCATATCTACCGAAGAAGGGGAGGGAACACATGACACTTTTACAATTGTCCCAGGAATACGCCTATTCGGCGGAGCTGCTGTCCCGCCGGATCGCCCAGCTGCGGCGGGAGGAGGCCGCCGCGGAGGGGGCGGACGAGCGCTTCATGCTGCACCGGCGTATTCTGGACCTGCAGCCCATGCTGCAGCAGTGCCGCCATATCCAGCGTCTGGCGGCGGGATACTACGACAGGAGCTACTACCGGGATGAAAGATATACTGTTTGATTATGCAGAATTGGCCCGGTGGCGGCAGGGGGACGGCGACAACAGCCAGCGGCTGCGCCGTTTGCGCAGGCGGCTTCCCGACGCGCTGGCGGAGCTGACGCCCCGGCAGCGGGAAATGCTGCGTCTGCAATATGAGCAGGAGCTGTCCGTCACCGACATCTCCCGGCAGCTGGGCGTCAATAAATCCACCGTGTCCCGATGCCTGCGCCGGGCGCGGCAGCGGCTGTATGACCGGCTGCGTTTTACGCTGTAAAAGTGCGGAAATTGCTTGACAACCCCCGGGTCATATATTATAATTGCCCCGCAAAAGTGACAAACCCTATTTTACATATCGGAAGGGAAGCGATGTGACGTATGCTGCAAAAGGCACAACAGAATAAATGGCTGCGTCTGGGCATGGGCGTGCTGGGCGGTATCATGCTGGCGGTGTCCATCAACCTGTTCGTGGTGCCCCAGGGCATGTACAGCGGCGGCCTGTACGGTCTGTGTCAGGTGATCCGTACCCTGGTGGTGGAGCGGCTGGGTCTGGCCACCCCCTTTGATCTGGCCGGTATCCTGTACCTGCTGGTGAACCTGCCGCTGATCGCGCTGGCGTGGCGCACGCTGGGCCGGGGCTTCGTGATCCGCATGACGGTGGTGACCGTCATCAACTCCATCGCCCTGGCGGTGATCCCGTCTCCCGCCACGCCCATCATTGCGGACAAGCTGACCTCCTGCTTGGTGGCCGGTATCCTCAGCGGCTTTTCCTGCGGCCTGATCCTGACCTGCGGCTGCTCCACCGGCGGCCTGGACGTGCTGGGCCTGTATCTCAGCAAGAAGGGCACCGGCTTTACCGTGGGGCGCTTCTCCATCACCTTCAATACGGCGCTTTATGTGCTGTGCGCCCTGCTGTTTGATCTGGGCACCGCCATCTACTCCGCCATCTATGTGGTGTTCCAGGCGCTGTTCCTGGATCGCCTGCACCAGCAGAACATCTCCGTCCAGATGATCATCTTCACCAAGGAGGATCCCGAGCGGCTGAACCAGACCATTCTGGAAAAGCTGGACCGCAGCTTCACCTTGTGGGAGGGCCGGGGCGGCTATTCCCACGAGCAGGTGCATGTGATGTGCGTGTGCCTGAACAAGTACGAGCTGGCGTCGGTGCAGATGGCCCTGCATGAGATCGACCCCCACGCCTTCTATGTGGTGCAGGAGGGCGTCCGGGTGGGCGGCAACTTCGGCCGCCACCTGTCGTCGTGAAAAAGATGTACAAAAAAAGATCCTCTCCCGCGGGAGAGGATCTTTTTTATTTGGAAAGCGCTTACGCGCCCAGGGTCTCTTCCGCGGGCTGGGACTGAAAGCCCAGCACCTCGCCGTTGGAGGCGTCCACATAGCAGTCATAGTCCATCCACTCGCTGTGCAGCAGCACCTCGTACAGACCGTCGGCAAAGGACACGTCGGCGGACAGCACCTCGCGGTTGCGGAGGTTGCCGTACAGCACGGCGGCGGCCACGGCCACCTGGGGATCGATCACATGAGAGGTCATATCGTTCATCGTTTTCATGGTAAAAACTCCTTTCAAGCTCTGGTTGTTTTCCTGTTATGGGTATAGCATAACCGGAAACTTTAAGAAAAGTATGAAAGGAATTTAAATAAATTTTGAACTGCGGAAAAATTTACCGCCTGGGCAGCGTGATGGTAAAGGTGCTGCCCTGACCGGGGGCGCTGTCCACCGCGGCCCGGCCGCCGTGGAAGGCGGCGATCTCCTGCACCATGGAAAGGCCCAGTCCGCTGCCGCCGTCCTCCCCCCGGGAGGGGTCGGCCTGCCAGAACCGCTGCCAGATCTTCTCCTGATCCTCCGGCGCGATGCCGATGCCGTCATCGGCCACCGACAGCGCCGCGCCGTGTCCGGCCTCCCGCAGCGTCACGGTGATGTGGCCGCCGGGCTTGCCGTACTTATAGGCGTTCTGCAGCAGGTTATAGACGGCCCGCTGCAAAAGAGACGGATTGAAGGTGGCCTGCACCTCCGGCTGGATGTCAGTGGTCAGGGTGATGCCCCGGTCGTCGGCGGGCAGGAACTCCTCGCAGCAGGCGGTGACGAAGCCGCTGATGTCGGCGCGCTGTAAGGGGTAGCGGGTAGTGCCCTGCTGCAAACGGGTCAGGCCCAGCAGCTCCTGCACCAGCCGGGACATGTGCTGGCCCTGCTCCTCGATGACGCCGATGGACTGGAGGAAATCCTCCTTGGTCTCACACTTCCGCCTGGCCCGGTCGCACTCCGCCAGAATGACAGTGATGGGCGTGCGCAGCTCGTGGCTGGCGTCGGAGGTGAACTGCCGCTCGGCGTGGAAGGATTTCTCCAGCCGGGCAAACAGGCTGTCGAAGGAGCGGCTCAGCCGCCGCATCTCGATGGGGCCTTTCTTCAATCCGATGCGGGCGGACAGGTCCCGGTCGTCGTTGATGGCGTCCGCCGCGCCGATGATCTGCTCCATGGGACGGAAGGTCAGATGGGCGATGCCCCAGCCGCCGGCCACCGTCACCACCAGCAGGCACGGCAGCAGCACCGCCGTCAGGATATTGATGGTGTGCATGACGCCGCTGCGGCTCCCGGTGGAGATGACGCCCCGTACCCACAGGCCCGTCACATCCATGTCCACATACACATCATACATATAATATTGTCCGTCCCCACCGGAAACGGTGCGCAGTGCGCCGTCCTCCGGCGGCAGCTCCGGCAGGCCGTCGGGCCGCACGCCCTGCAGGAACGCGCCGTTCTCGTCACAGACCCAGCAGCTGACGCCCCGGCGGTAGAATTTCAGATCCTCCCACTCGAAGCGGCCGTTCTCGAACTCCACGTCCCGGGCGTTCTTGTCCACCCGGTCGATCAGCTGGCTCTGGGGATCGTCGGCCACGGCAGCGCCGTTCACCACAAACACAAAGGTCAGCGTGGCGGCGCACATCAGCAGCATCATCAGCGTGAACCACGCGGTCAGTCTCAGCTTTGCGGACATCGGTCATTCCTCCTTCAGCACCCAGCCGGTGCCCCATACGGTGTGGATCAGTTTCTTTTCCGCCCCGGCGTCCACCTTCTTGCGGAGGTAGCCCACATACACGTCCACCACATTGGTGCCGCCCTCATAGTCATAGTTCCAGAGGTTGTTTTCGATCATCTCCCGGGACAGCACCACGCCCCTGTTGCGCACCATGTACTCCAGCAGGGCGAACTCCTTGGCGGTCAGCCTGATGTCCCGGCCGCCGCGGGTAACGGTGTGGGCGGCGCTGTCCAGCGTCAGGTCGGCCACGGCGTAGGTATTGGAGCGGTTGCCTGTGTATTTCCGGGCCATGGCCCGCACCACCGCCAGCAGCTCCGGAAAGGCGAAGGGCTTGGTGAGATAGTAGTCGCCGCCGGACTCCAGCCCGGTCACCTTGTCCTCGATGCTGTCGCGGGAGGTGAGGAACAGCACCGGAGTGGCGTCGCCCTCACTCCGCAGGCGGCGCACCACCTCAAGGCCGTCCATCCGGGGCATCATAATATCCAGCACCAGCACGTCGTACCGGGCGCAGGCCATGTGCTCCAGCACCTCCTGCCCGTTGAAGCAGCTGTCCACGCTGTACCCCTCGTCGGTAAGGGCTTCGCTGATGATGCGGTTGAGGTGCTTTTCATCCTCGGCCACCAGAATACGCATACCGTCGCCTCCTTTGCGGAAATATCCAGTATCAGGGTAACAAAAAGTTCTAAGAATTTTGTGAGACCATTTTATCAATAAAACACGCCAAAGGCAACGGTATCCTTGCGCCGGGCGCGGTTTTGGGGTAAAATGGGAGACAAATACAACAGCAGCGCAAGGAGGAAGCGAAATGGAGAAGATCGCGCTCATCACCGGCTCCAGCCGGGGCATCGGCCGGGCGGTGGCCCGTGAGCTGGGCCGTCAGGGCTGGAGGGTCTGCATCAACTACCGGGTGCGGCAGGACTGCGCCGAGAGCCTTGCCGCGGAGCTGGCGGCGGAGGGCCATGAGGCCATGATCTATCAGGCGGACGTGTCCCGGCGGCAGGAGGTACAGGCCATGGTGCGGGCCATTGAGGAGAAGTGGGGACCGGTGTCTCTGCTGGTGAACAACGCCGGTGTGGCGGGACAGGCCCTGTTTCAGGATGTGACCGACGAGATGTGGCACCGCTACTTCTCCACCAACGTGGACGGCGCGTACCACACCATTCAGGCGGTGCTGCCCGCCATGCTCCACGCCCACGAGGGCTGCATCATCAACATCTCCTCCATCTGGGGCCAGCGGGGCGCCAGCTGCGAGGTGACCTATTCCTGCACCAAGGCGGCACTGATCGGCCTGACTCGTTCGCTGGCGTCGGAGCTGGCGCCCACCCACATCCGGGTCAACTGCATCGCGCCCGGCGTCATCAAGACCGACATGCTGGACGCCCTGCCGCCGGAGGTGCTGCCGCAGCTGGCGGAGGAGACGCCTCTGCGCCGTCTCGGCACGCCGGAGGACATCGCCCACGCGGCGGCCTTTTTGGCGTCGGAGAAGGCGGACTTCATCACCGGCCAGGTACTGACGGTGGACGGCGGGTTCATACTATAATAAATAAAGAAGCGGGCCGCCAAAGAGCAGCCCGCTGAACGTATTGCGTTATTCATTGGTGTAGTTATCGAAGTAACCCTGGATGTAGATGATGGGCGTGCCCTTGTCGCCGCTGCCGCTGGTCAGATCGCACAGGGAGCCGATCAGGTCGGTGAGGTTGCGGGGCGTGGTGCCCTCGGACACCATGTTGCCCACCAGACTGACCTTGGCGTCCTTCTGGCGGATCTTCTCGGCCACGGCCTTCTGCAGGGCCTCGCCGGTCAGGTCGCCGAAATCGTGGTCGGCCAGATACTTCAGCTTCAGCTCATTGGGGGTGCCGATGAGACCGGCGGTATAGCCGGGGGCCACCACGGGGTCGGCCAGTTCCCAGATCTTACCGGCGGGATCCTTGAAAGCGCCATCGCCGTAGACCATGGCCTCGATCTGCTTGCCGGTGGCCTGGCTCATGGCCTTGCCGATGCCCTCGGCCACGGCCATGGCGTCACGGGGGAACAGCTTGACCCGCTCATCGTCGGCCTTGTTGCTGCCCAGCAGGCCATATTGGGGGTTATAGCCGCTGCCGTCCACGGGGGCGGTCAGCAGGTCGTCCAGCCCCAGCACCGTTTTGGCCCCGGCGGCCTTCAGCAGGCGCTTGCTGCGCTCGCGGGTATGGATGTCGCAGCAGATCACGGTGTCGGTATAGTCCAGCACCGCTTGTACACGGTTGGCGAACACGATCTCCGCCTCGGCGCCGGCGGCCTCGATGATGGACTTATAGTAATCCACATAATCCACACCGGTGAAGGGATGGATCACCGCGCCGAAGGCGTCACGGAAGCGCTTCAGATCCAGCACGTCGTGCCAGGGGTCGATGCCTGCCTCGTCCAGCTGATCCATGGACACCAGATGGTTGCCCACCTCGTCGGAGGGATAGCTGAGCATCAGCACCACCTTCTT
>CAKTRJ010000061.1 GCA_934597345.1 uncultured Oscillospiraceae bacterium
CGCATCAGCGGCAGCGCCGCGTCACGGTCCAGCAGCACGGCGACCGAGAGGATGCCCTCCTTCTCGCCCCGGTTGATGGCCAATATCTGATGCCCGGCCAGCTTGGACAGCGGCTGCTCGA
Organism: uncultured Oscillospiraceae bacterium; assembly: GCA_934597345.1. Taxonomy (GTDB): domain Bacteria; phylum Bacillota; class Clostridia; order Oscillospirales; family Oscillospiraceae; genus Vescimonas. The sequence goes on from CAKTRJ010000061.1 coordinate 122, forward strand.
AGTCGTAGTACAGCCGGTAGACGCTGTCCTCCTCCACGGCGGCCAGACTGCGGAGGTGGCCCTGCCGCGTCAGCAGGCTCCGCAGAGTCTTGCGGATATCCGCGTCATCGGAAAGCATCTCGGCCACGATGTCGTTGGCGCCCTGCAGGGCGTCCGCCTCCGTCTCCACGCCTTTCTCCGGGTCGATATAGTCCTGCGCCGCCAGCTCCGGCGCGGGACAGTCCTTTTCCTGGGCCAACAGCAGCAGCGCCAGCGGCTCCAGTCCCTTCTCCTGTGCCGCCGTGGCGCGGGTGCGGCGCTTTTGCTTATAGGGACGGTAGAGGTCCTCCACCTCCGCCAGCGTTTTGGCACTGTCGATGGCGGCGGACAGCTCCTCCGTCAGCTTCCCCTGCTCCTCGATGGCCTTTTTCACCGTCTCCCGGCGCTCGGCCAGATTCCGCAGATACTGGAGCCGCTCCTCCAGCGTGCGCAGGGCGGTGTCATCCATGGCGCCGTGCAGCTCCTTGCGGTAGCGGGCGATAAAGGGAATGGTGTTGCCCTCGTCCAGCAGGCGGACGACGTTTTCCACATGCTGCGGGTTTTTATCAAGCTCCTGTGCAATGGTCTGAATAATATCCATATAAACTCCTTGCATGACGTAAATGTGATCCGGAACAGAGGTCGCATCGCGGAAACCGGTCAAAAGCGATAAAAAGACCCGAAATCTTTCGATTTCGAGCCTTTTATGTGGTGCGCGAGGCGGGACTTGAACCCGCACGCCCGTAGTGAGCACTAGAACCTGAATCTAGCGAGTCTGCCAATTCCACCACTCGCGCAAACAACGTAGTTGATTATAACCGATGTTCCTGTATTTGTCAATACTTTTTTTCGATTATTTTCAGCTTTTCTGAGAGGGTGGTGCGAGCGATGGGACTTGAACCCACACGTCCTTACGAACACAGGCACCTCAAGCCTGCCTGTCTGCCGATTCCAGCACGCTCGCAAATCGTCAGCCTCTCAATCATACCTGCTTATTATACCAGACCACCTATATTTGTCAAGCCTAAAATTTCCTGGGCTTATACCTGGGAGAGAACCTGGCCGATGGGCCCGTCGATGACCAGTTCGGCGCCGATGTCCGCGCCTACCGTACCCTTGTTGATGACCACCAGCTTGTGGCCCCGGTAGTAGCGCACCAGACCCGCCGCCGGATACACCACCAGCGACGTGCCGCCGATGATCAGCATGTCCGCGTCGTGGATATACCGCAGGGCCTTGTCCATCACGTCCTCGTCCAGCCCCTCCTCGTACAGCACCACGTCCGGCTTGATGTCGCCGCCGCAGGTGCACTTGGGCACGCCGGTGCTGTGAAGGATGGCGTCCAGTCCATAGAACTTATGGCACCGCTCGCAGTAGTTCCGCAGGACGCTGCCGTGCAGCTCCAATACCTCGCGGCTGCCGGCCTTCTGGTGCAGACCGTCGATGTTCTGGGTAATGACTGCCTTCAGCCGTCCCTCCTGCTCCCACTGGGCCAGCTTGCGGTGGGCGGCGTTGGGCTGGGCGTCGGGGGCAAGCATCTTCGCCCGGTAGAACTCATAGAACTCCGCCTTATGCGCCATATAGAAGCTGTGGCTCAGCATGGTCTCCGGCGGATAGCAGAACTTCTGGTGATACAGCCCGTCCACGCTGCGGAAATCGGGGATGCCGCTTTCGGTGGAGACGCCTGCGCCGCCGAAAAACACGATGTTGCCGCTGCCGTCCACCAGCTCCTTCAGTTTACGGATCTGCTCGTCCATGGGGATACCTCCTTAATCTACATAAGAATTCTCGATCTTCACCACGGCACGGTAATGGCCGTCCATATCCTCTACCAGTCTGCAAATGCGCTGGGCCACCTGCGGGCGGGTCAGTTGCTCATCAAAGGGGATCACCGCGTCGAAGATCAGATTGGTATGGGTCGCGCCGGGAACCATGCGGAAATCATGGATGGTGATACGGGGATCGATGATCTTGACCAGCGTCGTCACCTGCTCCCGGAGCGCCGTCACTACCGGGTCGCCCACTACCACGGGGTCCATGTGGATCACCGCCTCACAGTGCAGCCTGCGGGCCAGCTCCGATTCGATGTTGTCGATCACGTCGTGCAGCGCCAGCACCTGCCCGTCGGCGGGCACCTCCGCGTGGAGGGAGATGATCCGCCGTCCGGGGCCGTAGTCGTGGACCACCAGATCGTGGACGCCCACCACGGTGTCGTGTGCCATCACCAGTGCTTCGATCTCCTGTACCAGCGTCGGGTCAGGGGCCTGCCCCAGCAGGGGACTGATGGTGTCCCGGGCGGCCTGCACTGCCGACCACAGGATGAACAACGCCACCAGAAGGCCCACCCAGCCGTCCAGCTGCGCATTGGCCAGCTTTCCCACGATCATGGACAGCAGCACGGCGGCGGTAGCCACCGTGTCGCTGAGACTGTCGGCGGCGGTGGCGGCCATGGCGGCGGAGTCGATCTTTTTGCCCACGGCCTTGTTATACATGTACATATACAGCTTCACGGCGATGGAGACCAGCAGGATAGCCGCCGCCAGCCAGGAGAAGGTCACCGCCTCCGGATGGGCGATCTTGTCCACGGAGGTTTTGACCAGCTCTGCGCCCATCAGCAGGATCAGACCCGCCACCACAAGGCCGGAGACATACTCCATGCGCCCGTGGCCGAAGGGATGATCCGAGTCGGGCTTTTTGCCCGCCAGCCGGAAACCCAGCAGCGTCACCACCGAGGAGCCGGCGTCCGACAGGTTGTTGAAGGCGTCCGCCGTCACGGCGATGGAGCCGCTGAGAGCGCCTGCCGCCAGCTTTCCGGCGAACAGCAGCAGATTCAGGGCGATGCCCACGAACCCGCACAGCGCGCCCCATGCACGGCGCACCGCGCCGTCCTCCACCTGCTCCCGGCGGGGGATGAACCATTTTGCCAATAGAGAGATCATAAGCTACTCCTTTATTGTCTGTTTCCGGGCAGGGTAGACCCACCGCTTGGTCAGGCCGTACACCAGCGGTATCATATACAGCAGTACGGCGTAGGGGATGGCCCGCTCGTCCACGCCCAGCATCACCAGCGGGATGCTGCACGCGATGTTCCACGGGATCAGGGCCGACAGCACGATGCCGCTGTTTTCCATGTCCACCGCCTGCTCATTGCGGTCGGTATAGCTGCGGTGCAGCAGCTGATTACCCATGACGATCATCACCGACTGGTTGCAGAAGATCATACCCGCGCCAAGACTCACCACAACCGACGCGGCAAAGCGGCCGCAGCGGACTGCCAGCCTGTCCACCAGACCGGTGGCGCCTTTCAGCACGCCGATACCGTCCAGCAGACCCGCCAGCAGTCCGGTGGTGAACACCAGCGCCGCAGGCTTCACCATGGAAACGATGCCACCGCCGGAGAGAATGTCCTTCAGCTGTCCCGCGGCGGGATAGTAGCCCAGCACGGTGGTTTTCAGCATGGCCCACAGGCTCATGCCCTGCACAAAGATGCTGACTGCGCCCGCCGCCGCCACGCTCAGCGCGATGCTGAGGGTTACCGGAACCTTCACCAGCGGCAGCACCAGCATGATCACCGCCGGCAGCAGCGCCCACAGGGAGATCACGGCGCTGTCCTGCAGGGCCTGCAGCAGACTTTCATCCACCGCCGTGATGGGATGGCGCACCGACAGCACGGCGTAAACGCCGGCGGTCAGCAGCACCGGCAGCGCACCGGTGCGGAACATGTTCCGCAGATTGTCGTACAGCTTCGTTTCCGTCTCCGCCGCCACCAGCGCGGCAGAGGAGGAGGCGGGGGAGCACCGGTCACCGAAATAGGCGCCGGACAGGACGGCGCCCGCCGTCACCGCCTCGCTGACGCCGCCGGAGCGGGCCAGCGCCATCAGCACGATGCCCGCCGTGCCGATCACCCCGAAGGAGGTGCCCAGAGCGTAGGAGATCAGCGCCGTCAGCAGGAAGGCCACCAGCACGAACAGCCTGGGGGAGATGGCCTGCACGCCGTAGTAAATGAAGAATACGATGGTGCCGCTGGCCCGCCACAGGGCAGTGATGGCTCCGATAAAAACGAAGATCCGCAGCACGATCAGTACCCGGCGGCCCTCCGACCAGGCCATGTCCCACATGGCCCGCAGGCTGTGGCCCCGCTTGTGACCGTGGACGGCAAACAGCACCAGCCCAAGTCCCAGCGCCCACAGGAAGCTCTGTCCCGTGATGAGACAGACCACCATAGCGCCCAGAAACAGGGCGAAGCAGAGGATCACACCGCTCATTCCGCACCCCGAATGGTCAGCGTCATCTGGCAGCACAGGCGATCCAGATCCTCGTCCGTTCCGGCGGACAGCCGCAGCTTGCCGCCGCAGCGGCGGCAGATGAGATCCACCGCGTCACGGTGTACCTGAATCCCGTACTCCGTACTGCCGCAGGAGCAGCGGATGCCGCCCCGAGCGGCAATGTCCTTCAGCTCCGACAGCACCTCGTACATGATAACGTTATCGGTAAAGGCTTCCTTTTCCTCGCATTTTTCCTTCTCCGCCCGGATAGCCAGCTCCTCCATGGCATGCTGCACCTGAGCGGTGTCACCGGCGTAGCAGCACAGCTGCTTCGTCTCCGGGCAGGCCAGACCAACGCCCCGGCCCGTCAGGATGGCGCTTGCGTCCACCTCGGCCTGATGGGTGCCACCGCACAGGCCGCAGGGGACCCACAGCCGGAACTTGATGCCGTCGGTCTGGATCTCCAGCTCGCTTTCGCCGCACTCGCAGGTAATGCGGGCCGCGGCCGCCTGCAGGGCAAAGGCGCTGCGGCTGCCCAGCACCGCCTTGCCGCATTTGGGGCAGATGTAACCAAAGCTGCGCATCTCTTCCATCTATTGTTCACCTCATTATATATTGTAGCAGCTTCATTATACGCTATGCGCCGGGGCATTTCCAGCCCCAAACGGAGATTTTTCTTTCCGCCGTGCCGCAGATCCCGACGCCTTGCGCGGCATTGCGCCGACATGCCGCGCTCCGCAACATGCAGGCAAACAAATTTTCAGCAGGCCAAAGATATTGTGTTTCTTGCCGCCAGGTACCTCGGAAACACGATCCGCGATTTTTCCAGATACAGGTTCTCCTGTCGAATAATGTCGGGCAAAACTTGTGATAAATCGACAGGAATGTCTTGAAAACGCTGGTAGATTCTGTTAATTTGTTATGCAGCAGGGCGACAATGCTTGGAATATCACGAAACGCGCCCAATTCAAGGAGAGGAAATGAGAAGCGATGGAAACCATCCCGAAAATACTGCTGGCCGATAACAGTGAGGAATTCCGATTACTGCTGCGCCGGACGCTGGAAGACACCGGCGAATTTCAGGTCGTGGGTGATACCGGCGACGGCGACGAGGCATGGGAATTGATCCAGAAAACGAAGCCCGACGTGGTGGTGATGGACATGATCCTGCCGGGACTGGACGGCATGAGCCTGCTGCAAAGGATCCCCAAGGAAATTAAGTGCATCGTGCTGTCGGCCTTTTGCAGCCAGAACATGGTGCAGGAGCTGACGCGGATGGGCGCGTGGTACTTCATCCCCAAGCCTGCCCACATGGACTCGCTGCTGGACCGCATCCGGCAGGCCACCCATGACAGCAGCGTGCTGTCATTGCCCACGCTGGAAGCGGAGGTCACGGCCATTCTCCATGAGGTGGGCGTTCCGGCGCATATCAAGGGCTATCAGTATGTGCGGGAGGCCATCATCATCGTGGTGCAGAA
>CAKTRJ010000062.1 GCA_934597345.1 uncultured Oscillospiraceae bacterium
GGGGTGTAGTAGCCCCGCATGGCGTACATACGGGTGATGAAGTCCTTCAGGGACTTGTTCAGGGCGTGGCCCATGTGCAGCGCGCCGTTGGAGAACGGAGGGCCGTCATGGAGGGAGAACAGGGGCTTGCCCTCGTTCTTCTTCAGCAGCTCGTTATAGAGGTCGATCTCCTCCCAGTGCTTCAGCATGTCCGGCTCGCGCTTGGGCAGGCCGGCGCGCATGGGAAAGCCGCTCTTGGGCATGTTCAACGTCTTTTTGTATTCCATGTTGCTTCTCCTTTTCTATGTGAAAAAATTTGATTTTTGATTTCCGCTCTTTTCTGTCATTCCGAGCCAGTGACCGATGTCACTGGCGTGGGAATCCGTATGTCAGGTAAAGGAAAACGGATTGCCACACCAGTCTGCGGACTGGTTCGCAATGACAGGATAGTGCTATCAGCCAAAACAAAAAGCGCCTTTGTCTCGTCAAGAGACAAAGGCGCTTGGAAAAACGTCCTCTGCGGTACCACTCTCGTTGCCGCGCAAGGCGGCCACTCAGCCCCACCATCCGTGGGCGCGGGGTGATAACGGCCCGCTTCCGTCCGTGCCTACTTTTTGGTTTCAGCCGGATGCTCCGGGGTGATATCCGCGCCAGACCTGCGTCCGCCTTGCACCGAAACGGCGGCTCTCTTTGCGTCAGGCTGTGGCGCTGCGTGTCCCCTTCATCGCGTTTGTACCATGTTTACCATGAGATATCTGTTAATATAACCACTTTTTCTCCGTTTGTCAATGGCATTTTCACCAAAAACAAGGAGAAATCCGGCATTTTTCAGATGATACCGAACATAGTCAGGATGCCGATCAGGCCCATGGCGGTGTAGACGATGCCCATTACCGTCAGCAGCACGGTGACAAGGGTGTAGAAGGTGCTGTCCTTCTTGGTGTGCTTGAAGCGGCGGGTATAGAACAGCACCAGGCAGGTGATGCCCAGCAGCAGTGAGGAGATGTAGTTCATCAGCTGGTTCTCTTTATACACCGTGAAGCGCAGGATCAGCGTGACGGCAATGGCGGCGAACAGGACGATCAGCGTGATGTTCAGCCACATGGGCAGCTTGACACGCTCCTGCTGACGGCCCTTTTCCGCCAGCTTCTGGGCCATGTAGGCGCCGGCGCCGGGGGTATAGCCGCCGTAGTTGCTGTTTTTCTTCTTGGAATGGTTATTCTTGTTGGGGTTGCCCTTCGCCTTGCGGATCTCCTCCTCGCGGTTGGCGTACTGGTTGACTTGGGAATAGACCTTGTTCTTTGCCATGGATACGATCTCCTTTTAATCATCTGGCAAAAAAGCTGCGCTTTTTTTGCCAAAAATAGTTTCGCTCCGACCCGCGCTCTTTCGCCCGCGAAGCGGGCAAAAGAACACTCTCTCCGCACAGAGTATTTTTTGCCACGCGCATGTCACGGCAAAAAATGATTTAACTGGTTCGCCGCCATAACGGGCGGCGAATTCTGCGAAGCTTTTGCGGAATTATTCTTAGCTATTTCGTTTGTTACAGATAGGCCAGCAGCATCCGGAACATCTCGTCCGCGGCGGCGGCGCGGATGGCGTTGCGGCCGCCGGAGAGGCGCAGAAGCTGCACAGTGGTCTCGTTTTTTGCGGACAGGGCGATATACACCGTGCCTACGTCGTGGCCCCGGTCGTCCTTATCGGGGCCTGCCACGCCGGTGACGGACAGCGCGAGGTCCGCGCAGGTCAGACGGCGGACACCCTCCGCCATGGCGCGGGCCACAGGCTCGGACACCGCGCCGTATTCCTCCAGCATGTCGTGGGGAACACCCAGCGCCCGCTCCTTCACGCCGTTGGTATAGCTGACCACACCGCCCAGAAATACCGCTGACGCGCCGGGTACGTCCGTCAGCCGCTTGGCGGTCAGGCCGCCGGTGCAGCTCTCCGCCGCGGCAAGGGTCAGGCCACGCGCCTTCAGCGCCGCGATGACCTGCCGCTCCAACGTCTCGTTCATGGCGCGCACCTCAGTGCTTGGGGTACAGGCGGATCATCTCACGGCCTGCCAGCGCCTTGTCGCACAGGGCGTCGATGTCCAGCGCCGCCTCGTACTCCCTCACCTCCTCCAGATTGGGCTTGGTCTTAGGATGGCGGGGCGTGAACACGGTGCAGCAGTCCTCGTAGGGCAGAATGGATGTATCGAAGGTACCCACATGGCGGGCGATGCGGACGATCTCCTCCTTGTCCATGCCGATCAGAGGCCGCAGCACCGGCAGGGTGGCCACGTCGTCGCTGACCACCAGCGCCTGAATGGTCTGGCTGGCCACCTGACCCAGACTTTCGCCGGTGACGATGGCCTTGCAGGCCAGCTCGTGGGCCAGCCGGTCGCCCAGCCGCATCATGAACCGCCGCATGATCAGGGTGAAGTGATCCTCCGGGCATTTGCGGCGGATCTCCTCCTGAATTTCGGTAAAGGGCACCACATGCACCGTCAGCCGTCCGCACCACACCGTCAGCTCCTGGGCCAGCTGCAAGACCTTTTCACGGGCCTGCTCGCTGGTGTAGGGCGGGGAGGCGAAGTGCAGCAGCTCCAGCTGCACGCCCCGCTTGGCGATCATGTAGCTGGACACGGGGCTGTCGATGCCGCCGGACAGCAGGCTCACCGCGTGGCCGCCCATGCCGATGGGCAGGCCGCCCGCGGCGGCCTCCGCCGGGCCGTGGACATAGGCCGCGTCCTCCCGCACCTCCAGATGCACCGTCAGCTCCGGATCATGCACATCCACGATCAGGTGGGGGAAGGCGTCGTGCAGCGCGCCGCCCACCCACTGGCTCAGCTGGATGCTGCCCATGGGGAAGGACTTGTCGGAGCGCTTGCTCTCCACCTTGAAAGACTTTGCCGCCAGCAGCGCCGGGGCCAGATACTCCTTCGCGGTGTTGAAGATGGCCTCCTTCTCCTTGGCGCAGGGGACGGCCCGGGCGATGGTGATGATGCCGAACACCTTCTTGCAGGCGTCGTAGGCGGCGTCCAGATCGCAGGTCTCCTCCATCGGCTCCACATAGATGGTGGACTGGCGGGAATAGATCTTGAATTTGCCGTACCGCTGGGTGCGGCGGCGGATGTTGCTCATCAGCTTCATCTCAAAGCTGTGGCGGTTCAGTCCCTTCAGGACGATCTCGCCCAGCTTGCAAAGAATGATCTCGTGCATGGGGTGTCTCCTTATTTATATATGAATGAAATTACTTCAACAGATTGCTGCTCCGGTACTGGATGGCCTCCGCCAGATGCTGGACGCCGATGCTCTCCGCGCCGTCCAGATCCGCGATGGTGCGGGCCATGCGCAATATGCGGTCGTGGCTGCGGCCGGTCAGGCCCAGACGGTCGAACGCACCCTGCATGACCTTCTCCCCTGCCGCGTCCAGCTGGCAGTACTGCCCGATCATCACCGGGGTCATATAGGCGTTGCAGGTGACGGACGTACCCGCAAAGCGGCGCTTCTGCACCTCCCGGGCGGCGTTGACCCGCTTGCGCACCTCCGCCGAGGACTCCGGCTGCTCCTTGCGGCGCATGGCCTCGTACTCCACCGACGGCACCTCGATATGCATGTCGATGCGGTCCAGCAGCGGGCCGGACACCCGGCGCATGTACTGCTCCACCTGCTGGGCCGAGCACCGGCACCGTCCGGAGGGATGGCCGTACCAGCCGCAGCGGCAGGGGTTCATGGCGCACACCAGCATGAAGCGGCTGGGCAGCGTCAGAGAGCCGGTGGCACGGGTGATGGTCACCTGTCCGTCCTCCAGCGGCTGGCGCAGGGTCTCCAGGGCGGATTTATCGAACTCCGGCAGCTCGTCCAGAAACAGGATGCCGTTGTGGGCCAGAGAGATCTCGCCGGGACGGGGGACGCTTCCGCCGCCGGACAGGGACACCGGCGAGGCGGTGTGGTGGGGGCTGCGGAAGGGCCGGGTATCCACCAGCGGATGCCGGGGGTCGGTCATGCCCGCCACGGAGTAGATTTCTGTAGTTTGCAGCGCTTCCGGCCGGGTCATATCCGGCAATATGGAGGGCAATCGGCGGGCCAGCATGGACTTGCCGGAGCCGGGCGAGCCGATCAGCAGCACGTTGTGGCCGCCTGCGGCGGCGATCTCCAGCGCCCGCTTCACGTTCTCCTGCCCCATCACGTCGGCAAAGTCCGGCAGGGGCCGGGACGGCGCGGAGGGCTCCCACCGGGGCGCGGGTTCGATGCTGCCCTCCCCCTTCAGGTGGGCCGCCAGCTGCTTCACGTTCTCCACGCCGTAGACGGTCAGGCCGTCGGCCAGCGTGGCCTCGGCGGCGTTGGCGGCGGGGACGTACAGCTGCCGGATGCCCTGGCGGGCGGCGAACATGGCCATAGGCAGCACGCCGGTGACGGGCCGCACATCGCCGCCAAGGCTCAGCTCACCCAGAAAGGCGGCGTCCTCCGGCAGGGGACGCAGCTCCCCCGCGGCGGCCATGATGCCCAGCAGGATGGGCAGGTCGTACACCGTACCCTCCTTCCGCAGGCGGGCCGGCGCCAGATTGACGGTGATGCGGCTGACGGGGAACTGGGCCCCGCAGTTCTTCATCGCGGCCCGCACCCGCTCCCGGGCCTCCTTCACCGCCGCGTCCGGCAGGCCCACCACGTCGAAGGCGGGCAGTCCGCCGGAGAGCATGCACTCCACCGTTACCTCATAGCCGCTGACGCCGGTCAGCCCCAGCGAACGCACTGTGGTCACCATAGGCCCCTCCCCTGTTATAATTCATTATTCGTATTATTTTATCACACATTTACGGCAAAGGACAATAGCTTTTGCAAAATAAGTGATGCTATCAGCGGCTGTCAGAATTCTTAACAGCAAAATCGCACTTTTAGTTTCCTTCTACGAAAATTTCATAAAAATGCCGTTTACACTCCGGTTTTTTTGTGATATTATCCTGATACGCTGAGTTTTTCGCCCCAAAAGGGGCGGAGAGTGTATGAAGGAGGTTCATAAATGGTAAGAAAAATGAAATCCATGGATGGCAATAACGCGGCCGCGCATGTAAGCTATGCGTTTTCCGAAGTCGCCGCCATCTACCCCATCACCCCGTCTTCTCCCATGGCTGACTTCGTCGACCAGTGGAGCGCCAACGGCCTGAAGAACATTTTCGGCACTCAGGTCAAGGTCGTGGAGATGCAGTCCGAGGCCGGCGCTGCCGGCGCAGTGCATGGTTCTCTGGGCGCCGGCGCTCTGACCACCACCTACACCGCGTCTCAGGGCCTGCTGCTGATGATCCCCAACATGTACAAGATCGCGGCTGAGCAACTGCCCTGCGTATTCCACGTTTCCGCCCGTACCGTTTCCACCCACGCGCTGAACATCTTCGGTGACCACTCCGACGTGATGGCCTGCCGCCAGACCGGCTTTGCCATGCTGTGCGAGGGCAACGTGCAGGAGGTCATGGATCTGTCCCCCGTGGCTCATCTGGCCGCGCTGGAGGGCAAGGTCCCCTTCATCAACTTCTTTGACGGCTTCCGTACCTCCCACGAGATCCAGAAGATCGCCGTGTGGGATTTCGAGGATCTGAAGGACATGTGCGACATGGACGCCGTGGCCGAGTTCCGCCGTCACGCCCTGAACCCCGAGCATCCCCATATGCGCGGCTCTCACGAGAACGGTGATATCTTCTTCCAGCACCGCGAGGCCTGCAACAAGTACTATGAGGCGCTGCCCGCCGTGGTGGAGAAGTGCATGGAGAAGGTCAACGCCAAGCTGGGCACCAACTATCAGCTGTTCAACTACTACGGCGCACCCGACGCTGACCGCGTGATCGTGGCCATGGGCTCCATCTGCGACGTGGCCGAGGAGGTCATCGACTACCTGAACGCCCACGGCGAGAAGGT
>CAKTRJ010000063.1 GCA_934597345.1 uncultured Oscillospiraceae bacterium
GGTTACGACTTTACCGTTTACACCGAAAACGACAGCATGGATGGCGGCGATGTGGGCGACGATGGCATGTGGACGGCTCCTACGGCGGAGCAGCTGGCCGGACACATCTGGACGTGGCAGGGCGATCTTGCTGAGCAGCCCGCCATGGCCACCATGTCCCTGACACAGGGCAGCGGCACGGAGCCGGGACAGATCACCTTCACATGGTGGTATACCAAGGACTACGGCGATCCGCAGGAGGTCTATGAGGGCAGCTGGTTCCTGACGGACGGCGGAGCGCAGATGGAGCTGACCATGACCCGCAGCGGCGGCCGGCAGTATACAAAGGGCGAGGCGCCCACCACGGTGTCGGGCGCGTTCCCTGTGCAGGTACCCGCGGCCTTCGATATTTTCCCGGTGCTGAATGTGACCGGCGGAGGCGGCGCCGACGGACTTCCCATCCAACAGATACCCTACGAGCTTTTCATGTTTGACCCCGCGCAGGGATAAGTGATACCAAAATGCAGGAAGGAGGCAACGCCATGCACAAGTACTGGAAGAGACCGGCCACGCTGACTGTGATCGTGTTGCTGGTTTTTATGATGACGCTGCCACTGACAGCCTGCCAGATCGAAATCCCCGGCATCGGAACCGTGAATATCAAGGATAGCGATTTGCCAAACAACGGCGGCAATATGAGCGGCGATGATGGCGGTGATGATGTGGACGGTGTCAACACAGAGGGCGGCTATGATGATTCCCTCGACCTGCTGCGCAAGGAGATGGACGCACCGTCCTATATGTTTGCGGCGGCGTACATCGGCAGCGCGGCAGGCGGTCCGGACGATTTTGAGCTTCCCATGCGGGATTGGGTGAATGAGGCGGCACCGGAGCTGTGCGCCAAGTATCCGTTCCTCCGGGATATACCGCGGGAGCGGGTGGTGGGCAGCGGCGGCAATCTGTACTGCGTGGTGCCCCGTGACCCCAATGCCTCTCTCGAGGTGAACCGCATCCGCTGGAACGCAAAAACAGATAATTACGAAATTATAGAGGAGCTATACCGCAGTCAGATCGGCGAGCCGATTCTGCTGTTTGCCTGCGCCGAAATGCAGTATAGAGCCTATCCCGACACAGAAGTGGTTGTGACGGACAGCACCGGCAGGGATGTCGCATGGTATCCCATTTACGGTGCGATGGCACTGCCCTACGACTTCTATAACGACGTGCCGCAGGGCTACGACTTTACCGTTTACACGCAAGAAGAGAATGGTGATATCGACGGCGACGTGCGGTGGACCGGCGCCACGGGAGAGCAGTTGACCGAGTATATCTGGACGTGGGAGGGTGATTATGAGAATCAGCCCGCCATGGCCACCATGGCCCTGACCCGGGGCAATAGCGCGGATCAGGGACGGATCACCTTCAAGTGGTGGTATAGCAAGGACAACGGCGATCCGCAGGAGGTTTATGAAGGCGACTGGCTGCTGACAGACGGCGGGAAATTTCTGGGATTGACTATGACCCGCAGCGGCGGCCGGCAGTATAAAAAGGGCGAGGCATCCACCTCGGTGGAGGGCGCGTTCCGTATTCAGGTGCCTGAGGCTTTTGATATTGTCCCGGTGCTGAATATTTCTGAGGGTGCAAAGGGTGAACGGCTTCCCATTCAGCAGATACCCAATGAACTGCTCATGTTCAACCCCTCTCAGGGGTAAATAACAAGAAAAAACGGAAAGGAGGCACCCATGCGTAATAATCGGAAGAAACTGTTCAGGCTTCTTGTGGCGGCGCTGCTGGCTTTTATGATGACGCTGTCGCTGACAGGGTGTCAGGTGGAGATACCCGGCATGGGAACCATCAATATTAGTGACGGAACGACCACCGGCGGAACAGGCGGCGGCACGAGCGGCGGCGAGCCGGGGGCCTACGACGATTCTCTGGATCTACTGCGGCAGTGGCTGGATGAGCGTCAGCAGGACGAGCGCTTCGCGGTGGCCTACATCGGCGATATGGACGGCAAGCTGAGTGATCTGGCACTTCCGCTGCGGGATTGGATGAATGATAAGGCACCAATGCTGTGCGCCCAGTATCCGTTCATCCGAAATATCCCACAGGAGCGGGTGGTGGACGACAAAGGAAGCCTGTTCTGCGTGGTGCCCCGTGATCCCGACGCCACCGTGGTGGTGAACCGCATCCGGTGGAGCGAGGCGAAGGGCGACTATGAGACCATTAAGGAGCTTTACCGCAGCCAGAGTGGCGAGCCGATCCTGCTGTTTGTCTCCTACGATCTGGAGAAGACTCCCTTTGAAACCACGGAGCTGCGTTTGACCGACCGCTATGGCGATACCCTGAGCTGGCTCCCCACCACCGGAGCGGTGTCGCTGCCCTACGACTTTGAGAACGATGGGAACCTGGCTTTTGACTTCACCTTTTACTCGCAGGAGGGGAACGATGAAAACGACGGCAGCGACTTTGGCTGGACCTGCCCCGACGGCTCTCAGCTGACGCAGAGACTGTGGGTGTGGCGGGGAGAGGCAGATAAGCCCGCGATTGCCACCTTGGAGCTGAACGCCAACAGCAGCCAGGAGAACTATTGGGGCTCGGGCACCTTTATCTGGTGGTATGAGAGTGACTATACGACACCGGAAGAGGTCTATGAGGGCGACTGGTCGCTGAGCGCCAACGGGGAATACTCCGGCGTGCTGACACTGGATATGACCCGCACCGACGGCAAGAGACACAAGCCCGGCGAGACGGATCGGCTTATCCATGACAGCTTTATTGTTCAGGTGCCCATGCTCTTTGAGGACTACACCTGTCTGGCCGTTGACAAGGGTACGCACGGCTCCTATCTGCCCGTTCAGATGGAGCCGGATACGGTACTCTATTTCTATCCCCAGTGGACGGAGTAAGCGTGTGTGAACACGGAAAGGAGGCGACCCATGCGTAATAATGGGAAGAAACTGGTCAGGCTTCTTGTGGCGGCGCTGCTGGCCTTGGCCATGACGCTGTCGCTGACAGCCTGCCAGGTGGAGATACCCGGCGTGGGAACCATCAACATCAACGACGGAACGACCACCGGCGGAACAGGCGGCAGCACAGGCGGCGGCACGAACGGCGGCGATATGGGCGGCGAGCCGGGGGCCTACGACGATTCTCTGGATCTGCTGCGGCAGGAGCTGGATGACCGGCAGCAGGACGAGCGTTTCGCGGTGGCCTACATCGGCGATATGGACGGCAAGCTGAGTGATCTGGCGGTTCCCCTGCGGGACTGGATCAACGATACGGCGCCGGAGCTGTGCGCCCAGTATACATTTATCCGGAATATCCCCCAGGAGCGGGTGGTGGACGACAGCGGAAGCCTGTTCTGCGTGGTGCCCCATGACCCCAACGCCACCGTGGCGGTGAACCGCGTCCGGTGGAACGAGGCGAAGGGCGATTACGAGACCGTTGAGGTGCTCTACCGCAGCGAGAGCGGCGAGCCGATCCTGCTGTTTGTATCCAACGATCTGGGGTCTGTCCCCACCGATACCACGGAGCTGCTATTGACCGACAGTCATTCCGACACTCTGAGCTGGTATCCCATCCCCGGAATGGTGGCGCTGCCCTATGACTATGAGAACGACCGGAAGCTGGCCTATGACTTCACCAACTGCGGCGGAAGCATCGTTGGCGGCGGCGAGATCGGCTGGACCTGCCCCAGCGGCTCCCAGCTGACGCAGGAGGTATGGGCGTGGCATGGAAATACGGATAAGCCCGCTCTGGCCACTCTGGAGCTGCGCGCCAACAGCAGTCAGGAGGACGATTGGGGCACGGCCACCTTTACATGGTGGTACGAGAGTGACTTCGTCAGACCGGAGGAGGTCTATGAGGGCGAATGGGGACTGACCGGCAACGGGGAATACTCCGGTGTGATCATGCTGGATCTGACCCGCACCGGCGGCAAGAGATACACGCCCGGCGAGACGGAACGGCTCATCCACGATAGCTTCATCGTGCAGGTTCCCATGGCCTTTGCGGACTACACCTATCTGTCCATCGACAAGGGACAGCACGGCTCCTATCTGCCCATTCAGATGGAGCCGGACACGGTACTTTATTTCTATCCCCAGTGGGAGTGATGCGCGTGTGTGAGCACGGGAAGGAGACGACGTCATGCGTAAATGCTGGAAAGGGCTGGCGGTGATCCTTGGGATCGCGCTGGTGGCCTTGGCTTTGTTCACTTGGCGCGGAGCGCGCCGGAAAAATAACGATGAATAATGGAGGTAAAACACATGAAAAGAAGCAGAAAAACCTTATTCGCCCTGCTGTTGGCTCTGGTCATGACACTGGGTCTGGCCGCCACCGCATGGGCAACGGGGGAGGTGGTACCCACCGACACGTTGGAACTTCCGATTACGAAAAAAGTGGTGCAAACGGGCAATGTAGCACCTCCCGCGGAAACCTTCACATTTGAGCTGGAGGATTGGGTAAAGGAGGGGGAAACAAAGCGTGACCTTGCCTACTATGGCATCACGCTGATGGCTGATGGCCTGACGATATCCACCACTGCTGGTACTGGCACTTTTAATGAAACCTTTAGGTTTACGCTTCCGACATCTGACTTCGTCAAAGATCACTGGGATCGCGTCGCAAATGAGGAAAATGAGTATCGCAAGACCTTCCTTCTGAAAGAGAAGGACGGCGACAAGGCGGGATGGGTGTATTCTGATACAAGCTACTACGCGGTCTTCACATATAACATCAGTGAGCAAAAAAAGGGTCTTGAAGTCTATGTGTCTGGTGATGCGACCTCCCCGGCTGAATTCACGAACACTTATACCGAGAATCTTGCTACCGTTGCGATTCCCTTCACCAAGACGGTGAAGCTGGGCGGCAACACCGCTCCCGGCAGGACGGACTTTACGATTGCGGTGTGTGATGTGAATGCCCATGACTTGTCCTTCTATCCGAATGTGAAGTACACTGCTACCGTCACCACTACCGGTGCGGGCGACTATGAGGGCAAGCTGATCATCAGCGGCCCGGCGACGCAGGTTGATGCGTTTATCAGCGAGGGCTTCTTCGTCCGCGAGGAGAAGGGTAACCTTTCGGGATGGACGTATTCCGACGCGGTGTGGTTTGTGAAGCCTGTACAGCTCGAAAGTGGTTCCCAGATGCAAATCTACCCCGCCAAGATGGAGAAAACAGAGAACGGGGAAGGTTATATGCCTGACATGGGCAAACCGGAAGACAAGATGACCTTCGAGAACATCTACACATATAGCACCACCCCGATCCGGCGGGAGAAGCCGAATACACCGGAGACGGCGATCGCCTCTCCCAAGACCTTTGACGCCGGTGTGGCGCTGTACGGCGTAAGCGCCCTGCTGTCGCTGACCGGAACCGCGCTGGTCATCAAGCGTAAGAACGGCTGATTGACCGATATGCAGTTCCTTTGAGATCAAGCTGCAAACACCTCATCTAAAATAGCCATAAGGCGGCGGACATTACCTGTCCGCCGCCTTATGGCGCGTATCCCTCCTTGCGGGGAAATCTCCGTTTGTCAGCCCATATCGGCGGCCAGCGCCTTGTCGATTTGGGCTTGCAGTGCCTCCGCCTGCTTCTTTTCCGTGATGGCGCCTACGATGGGGTCGCCCACAATGTTGCCGTTCCTGTCAACCACATAGGTGGTGGGATAGGCAAAGATATTGGTGGTGAACTTTCCCGCCTCACCGTC
>CAKTRJ010000064.1 GCA_934597345.1 uncultured Oscillospiraceae bacterium
CTACGCATCGGGCGGCAAAAATGCCTGTTCATCCCACTACATCAACCAGAAGGTGCTGACGCAGATCGTCATGACAGCCATTTGTGATGGGCAGAAAGAACTGGCTGTTTGCCAATACGCCCGGTGGTGCGCAGGCCAGCGCCGTGATCTACAGCCTGATTGAAACGGCGAAGGAAAACAGCTTAGATCCGTACCGCTATCTGCTGTGGGTCCTGCAAAATGCGCCACAACTGAGCGAAGAGGATGCCGCATGGGCTGAAAAGCTGCTGCCTGGAAATGCCCCGGAAGAATGTTATATGCCGTAAAAAATAATTGACCGCCATCTCGGTGAGCAGCAGCTCGCTTTCAGATGGCGGCCTTTTATTCGCGGCTACGTTTGACGGTTACACCGGTGTCTCCAGCATGGCAGATTTGGAGCGGCTTCACCAGTAAACCTTATACGGAATACCGCCCTGAAAAGCCATCCAGTAAACCGCAGTAAACAACGCAAAACGGAGCCGGAATGGCTCCGTTTTTTCTTCAGGACAACCTATGGGCCAAAAGGCCGAGGGGAACCCTTCATGGCGTGCCAAAAATTCTCGAAATCGTAAGATTTCTGGAATTTTTGCTCACCAACTTTTGTTCCATGGCGAGGTTGTAGGCCGAGCAGATCATCTGGTTGATGTTGCGAACGGTTTATAGAAGACGGCTTACGAAGCGGCAAATTGCTGTTCACACGGTGATCCAACCAACGGTTTGTTGCTTTTCGGCGGCGGTCTGGTACAATAAAATATGAGGTGAGACCATGAACAAAGAGATCTTCGGCGGCTTTATCGCCATTTTACGCAAAGAGGCCGGGATGACGCAAAAGCAGGTGGCCGACAGGCTGCATGTAACCGACCGGGCCGTCAGCAAATGGGAGCGGGGCCTCAGCTACCCCGATGTGACTTTGATGGAGCCGCTGGCCGCCGTGTTGGGCGTCGGCGTGGATGAGCTGCTGACCTGCCAGCGGAAGAAGACGGCTATCCCGGAACCGGAACTGCCTGCCCTCCGCTCGGTGCTGACCATCACTCAGGAGGAAAAGCGGATCCGCACCCGGCGGACGCAGGCGCTGGTATGGATCGCCATCGCGGCGGCGCTGGCGCTGACAGTGCTGGCCACCATGCAGCGCAACGGCAAGCTCCTTTTCGAGCAGCGCACCACATCTCCGGACGGCAGCACCACCTTTACGGCGTATCGGGACAGGCTGCTTGACGGCGTGCTTTACATGAAGACCGACCATCCCATAAGCTTCAAGGGCGCCGCCTGTCCCTATTGCGGTCGGGGCACGCCGAATTGGACAGACCGGCAGGAGCTGGAATGGTACCTGACCTCGGTGGAGTCGCTGTCCTGGTCGGCGGATGGGCGGTATCTGCTGATCCAGGGCGGCGGCAGCAACGGCAAGTCCGTGGAGCTGCTGCTGTGGGACTTTATGAAGTACGGCAAGGACAGCCCCGTCCACAGCAACGGGATCACGCTGGACATTTTGCAGCAGCTCTCCGGCTATGACGTATATCAGAGCTACTTAAACGATACCTTCCCCCCTCCCGATCTGGAGCCGGAGCCGATGCTGCCCGCGCTGCCGGGGAACGGGTGGGTACCGGTGGTCACCCTGTCTGATGTCCATTGGGCAGAGGGCATCCATGAGATCGCCATGACCTACGCCTATGACGGCACGGACGGCCTGCACCGCAGCGGTGAGCTGTGCTACGATGTGGACACGGAGACGGTGGTCTTGCTGAAGGAGGATACGACAGCCCCCAACAAATAGGAGGTGTGCCATGAAAAAGCGACTCGCCATACTGCTGACCCTTCTGGCCGTGCTGCTGTGCGGCTGCGGCGAAAAGGCCGATGACCACACGCTGCGTATCGCTGCGGCGTTCCATACCAGCGAGCTGGATGCCCTGGTGGAGCAGTTCAGCGAGACCCACACGGACTGCATCGTCGAGGTCTCTTACTATCCAGAAAATGCCTATGACCGGCTGTGTACGGAGATCATGGCGGGCGGCGGGCCGGATGTGCTGAACCTCTTCGGCCTGTCCCTGCCGCCGGATTCCTCCTGGCTGGAGAACCTGTACCCCTATATCGACGCCGACGAGGAGCTGCACCGGGAGGATTTTGTACCTGCCGTGCTGTCCTCTCTGGAGGTCGGCGGTGCGCTGCGCTCCCTTCCTGCCACCTATGAGGTGGTGACGTTGAGCGCAAGGACATCCGATGTAGGTGCCGGCACAAGCTGGACTTTTGAGGAGATGTGCGATGCTTTGACGCAGCGCCCGCAGTGCCGCCTGCTGCCGGAATACTGGGTACAAACGGAATTTCTGCGCTGGGTTGCCGCCATCAGCATCGGTCAGTTCATTGACTGGGAGCACCACACCGCCAATTACAGCAGTGCGGCGTTTCGGGAGCAGCTTCAATTCTGCGCTCTGCTGCCGGCGACAGCGGCGCGCCCGGCAAACCGCGACCCGGAAAGCTGTCTCACCCACCTTGATGTTGTGCAGAACGGCGCCGGTCTCCAACAGCTGTCGAACCTTTGGGGGGAGCCGTTTACCTTTATCGGCTTCCCGACAGAAAGCGGCAGCGGCAGCTTTTTTGAATGCACCACGCTGCATCTGGGCATTTCCGCCAACAGTCAGAAGAAGTCGCTGGCGTGGGAGTTTGTGAAGCTGGCTGTAAGTCAGGAGACCCAGCAGCAGCTATCTCGGCGGATGTATATGCCCGTGCGAAGGGACGTCATGGAGGCGCAGGTAAAAGCAGCGGTCTCCGATGAGGCGTTACAGCGGCAATATTTTCAGCTGGTGTCCCAGCCCCTGGTTTTTATCGGGTACAACGCGGACGTAGCGGAAATTATCTTAGAAGAGGGAACCGCCTGCTTTGACGGCAAGCGCACCGTAGAGGAGGCGGCGGAGCGCATTCAGAACCGGGTAACGCTGTATCTCTCCGAGATCGAATAGGAGGTCGCTATGAAGGGACGACATTTCCGAAAATCTCTCCCCTATCTGCTCCCCAGCGGCACGGGAACGACGCTGTTTTACACAGCGCCGTTCCTCGTGATGCTGCTCTATGCCTTCTCCGGCGGCGGCGGACTGGCGGCGCTGGGCGGCAACCACGCCTTTGCGGTGGGTGCGCGGAACACTGCTGTCTATCTGTTTTGCGGCATCGGCGCTGCGCTGCTGCTGGGCATGTGGGTCGCGCTGGCGCTGCGGCCCCGGCGCTTTGCCGTAAAGCTGGCGTTGCTGGTGCCGCTGATGGTCCCCTCCGCCGCCGTGGCGGTGATCTGGCGGGAACTGATCCCGTGGGAGAGCTTGTGGGTGCTGATTCCGCTGTTGGTGTGGAAGGTCACCGGCGTCAATGCAGTACTGTTTACCGCCGCCCATAACAAGATCCCCGGCGAGGTCGTCGAGAGCGGCCAACTGGATGGGGCCGGTGGTCTGAGGCTGTTCCTCCGCGTCAAGTGGCCGTATCTGGCCAGCAGCGTGTTTTTTGCCGCGCTGATCGACCTTTTCTTCGCGTGGCGGGCTTTCCGGGAGGTCTATCTCCTGACCGGTGATTACCCCTATGACAGCATTTATCTCATTCAGCACTACCTTATGCACATGTTCCGCCGCCTGCAATACGGCAAGCTGGCCACCGCCTCCATCGTGGTGGTCGTAGCGGTAGTCGTCATAACGGGGCTGCTGTTTCTGCTGACCAACGCACAGGGAAAGGATGTGGAAGCATGAAAACACTGACGAAAGCGATTCTTGTTCTCCTTGCCCTTCTGCCGGTGGGGATATTGCTCTGGCTGGCGGTTCCCCAGCTTCCGCTGCTGTGGGATGACCGCGCCTACTGGCGGGGCTACGCCACCTCGCTGGGACTGACAGCGGTCATTCTGATCTTTCAGTTGGCTGTGGCGCTGCTGGCGGCCTACGGTCTGGCACGCTGGCAGGGGCGGCTGCGAAACGCCGTCTACCTGCTGTACTGTTTGTTGACGCTGCTGCCGGTACAGGTGATGATGCTGCCCTACTATCTGGTGTGCCGGGCGTTTGGGCTGCTGAACACACGCCTTGCCATCGTGCTGCTGGGCGTTTTCTCCCCACTGGCAGTATTCCTGCTGGCTCGCGCCATGCAGCGCATCGGCCGTGAGCAGAGCGAGGCCGCGTCCCTGGATGGCGCCGGAGAGTGGACGCTCTTCCGCCGCATCTATCTGCCCCAGGTGAAGGATACCGCCTATATCGCGGCAGGGCTGGCTTTTCTGGATCAGTGGAGCATGGTAGAGCTGCCGCTGGTGCTGCTGTCAGACGAAAGCAAGCAGCCACTGTCCATTCTCCTGACCCGCACCGCCTTTGCCGCCCCCTACGCCGGAGCCGCCGTATATCTGCTGCCGGTGGCAGTTGTGGTGGCGATCGCGGCCCCGCAGGGCTGCGAGCCTATGAAAATGGAAAGATCGGTGTAGTAGAAGTCAAGGGGAGAGAAATCAAAAAGCATGAAACAAATCCAAATAAGCCAAAGGCCGCAGGTGAATTCACCTGCGGCCTTTGGCACAAGAGATGTAAGGATGAAAGCAAGCTTAATTCAGCACGATGGCGTTTACCGACTCCACCAGATTCATGGCGGCGCTGCGGCTGACCAGCGCGGTGGGCGTACCGTCCACCGTCACCAGGCAGAAGCTACCGTCATAGCGGTAAATGGTGAACTCCGCCGATGGCACATTCTCGTTGTCAAGAGTCACTGTCAATCGCAATTCCTCCTTGCCGGAGGGCTGTTCCGTGGTGAAGGTGGCGGCGATCAGACCGGTAAGGGCAGTCTGGAAGTCACCGATGCTGAGCTTTTCCTCGCCGTAGTACCAGACGTGCTCGTCATCGTCAGTCTCTACTGTCAGGGTGTAGGTCTCCCCTTCCAGCGTCACGTCTACCTGCTGAATGTCGGTGAAGTTGGCCCACAGAATCTCCTGATGCCGCAGGTCGCTGCGGGTGGCGGCCATCAGGGAATTGTACTCGTCGGCGGTGATCTGGTAGATGATGGCGGAATCGCCAATCCGTACATAGGCGGTCACGTCCTGGTCGTCATCGTCCTTCTCACGCTGTTCCGGATCACGGCTGAGAGCCAGCGT
>CAKTRJ010000065.1 GCA_934597345.1 uncultured Oscillospiraceae bacterium
CAGACACGGTTTTGACGGGCAGAAATGCGCCCATACCGCGTCAAGCCCCTTGACAATACGGCAAGTATTCTCTGCGGGCCTTTTCTTGTCTGGACACATTTCTGCTCCGACAAAACTGCAAGGCACCTGCCAGCGATGGTTTTTCGAGTGATTTTTGGTTTTTGAGGAGCAGGCGGGCTGACGCCCGCCAAGGCGAAAAGGGCAAAAAGCGCCGGAAAGACACGCTGTCAGGCGTGTTTGCCCTTGTTAATCGATGGTACGGAGGCAACACTATGGCACAGTTCGATTGTCTGCGCTGCGGCACGGCCATGTGCTTTGTGGGGCAGGAGAAATTACAGTTGGGGCAGACCAGCTGGCTGCTGGGCGACTGGCCCAATCTGGTCGCCGGGGCGCTGAAGGTATCCATTATGGTGTGCCCCCACTGCGGAAAGCTGGAGTTTTTCTCCGGCGGCAGCGTGGCCCCCACTGTGGACGTAGGCGACAGTGACCTGCCCCAGCGCACTTGTCCCGTGTGCGGCACACGCCACGATTTCGACTATCCCAAATGTCCCCTGTGCGGCTATACCTACGGGCCGCAGGATGAATTTTAAGGCGAACAAGACAATTTCAGGATAAAAAAGGAGAAGTACCAATGAGCGATTGCACCCATGATTGCAGCACCTGCGGCGAAAGCTGCGGCGAGCGTAAGGAAGCCAATGTATTTGAGAAGAAGCCCCTGCGGCCCGGCTGCCGCGTCGGCAAGGTCTACGGCATCGTGTCCGGCAAGGGCGGCGTAGGCAAGTCCATGGTCACCAGCCAGCTGGCGGTGGCCACGCGGCGGGAGGGCTATAACGTGGCCATTCTGGACGCGGACATCACCGGCCCCTCCATCCCCCGCGCCTTCGGCATCCATCACCGGGCCGGGGCCGTGGGCGACGCCATCATCCCCGTGGAGAGCCGCACCGGCATCCAGCTGATGAGCGTGAACCTGCTGCTGGAGCACGAGACTGACCCCGTCATCTGGCGCGGCCCCGTGATCGGCGGCGTGGTGCAGCAGTTCTGGGGCGACGTGATCTGGGACGATGTGGACTACATGTTCGTGGACATGCCTCCCGGAACCGGCGACGTGGCGCTGAACGTGTTCCAGTCCCTGCCGGTGGACGGCGTGATCATCGTGGCAAGTCCCCAGGAGCTGGTGACCATGGTGGTGGAGAAAGCCGTGAAGATGGCTCAGATGATGAACATCCCCATCGTGGGCCTGGTGGAGAACATGAGCTATCTCCAGTGTCCCGACTGCGGCAAGAAGCTCTATCTGTTCGGCGAGGGCAAGACCGAGGATGCCTCGGCCCGCTACGGCGTGCCTCTGCTGGCGAAGATGCCCATTGATCCGGCGCTGGCCAAACTGGTGGACGAGGGCAATATCGAGGACTTCCAGGGCGATTGGCTGAACCCCGCTGTGGAAGCGATCTTGAAGTAAAAACACAAAAAAGAAGGCAGTTCGATGGAACTGCCTTCTTTTTGTTATTCAGCTTATTTGACCTGCAAGCGATTCTCGCGGGACCAGCTGGTGATGTCCAGATTCTTATACTGCTTACGCAGGCGGACCAGCTCCTCGTTGTCGCCGCCCAGCGCCGTGATGCGGTTCACCGCCGCCAGATCGGCGGCCGCCATGGGCTGCTCACTGTGGGCGCCGCAGGCGTCGCAGTTGTAAGTCTTGCCGTCATATGAGACGCTGCTGCTACCGCAGACCGCGCAGCGGATCGTTTTCGTTACCAATGCCATAATCATGTACCTCCTTGCATTTTTGACTTGTTCTCTTGACTGTCCCTATCATAGCACATTGCTTTATATTTGTAAAACGCATTATTGTACTTGCAACTATGAGAAAAAGTATGATATGATCATAGCAGAAACGAGGTGGCGACATGAGTGTTTCCAAATATCAGATCTTTTTAAAAACGGCGCAGTGCGGCAATTTCTCCAAGGCGGCGCAGGCGCTGAACTTCACGCAGTCCGGCGTCAGCCACGCGGTACAGGCGCTGGAGGACGAGCTTGGGGTCACGCTGCTGAGCCGGAACCGGGGCGGCGTGGTGCTGACGGCGGACGGCCGGGCGCTGCTGCCGAAGATCGAAGCCCTGTGCGCCGCCCATCACGCCCTGATCCAGTCGGCGGCCAGCCTGAAGGGCATGGACGCCGGTCTTGTAAAGGTGGCCACCTTCTCCAGCGTGTCCGTCCACTGGCTGCCCTCCATCCTGCAAAGCTTCGGGCAGCAGTACCCCAACATCGAGTTCGAGGTGGTCACCGGCGATTTCTACGACCAGATCGAGGAGTGGATCCTGAAGGGTACGGTGGACTGCGGCTTTCTGCGGCTGCCGTCGGTGAAGCGGCTGCAAACCTACGCCCTGCACCGGGACGAATTGCAGGTCATCGTCCCCTGCGGCCACCCGCTGGCGGACTGCGGCACCTTCCCATTGGAGGCGCTGGCCTCGGAGCCGTTCATCCAACTGGAGGAAGGCGAGGATTACGAGATCGTGGCCGCCTTTGACGAAATGGGTATCCACCCCAACGTGAAATATACAGCCCGGGAGGACCGCACCATTCTGTCCATGGTATCCAAGGGGCTGGGCATCAGCCTGCTGCCGGAGCTGATGGTGCGTCACAGCCCCTACCCCGTCACCGCCTGCCGCCCGCCCATGACCTTTCACCGCAGCATCGGTATCGGCGTGAAGGATGAAAAGGCGCTGTCCGCCTCCACCCGCCGCTTTGTGGACTATGTGCGGAGCTGGGTGGCGGAGAACGGCGACAAATAAGATATCTCCCCTACAGGGCGGCCCCGTACCGGGGCCGCCCTGCGCACCTCTCCCCTTCCGCCGCCATACAATGGGAACAGCACACCATTTCACGGAAAAGAGGGTGCATTCTTTGTTTGTTCTTGTGCTTCTGACGGCGCTGGGCGTGGGCGGCGCCACCATGCTGGGTGCGCTGGGCGGCTATTGCTGCCGGGGCGCGGCTGACCGTCTGGGCGGTGAGGCGGTCATGTCTTTCGCCGCCGGGGTCATGCTCAGCGCCGCCGTGGTGGGCCTGATCCTGCCGTCGCTGGAGGGCGGCGGCTTCTGGGCTGTGCCGGTGACTACCACGGGTATTCTGTGCGGCGCGGCCTTTCTGCTGGTGCTGGAGCGGCTGGCCGGGCGGATGGAGCGGCTCTCCGGTCTGGGCCGCCGGGGCGACCCGGCGCAGGCGGCCCAAACCAGCCGCGTGCTGCTGTTCGTGGCGGCCATGGCCATCCATAATCTGCCGGAGGGCCTTGCCGCCGGGGTAGGCTTCGGCACCGAGGATGTGCCCCGGGCGCTGGCCATCGCAGGCGGCATCGCCGTGCAGAACCTGCCGGAGGGCATGGTGCTGATCGCGCCCATGCTTCAGGCGGGCATCCCGCCCCGGCGGACGCTGGCGCTGGCCATGTCCACCGGCGTGGTGGAGATCCTCGGCACGCTGCTGGGATACGGGGCGGCATCGCTCAGCGCGGCGGTACTGCCGTTTCTGCTGGCCTTTGCGGGCGGCACCATGCTGTGCATCATCTGCGGTGACATGCTGCCCGCCGGTGACAGCCATCGGGGCAGCACCGCCGCGCTGCTGCTGGGCTTCTGCTTCATGCTGGCCATGGACTTCTATCTGGGGTAGCGCGAAGCTGCCCGGCAAAAACAGCCCTGCGCGCTCAACCAGCGGCTCCCCTGTGCAAGGGGAGCTGGCACGGCGCAAGCCGTGACTGAGGGGTTGACCGAATATGTGCGGTGCAAATCCAGATGGATGCTACGGCGGCATAGCCGCCGAGATCGGAGGCTAAAAACATGCCACCGGCACGTTTTCTTAACGCCCCGACCTCCGTCAACGCTTCGCGTTGCCACCTCAGCTGTGCACGCCCCAGTGTGCGCACTGGGGTGCCTTTACACAAGGGA
>CAKTRJ010000066.1 GCA_934597345.1 uncultured Oscillospiraceae bacterium
TCGTACTTATCCACCTGCAGCACCTTATTGCCGCGGGCAATGACCAGCGCACGGTTCACCGGCAGGCGCAGCACTTCATCCATAGTCAGCAGCTTGCGCTTGCCCACACCGCTGGCCTCACGGAACTCCGGCGTGTAGTTGCTGATACGCCATGTACCCAACTGCTTGGCCTTACTGGAGACATGGACGCTGACCTCGCCGGTGCGGTCACTGAGGAACTTGGCTGTCAGTTCGTCGGTGCAGCCCAAGGCAAGCTGATAGACGGTTATGTTCCGCAGCAGTCCCGCGGCCTCCTGTCCATAGATCTGTTCTCTGTTTCTCATAGGCGGCATCACCTCCGTAATGCGTATTAACTCCGTATTAAATGCGTATTGATTTTATAATGCGTGTTATCTCCGTATAAACGCCGTATTAGGCTTCCGGACGCTTCATGCGGCGCAGAAGGTCGAGCAGTTCGCGGCGGTCTGTGGTGATAAGGTCGCGTTCCAGCGGACTGGCCTTGAACTCCACCGTGATATTGTTGTTATTGCTGCTGATCAGGCCGTTGCCCCGCTCAAAGTGGGTGATCTCCATGACCTCCGCTTCGGAGAGGTGCAATACCTGCTGAACGCGCTGGGCTTCTTCATCCTCCAGATTCAGTATGACTTTCGTGCGGCAGTTGTTGATGATGCCCTTGCCGTACTTGCCGTTGTCCAGGGAGAAGAAGTCGTTCAGATCCTGTGTCGCACAAATACCGCTGCCGGAGTAGGCGCGGATGGTCTTGAAGATCTCCAGCACCATCTCGGCCGCAAGGCGGTTGCCGACGCCGAAGGTTCCGGAGCCGCCGCCGATGAGCTGCCAGCATTCGTCGATGAAGATAGCCTTTTCCTCCGTGCGGTTGGCTTTAGCTTTATCCCACACGAAATCCAGAGCTACGAACATCCCGATAGGCAGCAGATCGCCGCTGAGTTCCGATATGTCCAGCACCGTGAACTTATTGTCCAGATTCACATTGGTCTGCTGGTTGAAGGTGCTGGCTGAGCCGTGTACAAAGCGGTTGATGATGTTGGAAAGGCGTTTGGTATCGCTTTCCTCCCGCAGTACGTCGTAGAGGTCGCCCAGCACAGGCATCTGGCGGTAAACGAAGGGGTTATCCGGATCACTGAGAGATGTATTGTCGTGGGTAATGCCTTTCCGTGCGTAGGTACGAATCAGGGCATCGTCCAAAAGCTGTTTTTCCTCATAGGACATATCGGGGATCAGCAGGGCAAAGAAGATATGAAGCCGCTGAATTTTGGCTGCCAGCTCAGAGCGTTCGATACCGGGGCCATCCAGCGTTTCCTCCACGGACTTGTCTATCTTGCGTATCTCCAGCACGTTGATGCAGCTTTTGGAGGCGGGGGAGATACTGATAAACTCGCCGCCTGTGTTCACGCAGGCACGGTGGAACTCGTGGCCCTTCAGGGGCGCCAGCATGAAAACCTGTATGCCCTTACGCCGCATACGGAGGGCCATCAGCAGGATCAGGAAGGTCTTGCCCGCGCCGCTGGTGCCGCATACGGCAATGTTGGCGTTCTTATAGACCTTGGAGTCAAAGATGTCGATGATGACCGGAGAGTTGTTGTACTTGTTCAGGCCGAACAGAATACCGTTTTCGTCGCTCAGCTCGTAGGACGTGAAGGGGTAGCAGCTTGCCACGCCGGTGGTCAGCGCATTGCGCTTGGAGCGTTCAAAGAGGTGCTTCTCCATGCTGACCAGCGGCAGCGACGATAGAAACGCCTGCTCCTCATGAAAGGCGCAGCTGCACACGTCCATATCACGGGACACGAGCAGTTTTTTCAGTTCATTGACCTTCCATTCCAGTTCATCCACTGTGGGCGCTGTTACTGTGATCAGCAGGTTTAGGTAATAAAAGTCCTCGTTGTTGCCCAGCCCTTCCTTCAGGAAGTAGCCGCTTCGGATAGCACCATCCAGATCATCAAAGTCCGTGTTGGTATCGCTGGCGTCCTTGATCTTACTGCGGTTGATACGAAGCTGCTGTCCCAGCCGCTGTACCATGCGGGCTTTCGGCTGGCGGCTGATGAACATATCCAGATCAATGCCATCCCCGGCGTTGACGATAAGGGACAGCCAGCCGGCTGGTACCTGCGCCTTATAGCCGATAGAGGGCACCAGCAGATAGGCATAGTAGAGTCCGTCAATACAGATATGCCGCCCGTTGGTGAAGTCGATGCTGTCAGGGGCGAAAAACTCCGTACAGGGAATGGTGTCGATCTCAGATTCCAGTCCTTTCTCCTGATACTGGGCAACGATCCGGCGAATCCGATCCGGCAGCGACGTAGTAGCGTTGCGGCACAGCAAATGGTAGAGGGTATCGACCGTAAACTCATCGTCGTTTTCCGGGATCAGCACCTCATTGCCGCACTGCTTGAGATAATTGACCGCAGTACGGGCCGCCGTTTGCAGGGAGGCGATGGCCTCCTCTTCCTCGTTGCCGCGTTTCCGGCCTGCCCACGCCTCATATTCAAATACCATGAAGAAGCGGCGTGTAGTGGCTTCCCGTGCGCCGATCCGGTCAATGAGCGTTAGATAGTCCTGCTGCAGCAGGCGGCAGTTTTCATCGGTCTCCTGTGCCATCTCCTGCTGCACGATCTCCCTGTGCCGGTTCAGGTCGGCCCGTTTGGCAATGACTTTGATCTGCATTTTGACCGGGCTGATCTTCAGGAACGAGATAAACGAATAGATGATGTTCCGCTGTTCTCTGGCGCTGCGCAGCAGGAAGTTGATAGGTACGACCTCAACGATCTTCAGGTAGCGGTGATCCCGTGTGTAGATGATGCCGTTTTCGATCTTCTCCACAGGCAGGTATTCCGCCACAGGATTGATATACTTGGAGCGGCGTCGCCGCCCTTGGCCTTGCGCTTTTTCCGTTTCTTCCGCTTGCCCTGTTCCTCTTCATTGCGTGTAATAACGCGGCGGTTATGGAGGTATTTCAGGACAAGGAAGATGAACGATGATAGACTTTCGCCGTTGATGCCCACCAGTGCGATGATGCCAAGCGGCAGCGCTGTCAGGCACAGAATGATGATCTTGGCTGTCAGTGTCAGTGTGGACACCGAGAACACCGGTATGCCGATAGCCAGCACAATGACCAGCGCCTCGGCTGTGTTGCGGAGCTTCAGCAGTCCGCCGAAAAAAGTCCCGCCCTCAATAAAATTGGGCGGGATGATATAGGTGTCATAATCGTTTGGTTTACTCACATTTAGTTCTCCTACCAAAGAAGTAGAGCCGCATCGAACGATAGGTTTGATACAGCTCCACTTATTAGTTTTTCTTTATACGTTATCAGGGACGACGACTCGGGGCTTCTGACCGTTTGCACTCGACCCAGTTGATCACCCTTTATGATACCCCTTTATGATAAAGGGGTATCATTAGAGGGGTATCAAAATTATCCGATGATCCAGAACGGCCCACCGGCGCCGGCGCGGCCGCTGGCTTCATTTAGGATGATGGATAGATCCCATGTCTGCTGGCTTCTGGTATAGCTGGCGGGATCGGCGACCAGGATCTTTCCATTTTCCACGCCGCGCAGCACGATGAAATGGCCGGAACTGGTGAAATGGCCTTTCAGCATGATAGCCACCACCAGCTTGCCTTGAGAGAGGGCATTCACAATGCGCTGCCCCTCTGTTTTTCCACAGCCCTGTACCGGCAGGCCCCACGCTTTGGCGGCACCGGGGATCAGCGAGTGGTAGGAACCGCTTTTGCTGCACCAGTAGCCGTTTTCATAGGCCCAACGTGCCATCTCAACGGGATCGACCGTCTCATTGGTCAGGGACGATACCACCATCGCCAT
>CAKTRJ010000067.1 GCA_934597345.1 uncultured Oscillospiraceae bacterium
TTCTGCACCACGATGATGATGGCCTCCCGCACATACTGATAGCCCTTGATATGCGCCGGAACGCCCACCTCATGGAGGATGGCCGTTACCTCCGCCTCCAGCGTGGGCAGCGACAGCACGCTGCTGTCATGGGTGGCCTGCCGGATGCGGTCCAGCAGCGAGTCCATGTGGGCGGGCTTGGGGATGAAGTACCACGCGCCCATCCGCATCATCTCCTGCACCATGGCCTGACTGCAGAAGGCCGACAGTACGATGCACTTGATCTCCTTGGGCATCCTTTGCAGCAGGCTCATGCCGTCCAGTCCCGGCAGGATCATGTCCATTACCACGACGTCAGGCTTCGCTTTCTGAATCAACTCCCACGCCTCGTCGCCGTCGCCGGTGTCGCCCACGACCTGAAACTCTCCGGTCTCCTCCAGTGTCCGGCGCAGCAATAATCGGAATTCCTCGCTGTTATCGGCCAGCAGTATTTTGGGGTTGGTTTCCATCGCTTCTCATTTCCTCTCTCCAATTATTGGGCGCGTTTCGTGATATTCCACGAGCTATCGCCCTGTTGCATAACAAATTACCAGAATCCTCCGTTATTTTCAAGGCGTTTTTGTCGATTTCGCATGAATACATTTCGATCATCTTCGACGCAATAGAAAATATATGGATAATAAACAATTGTTTTATTTACAGAAAGAGCGACAACACAATAGAAATGCGCCCTTTTCGCGTCGTTCCGCCCACGGTGGACAGCTCCGCCTTACCGAAGCCGCGGACGGCGATACGGTCGCCCTCCCGCAGCTGGCGGTCGCCCTTCAAACAGACCAGATCGTTGACGGCCACCTTTCCGGCGGCGATCAGCTGGGCGGCAGGGCCACGGGCCATGGAAAACGCCGCGCCCACCAGACAGTCCAGCCGCAGGGAGGGAACGGTGTCCCGCAGCTCCTTCCGTTCCGCTGGGGGAGGCTGGACATCCTCCAGGGCGATGGCGGACAGGTGCAGCTTCGTCCGTCCGGCGCTGGTGAGATTTTCCAGCAGATAGGGCAGCACCTGCCGCGTCACCAGAAAATCGCACTGTCCGGCGGATACATAGATGTCGCCCACTGTCTCCCGCTTGACGCCGGCGCCCATGAGACTGCCGAGAAAATCACGGTGGGTCAGGGCGTCCTTTTCATAATAGGAGGCCCGCACGGCGGCCGCAGGACCATCCGGTGCGGAGAGACAGTCCTCCGGAAGATATTCCGGCACATAGCAGGCCATGCAGCGCTCCGCGCCCTCGCAGCCGCCGAAGAACACCAGCGGCAGATGGGGCAGCAGCCGCTGTGTCATCGCCTGCTCCCGCGGGGAAAGAAAGCCGGTGCAGCCGAAGATCTCACGGTCTGCCGCATGGGTCAGCTTATCATAAATGCGGGCCAGCAGCAGACGGTCCTCCTCGGTCTCCGCCGCTGCCGCGATGCTGCGCTGTTTGTCCATGAAACGGTCTCCTTTCCGGCTTTGTTTCTTTTATTATACAGCATACCGGCTTGCATTGTAAAGGGCAGGCACACGAAGCGTGTGTCTGCCCTTTGTATCATCATACCCGGCAGGTCCAGCCGAAGGGATCGGGCCTGGTACCCCACTGGATGCCGGTCAGCTCGTCATAGAGTTTCTGGGACAGCTGGCCAATCTGGCCGCCGTTGACCTCGTAGCGCACATCGCCCCAGCCCAGGGCACCGATGGGAGAGATAACGGCGGCGGTGCCGATGCACCACGCCTCCTCCAGCGCACCGGTGCGTGCGGCTTCAAACAGCTCGTCCACGCTCAGCAGACGCTCCTCCACCGGCATGCCCCAGCTCTTGAGAAGTTCGATGGCGGACTTACGGGTAACGCCCCGGAGGATGGAGCCGGTCAGGGCGGGGGTGACGACGGTGCCGTTGATCTTGAACATGACGTTCATGCCGCCGCCCTCCTCCACATACTTGCGCTCCACGCCGTCCAGCCACAGCACCTGAGAGTAGCCCTTGGCCTCGGCCCGCTCACCGGCGCGGTTGGCCGCGCCGTAGTTGCCGCCGCACTTGGCCTCGCCGGTACCGCCGCGGACAGCACGGACATCCTCGGTCTCCACCATGATGGGCACAGGCTTCAAGCCGTCGCTGAAGTAGCTGCCGGAGGGAGAGAGAATGATGACGAAGGACGCCTCATGGACGCCGTGCAGCGCCAGCGTGGGATCGGTGGAGTACAGGAAGGGGCGGATATACAGGCTGGTGCCGGGGTCGCTGGGCACCCAGTTCTGATCCACGCGGACCACCTCCTTGATAGCCTGCAATGCGTCGTCGGGATCCACCTGGGGCAGGCCCAGACGCTCACAGGAGCGGTTCAGCCGGGCGATATTCTCCCACGGGCGGAACAGCTGCACCTCACCGTCGGGACGGCGGTAGGCTTTCAGGCCCTCGAACACCTCAGTACCGTAGTGCAGGACGCTGGCGGCGGGGTTCAGGGCGATGGGGCCGAAGGGGACGACGCGGGCATTGTGCCAGCCGTCCTTTTCGCTGTAGTCCATGACGAACATGTGGTCGGTGAAGATGGAGCCGAAGCCCAACTGATCGGACGGGGGCAGCGTGCCGGGATGGGGGTTCTTGGTGACAGTGATGTTCATAGTAATATCCTCCTGTGTCAGAAATTTGATATGAAAAAAGAGGCTCCGCCGGATGGCGGAGCCTCTTGCAGCTGTAGCTGTCGTCAATCTTATGAGGGCAGGCAGGGGAAAGAGGACGTCGTGTTCCGGCATGTCACGCAGCTGGCCAAAGCCAGCAAAATAATAATGGACGCCATCATAATGGCGTCCAGAGACAGAATGATGCTGTTCATGTCGGAGCATGCGGACACAGCGCAGGAGCCCTGCGCGTAAGCGGTCATATTGGCGAATGCGTAAGTCATCATCATTGCCGCTGTGTCCTTTCAGAAGAATTGAACAGAGTGTAGCATACATTTTTTTCCATTTCAAGTGGAAATTTGCACAAAAGGGGCAAAATCGGCCGAACGCACAACAAGGCCGCCCCGCAGGGCGGCCTTGTTGGTCAGAACAGCAAATCCATTCCGTACCATCGATTGACAAGGGCCCTTGTCAATCGATGGTACTGGAACGGGTCACTTTGCCTGCTTCATGCTGAGGCTGATGCGTTTTTTCTTTTCGTCCACGTCCAGCACCACCACCTTCACGATATCCCCCACG
>CAKTRJ010000068.1 GCA_934597345.1 uncultured Oscillospiraceae bacterium
GTGCCGCGCCACCTCCCCTTACACAGGGGAGGCTTTGGGGCGTGCGCCGCTTACACCAGCTCCTCGAAGCTGCGGATGCAGCGGTGGCACACCGTCTGCATCTCGTCCCAGGAGACGTGGAAGAATTCGTCGTATACGCCGACCACCGTCATTCCGGCGGCACGGGCGCTGCGGCAGGCGGCAATGGAGTCGTCAAAGATGGTGCAGTCCGCAGCGTCTACGCCCAGCAGCTCCGCCGTGCGGCGGTAGATGGCGGGTTCCTTCTTGTCCATGCCCAGCTCCTGGGCAAAGTAGATATGCTCGAAATAGGGCTTCAAGCCCAGATGGTCCAGTGCCGCGTGGCAGTGGGCCGGGACGCTGGAGGTCAGGACGGCCATCCGTTCTCCGGCGGCTTTGCATTCCTCCAGATAATCCACCACGCCGGGTTTTACCGGCACGCTGGTGGTATAGAGATCACCGGCCATCTCCATCCACTCGGCCATGATCTCGTCGGTGGATTCACTGAGATGGCAGTACGCCTTGGTGAAAATAGCGGCCTTGGGGAACACGGTGTGGGCCACGCCCTCGTAGTATTCCCGTGTGTAGGGCAGGCCCCGCTTGGCCAGAAACGCGGTGTCCACGTCCCGCCAGATGCCGTTGGAGTCGATGAGGGTGCCGTCCATGTCAAAAATCAGCATAGGTTTTCTCCTTACAGGTCGGTGGTATAGAAGCGCCAGGGGAAGTCCACGGCCTCCTGGGCATAGTCGATGCCGATGCGCTTTCCGGTATGAATGGTGAAGGGGCGGGGCGGTTGGTCGGGCAGGCCCGCATCGGACAGGGAAGTGCAGAGGAACAGCTCGTCGCCCGTGGTCAGGTCGAGACCGTTCTGGCGGCGGTCAAGCCCCAGAGCGCGGCAGCATTTGCCGGGGCCGTTCAGCAGGTTCTTCCGCTGGTAGAGCGTCAGCTGGTCGGGGGCTTTTCCGTATCGCAGGCGGCAGATGGCGTCCAGCCCGTGTACCGGGGCAAGACCACGCAGCAGCACGGCGGAGGGCTCGCCCTCCGGCTCGGTGACGAAGTTCAGGCAGCAGTGCATGCCGTAGATGAGATAGATGTAGGCATGGCCCGGCGGGCCGAACATGGTGGCGTTGCGGGCGGTCTTGTGGTAGCCGTAGGAGTGGGCGGCCTTGTCGATGGCTCCCACATAGGCTTCCGTTTCCGTAATGCGGCACACCAGCAGTTCGTCCTCATACCGCCGCACCAGATAGCAGCCGATGAGGCTGCGGGCGATATCCACCGTATTTCCCGTATAAAAATTCCGACAAAGTATTGCCATTTTCGCCCTCCGGTGGTATGCTAGTTGAAGTTTTTTATGTATTTTATCACGATTTCTGTGAAATGACAAGAAAAAGGAAGTGTTGCTGCGATGCCTGTGTACAACTATAAAAAGGGCCTGACCGCCATGCTGGGGTGTTTCTTCATTTGGGGGTTCCAGCCGCTGTACTGGTATCTGTGCGGCGAGATGGATACCTTCTTCCTGATGGCCAGCCGTATCGTATGGGCGGCGGTGTGCTGCGTGCTGATATTGTGGATGCAGGGCAAGCTGCCCCAGCTGGCGGCGGCCTTCAAGGATAAGCAGGTGATGAAGCGGGAAATCCCGGCGGCGGTGTTCCTGTTCGGCGACTGGATCGTGTACCTGTGGGCGGTGCAGAATGGCCGTGTGCTGGAGTGCTCGCTGGGGTACTACATTCAGCCGCTGGTGGTGTTTGCCTTCGGCGCGGTGATTTTCAAGGAGAAGATCTCGTGGCGGCACTTTGTTATCATCGCTATCGTAGTGGTGGGCATCGTGCTGAGCACCAGCGGCTTCGGCGGCGTGCCCTATGTGACCATCGCGCTGGCTACCATGTTCGCCATCTATGCCGCCATCAAGAAGAGCCTGACCATCGATTCCATCGTCAGCACCACCATGGAGATCATTATGATGGTGCCGGTGGCCATCGTATTCGTGCTGTGCTGCCGCATGGGCGACAACGGTATGGGCAGCCTGACGGTGGTGCGGCAGCTGCTGCTGATAGGCTCCGGCGTGGTGACGGCGGTCCCCATGCTGTTCTACGCCATCGGCGTGCGGAACCTGCCCCTGATGACCACCGGCATCTGCCAGTATCTCAGCCCCACGCTGGCCATCTTCTGCGGCATGATCATGGGCGAGAGCCTGACGAAGGAGAAGCTGGTGAGCTTCTGCTTTATCTGGGCGGGCGTGATCCTGTACACCCTCAACAGCATCTATGAGGAGAAGAAGCGCGGCAAAACGGCGGCGTAAGGAGGAGAACCAATGAATATCACAGTCTATCTGGGCGCCAACGAGGGCAACGACCCGGCACTGGGCCGGGCAGTTCACGAGTTGGGACAGTGGATCGGCGGAAACGGCCACACACTGGTCTACGGCGGATCAAAGACCGGGCTGATGGGCGAGATCGCAAAAAGCGTTCTGGATGCCGGCGGGAATGTGACCGGCGTGGAACCGCAGTTCTTTATGGATGAAGGCTTCCAGTATGACGGCCTGACGGAGCTGATCGTCACAAAGGATATGGCAGAGCGCAAGACGAAGATGATCCAGCTGGGCGATGCTTTTATCGCCTTTCCCGGCGGCACCGGAACGCTGGAGGAGATCGCGGAGGTCATGTCTAAGGTGTCGCTGAAGCAGCTGGACGCGCCATGCATCCTCTATAACCTGAACGGCTACTATGACGACCTGAGGGCGCTGCTGGGGCATATGATCGAAAAGGGCCTTTCCTCACCGGAGCGGCAGGAGGGGATCTACTTTGCGGAGGATCTTGCGCAGATCCAGGCGATATTGGAGAAATAACAACGAAGCCACGAACCCCGCCGCGGGCTATGCCCGCGGCGGGGTTACTGGTTGATTGGGAAAAAGCCTCGCAGAGTTCGCCGCTCGGAAGCGGCGAAAAATCAAATCATTTTTCTGACGACATGTGCGTCAGAAAAATACTTCTCGGTCGCCAGTGCACCCAACGGGTGCGCGCAGCCGACCGCAATTTCCATTGGCAATGA
>CAKTRJ010000069.1 GCA_934597345.1 uncultured Oscillospiraceae bacterium
AGGTGCGTGAAAGGCATTTCCCTCACGCACCTTTGCTGCATATTGTTTATGTTCCGCTTCCCAGATCCAGCTCGTAAGTACACAAGTAGAACAGAAACGATGTCATCTGATAGCGGCTGATGTGGGTGTCATAGGCCGCCAGCAGCTCGCCCAGCTCGCTGTCGCGGGTGGTGATGTCCCGCTCGTCGCACCACAGCATAGCCTTGACGACCTCGCCGCTGAGCCGGGGATCTTCCCGCATGGTCTGCCGCAGCAGCTCCTGATCTACGCCAGTATCAATGCCAGCCAGGGCGGCGTAGCGATAGATCATCAAACAGGCCGTCTGATAGTCCATGCTGTCATCATAGGCGGTGTGCAGGTCGTTCCGGCGGATCAGTCCCGTCTGATAGGCCCAGCACACGGCGTCGTAGTAGGGACAGGCGGAGCCGTTGAATTCCTCGGTTTCATAGTCGGACGGCAGGGCGGTGTTGTCCGTCTCCGGCCGCTGGGCGATGCGGTACAGCACATCCACAAATTCGCCCAGCTTCGCCGTGGCCTTTCCGCCGAAGGTGTCCGGCGTCTCCGGGTCTATATACCCGTTGCGGTACATATAGAGGACGCTGGCCTGGTTGAAGATGCCCGTGATGTCCGTAAACACCACCGTATCCTCCAGGCTGCCGCCGCTGGACGCCTTGCCGAAGACATGGGCATAGTAGTCACTGTTGACGATGTTGCTGGACATCTGGAACTTGTTGTCCACATACAGCCGATAGGCCTCCAGCTGCTCGTCGGAGACAGTGATGCTCTCGTCGGCGGGGATCACCGTCTCCGTACCGGCGTCATACCGGAAAGTCTTCGTCAGGAAGGACTTGTCCGACAGTATCGCCATGTGGATGCCGTTGGACAGCACATCGGTGCCCGCCAGCAGCCGGGAATCGTAGTCCACGCCGAACAGGTTCAGCAGCGTGGGCAGGATGTCCGCCGTGGAGCAGTATTCATCCACCACGATATTCTCGGAGAGGCCGGGCACATAGCAGATGAAGCTGTTGCGGTACTTCTCAAAGGTGGTGTCCAGGGTCTGCCCCGCCAGCTCGTTATACTCCTCCTCCGTCAGGCCGTAGGGGTAGTGGTCGTTGGTCAGCACGATGCAGGTCTTATTGGCCACGCCCGCCTGCTCCAGCCGCTGCATCAGATAGGTCAGCGCGTTTTCCAGCTCCAGATTGCAGGCGATGTACGCTTTCACCGGCTCGGAGTAGGGCAGGTCTCTTACCGCGTCCCGGTTTTTGTCGCTCATGGCGTTGTCCCAGTTGTATTGATAATGGCCGCTGAAGGTCATGTAATAGGCGTGGAAGGGCTCCTTGTTGCTGAGATAGTCGTCCACAGATGCCTCCATCATCTCCAGATCGGAGGAGGGCCAGTCGATCTTCATATCCAGCCCGGAGTCCGCCGCCTTGAAGGTATAGCCCATGTTGGCGTGGGTGATGTTCCGGTTGTAGAAATCGCCGATGTAGTCGTGATAGCCCCAGGTCTGATAGCCCTTGTCCTTCAGGGCGTTGCCCAGGCAGAAGGGCAGATAGTTGGTGCCCGCCACGTTGAAGCTGGAATCCGTCTTGGTACGGGACATGTCGGGATAGAGTCCCATGCACATGGTGTACTCGCCGTTGGTGGTGACGGATTGGAACGTGCCGTAGTAATTATCGAAGATGATGCCCGTGTGGGACAGCTTGTACAGGGTGGGCGTCAGCTCCTCGCTGATGAACCAGGGGCAGAAGCTCTCGGCGCAGATGGTGATCAGGTTATAGTCCTGCAAAAGTCCGGTGTAGCTGTTCTTCCGGGTGGGGATCACCTGCGCCAGATATTCATCCGTGGTCTTGCACATGGCATCGTCCGTAGACTCTGCCAACTTCGTAAAGTCGATGCTCTCGATAACATTATAGGAATTGCTGCTGTAGAGCTGTCTGGTGGCCGTGCCCAGGGAGGATGGCGTGATGGTAAAGCCGCCGCCGTTGTCGAAAAGCATATAGCGGAGCTCCTGGGCCGTGGTGGCCAGCATGCCCACATTTTTATAGCTGCTGTCGGTAGAGGTATTCACATTGGTGAAGGTCTTATAGACAGAAAAGGGCTTGTTCCGCCCGGCATACATGATCCCCGCCGTCACCAGCAGCAGCGTCAATAGCACACCCAGCGTGGCCAGCGCCTGCTTCCAGCCAAGCCGCACCTTCAGCACTTTTATCCTCCGCAGGGTGAAGCACAGGATCATCACGATCAGCGGCGCCAGCAGCAGGAGGATGGCCGTCAGGTTCTTGCCGATGCCGTACAGGATCTGGGAGTTGAAGTTGACGATGACATTTTCGCCCATACTGACCTGACTGATGGGCATAAAGTTGCCGAAGATGCCGTAATAGACCAACTGCACCTCGGCAAACAGCACCTGCGCGGTGATCAGAAGGGCCCCTACGATCTGCCGCAGGACCTTGGGCAAATACGCGGTCAGCAGCGAGCAGACCACGCCGCCCAGCAGGCCGAACAGCACAAGATAGATCACCCGCTTATCCAGTGCGCGATAGACGCACAGGTGCAGACACAACTCCGCATAGACGCTGGTGAAGCAGAACAGCAGCAGACTGCGAAGCCACGCCTGCCACAGGCCGCGGCGCGGGGATCGCACCGCAGCAGATGCTTCATGGGATGCCTGAGGGTAATTCAATATCTCATTGGTTTTCAGCATATATGTCTCCCGCCG
>CAKTRJ010000070.1 GCA_934597345.1 uncultured Oscillospiraceae bacterium
GTGGACCCGGATGACGTGCAGCCGGTAGAAAAGGGCCGAACGGAACAGCCCCCGCTGCACCTCCTCCTCCAGATTGCGGTTGGTGGCCACCAGCAGACGGAAATCCAACTCAATACGCTTGGTGCCGGACACCCGCTCGATGGTCTTTTCCTGAATGAGCTGCAGCAGCTTGGATTGGATATGAGGCGGCAGTTCTCCGATCTCATCCAGAAACAGGGTGCCGTGGTTGGCCAGCTCGATCTTACCGATCTTACCGGCGGAGGCCGCGCCGGTAAAGGCGCCCTTTTCATAGCCGAACAGCTCGGATTCAATGAGGTTTTCATGAAGCACCGCGCAGTTGACCTCAATAAAGGGGCCGTTGGCCCGGTTGCTGATGGCGTGGATAGCCTTGGCCACCGCGCTTTTGCCCACGCCGGTCTCCCCGGTGATGAGAATGTTGGCCTTCGTGTTGGCGGTGTTCAGGATCAGTGTCCACAACCGCTGCATGGCGGGACTTTTCACCACCAGATCCGTGGCAGTGGCCCGGAGACGCAGTTCTGCGATCTCCTGCGTATACTGCTGCAAGGAATCCTGTAAATGCCGGTAGTTTTGCTGAATGGTGTTGATCTGCTCCATGGACACCGTGTTGAAGCATACAGCATATTTCAGCACACCATTTTGGTCAAACAGCGGAATTCCCACCGTCATGACATTTTTATGAGTGTGGTTGATGGTCTGGGTGGCGGTGATTTTTTTCTTCTGCCGGATGACCTCCGCAGTAATACAGGGCCGGAAGGTCCCGTTCGCCTCCAGATCAAAAGCCGACTTACCCACGATGGAATCGTGGGTAAATCCAAAGTTCCGCTCATAGTTCTCACTGACTCGGAGAATGATGCCGTCTGCGTCGGAGAGCATCATATCGTCTGCCAGGACCAGATTATTTCTGGGGCTGAGGATATCGAAAAGTCCCTCCAGATTGATATTTTCCTCAAAGAAATGAGGCAGGTCAGGTGTATGCGCCATGAGAGCACCTCCCGCGTGCGATCTATTCATTTTTGATTATAGCATATTCAAAAACGAATAGAAAGAGCCAGTGCCAAGTTTTCTCTGTATCTTTTGTAAAAAAATAGCCGCCGGCTTTCGTGGTTCTTGCCGAAAGGATGTCCTGCGCAGGGAAAAATATATGCGCATCCAGCCTATTCATTTTTGAATAGTGCCCGAATGGGGTCGCTGAAAAGAGGAAAATTCCGCCGAAATCCCCCGGTTTTTTTGTCAAACCCGCACAGTTGAATGCTCCATTTTTGTGAAAAACATCTTGCCAATCTTGGCACATAAATTGCTATATTATTTACTGTACAACCATGGATTGGCTGACGGGCGCAGCAGAATCCACATCTCCGTCAGCACAGACGCTTACATATTATTTTTTAGGAGGAATCTACTTATGTATCAGACCCTTCGTTATGAAAAGCAGGAAAACATCGGCATTCTCACCATCAACCGTCCCGAGGCGCTGAACGCACTGAACTCCACCGTCATCGGCGACCTGGAGCAGGCCATCACCGAGGTGGAGAAGGACGCCGAGCTGGGCGCTCTCATCATCACCGGCGAGGGCCGTTCCTTTGTGGCCGGTGCCGACATCGGCGAGCAGCTCCCCCTGGATGTGGCCGGCGGCCGCAAGTGGGGCCAGCGGGGCAGCGCCCTGATGCGCCGCATTGAGAAGCTGGAGATCCCCACCATCGCTGCTGTCAACGGCTTCGCTCTGGGCGGCGGCTGCGAGCTGGCCATGAGCTGCGACATCATCCTGGCTGCCGGCCCCAACGCTGAGGGCAAGGGCGGCGCCAAGTTCGGCCAGCCCGAGGTTGGCCTGGGCATCACCCCCGGCTTCTCCGGCACCCAGCGCCTGCCCCGCCGCGTGGGCATCGCCAAGGCCAAGGAGCTGATCTTCTCCGGCAAGGTCATCGGCGCTGCCGAGGCTGAAAAGATCGGTCTGGTCAACGCTGTGTATGCTCCCGAGGAGCTGATCCCCGGCGCCATCGCCATGGCCAAGTCCTTCACCGCCAACGCTCCCATCGCCGTGAAGTATTCCAAGGCCTGTATCGACCGCGGCATGCAGATGGACATTGACGACGGCATCGCTCTGGAGAACGAGCTGTTCGCCATGTGCTTCGCCACCGCCGACCAGAAGGAGGGCATGGGCGCGTTCCTGGAGAAGCG
>CAKTRJ010000071.1 GCA_934597345.1 uncultured Oscillospiraceae bacterium
ACGCGGGCGAATGCCCAGCGTCGGCTTTTGCGGGCCTATCGCCTGCCGCTGGTGTCCTTCACCATGAATATCGCCGGGCCGGTGAAGTCCTCCCCGCTGATCGAGCTGGCCTTCGACGCGGGGCTGGAGGCCCTGTATGACGCATTGGGCCAGCCGGCGGCAGCAGAGATCATCCGGCCCGCCACCGGCTGTGAGGCCCTGCTGGTGTATGACCGTCCGGCGGCGGAGCTGAAGGCCGCCTGTCTGACGCTGGAGACCACCGCGCCCATCGGGCGGCTATACGATCTGGACGTGCTGGACACAGACGGCAGCAAGCTGTCCCGCCCGGAGCCGCGCACCTGCCTTATCTGCGGCGGACCGGTGACGGTCTGCTCCCGCAGCCGCACCCACGGGCTGGACGCCATCGTGGGCCGCACCCATGAGATTCTGGCGGACTTCGCCGCCGGATATCTGGCCGGCCTGGCGGCAAAGGCGCTGACGGAGGAGGTGTGCCTGACCCCAAAGCCGGGGCTGGTGGACGAACGCAATAACGGTGCGCACAATGATATGGATCTTCCTCTGTTCCTGCGGAGCATCGACGCGCTGACGCCCTGGTTCCGCCGGATCACGGCGCTGAGCCTGTCCGGCGCGGATGCCGCCGCTTTACAGGCGGCGGGCTTGGAAGCCGAAGCCGCCATGTTCCGGACCAACGGCGGCGTCAACACCCACAAGGGGGCGCTGTTCTCCTTTTCGGTGCTGCTGGCGGCGCTGGGCCGGTATCTCTCGGAGGGCGGCGACGTATTTGCCCATGCCGCCGCGCTGGCCGCAAAGCTGACGCCGCCTCAGGATACCCATGGCGCGGCGGTGGCCGCACACCATCAGGTGGGCGGCGCACGGTCGGAAGCGCTGGCAGGCTTCCCCACCGCCCGGAAGGCCGCCGCGCTGCTGCAAACCCACGATTCCCTGACGGCCCTCCTCTGGCTGATGGCCCACACGGAGGACAGTAACCTCTATCACCGGGGCGGTGTCGAGGGCGCGGCCTTTGTAAAGGCGCGCTCTGCCGCCATACTGGAAGCGCCGCCGGAGCAGCGCATCTCACTGGCGCAGGCGCTGGACGATGCCCTCATCAGCCGGTGGCTCAGTCCCGGCGGCAGCGCCGATCTGCTGGCAATGGCGCTGTTTCTGAACAATTTCTTTACTGCTTTTCACTTTTTCGGTAAATAAAAATCCAAACGAAATGTTGATATTTGTGCAACCAGGAAATAGCTGTTATGAAATGACATTTTTCAATTGAAAAAGTCAACGAACTTTTACCTGTCAAATTGTGTAGAATACCAAACGGCATCTGGAAGGGGCTAAGCGGTTTATGAAGGTTCAGCAATCTACGAAATAGCTATGGCGGCGCCCTTGCGGCGATCCAC
The DNA here is from genome assembly GCA_934597345.1 of uncultured Oscillospiraceae bacterium. Taxonomy (GTDB): domain Bacteria; phylum Bacillota; class Clostridia; order Oscillospirales; family Oscillospiraceae; genus Vescimonas. Next base: position 1,401 of record CAKTRJ010000071.1, read on the forward strand.
GAGGATAGACGGTAGTGCTGGCGGAGAACCATTGTCCTGTGGTAACCAATCCACGTATAACAGAGTGGCCAATGCCGGAAATCTGCATCGTCTTAGCCCCTTCCAGATGCCGTTTGGCAGCACAGATGTATATGGATTCCTTGAATATAATACATTGCGTAAAAATAT
>CAKTRJ010000072.1 GCA_934597345.1 uncultured Oscillospiraceae bacterium
GTCCTAATCTATCCTTTCCTTGGCGATTGCCCGGTTTGCTGAGGTTATTATAGCACCGAGCCATAAATCTTATGTTAAGATACAGATGCTGGGTTGTTGAAGTAAGCAGTTTTCTTCACTTCTCCGGGTGCTCTGACATGAGAAGCATGCTTTGGAGCCGGCAGCGTGTAGGAGTATCAAAGCAAAGAACCAAAAAGTAAACGCTCATGAGTGGCGCGGATAAATGGCCGCGCCACTCATGATTGCTTTCAATAAAGGGCGGCTGCGGAGATATTCCTCTCCGCAGCCGCATTACGGTTTGTCAGCGCTTCAGCAGCACCTTCAGATCCTCCTCCGGCGTGGTGACCGGGGCAATATGAAAGTTCTCCGCCAGATAGTTCAGTACATTGGGAGAGATGAACGCCGGGAGCGTCGGACCAAGGCGGATGTTTCGGATGCCCAGGTGCAGCAGCGTCAGCAAAATGCACACCGCCTTCTGCTCATACCACGAAAGCACCAGAGACAGAGGCAGGTCGTTGACCCCGCAGCCAAAGGCGTCCGCCAAGGCCAGCGCGATCTTCACAGCTCCGTAGGCGTCGTTACACTGTCCTACATCCATCAGCCGCGGCAGCCCGCCGATGGTCCCAAGATCCAGGTCGTTGAAGCGGAATTTGCCGCAGGCCAGCGTCAGCACCACAGTGTCGGCAGGCGTCTGCTTGACAAACTCGGTATAGTAGTTGCGCCCCGGGCGCGCACCGTCGCAGCCGCCAACCAGGAAGAAGTGCCGGATCGCGCCGCTCTTTACCGCCTCGATCACCTGATCCGCCACGCTCAGCACCGCACCGTGACCGAAGCCGGTCATGACCGTGCTGCCGCCGTTGATGCCGGTGAACGGCTTGTCCTCGTTGTAGCCGCCAAGCTCCAATGCCTTTTCGATGACAGGGGTGAAATCCTTGTCCTCACCGATGTGGGTGATTTCGGGATAGGATACCACCGCCGTGGTGAACACACGGTCGGCGTAGCTTGCTTTCGGCGGCATCAGGCAGTTGGTGGTAAACAGCACCGGCGCGGGGATGCCGGCAAATTCTCTTTGCTGGTTCTGCCACGCCGTGCCGAAGTTGCCCTTGAGGTGTGGGTATTTTTTAAGCTCCGGATAGCCGTGGGCAGGCAGCATTTCACCGTGGGTGTAGATGTTGACGCCTTTGCCCTCGGTCTGCTCCAGCAGCAGTTTCAAATCGTGGAGATCGTGGCCGGTGATGACGATGAACGGCCCCTTCTCCACCGTCAGCGGGACGGTAGCAGGCGTGGGCGTGCCGTAGGTCTCGGTGTTGGCCTTATCCAGCAGCGCCATGCACTGGAGGTTCTTCTCGCCCACCTCCATCACGATGGGCAGCAGCTCGTCCATGCCCCAGTCCTCGCCCACGGCAAACAGCGCCTTAGCAAAGAAGCGGTTCACAGCGTCGTCCGTATAGCCCAGCACCATGGCGTGATAGGCGTACGCCGCCATGCCACGCACACCAAAAAGGATCAGAGATTTTAGACTGCGCACATCCTCCTGTGCGCTCCAAAGCAGGTG